>JBKJUA010000021.1:0-5259 GCA_046590305.1 Bradyrhizobium sp.
CGCTTCGAGTCCGTCAGCCTGGCGTGGCGGGTGATCAGCACATGCAGCCGCTCGACGTCGGATTCCAGCAAGTTCTGGAACACGTCGACCCGCCCATGCGCATCGAGATCGCCGGACTGATGATAGGTGTTCTGGTTGATCATCTCTTCCGACAGCACCGGCTCGAGCTCGACCATCGCCATGTTGCAGAGTTTGGCGAAGTCGCCGGCTTCGTCCAGCACGTAGGCGACACCGCCCGACATGCCCGCCGCGAAATTGCGCCCGGTCTTGCCGAGCACCACGACGATGCCACCGGTCATATATTCGCAGCAATGATCGCCGGCGCCCTCGACCACCGCGACGGCGCCGGAGTTGCGCACCGCAAACCGCTCGCCAGCGATACCGCGGAAATAGCATTCGCCCTCGATCGCGCCGTACATCACGGTGTTGCCGACGATGATGGATTCTTCCGGCACGATACCGCAATTGCGCGGCGGCTTGATGATGATGCGTCCGCCGGACAGGCCTTTGCCGACATAGTCGTTGCCTTCGCCTTCCAGCGTGAAGGTGACGCCGCGCGTCAGCCAGGCGCCGAACGCCTGCCCTGAGGTGCCTTTGAAGCTCACCTGAATGGTGTCGTGCGGCAGGCCGGCATGGCCGTAAATCTTTGCAACGGTGCCGGACAGCATCGCGCCGGCGCTGCGGTCGGTGTTGTTGATCTCGGCCTCGATCTTGACAGGCGCGCCGCGGTCGAGCGCGGGCCGTGCTTTTTCGATCAAGGTACGGTCGAGCACGGCTTCCAGATGATGGTCCTGGTTCTGCGAATGATAGATTTTCTGGCCCGGCAGTTCGTTCTGGCGCACGAACAGCTTGGAGAAGTCGAGCCCCTTGGCCTTCCAGTGCGCCACCAGCGTGGACTGGTCGAGCATCTGGGTCTGGCCCACCATCTCGTTGAAGGAGCGGTAACCGAGCGCAGCCATGATTTCGCGGACTTCCTCGGCGACGAAGAAGAAGTAGTTGATGACGTGTTCGGGCTGGCCCGTAAAACGCTTGCGCAGTATCGGGTCCTGGGTGGCGACGCCGACCGGGCAGGTGTTGAGATGGCACTTGCGCATCATGATGCAGCCGGCCGCGATCAGGGGTGCGGTGGCGAAGCCGAATTCGTCGGCACCGAGCAGTGCGCCGATCACGACGTCGCGTCCGGTACGGAAGCCGCCGTCGACCTGCACCACGATGCGACTGCGCAGCCGCTCGCGCACCAGGGTCTGGTGGGTTTCGGCAAGCCCGATTTCCCACGGCGAACCCGCATGCTTGATCGAGGTGAGGGGAGAGGCGCCGGTGCCGCCTTCGAAGCCGGCGATGGTGACATGGTCGGCGCGCGCCTTGGCAACGCCGGCGGCCACGGTGCCGACGCCGATTTCGGAGACGAGCTTGACCGAGACCTGGCCGTCGGGATTGACGTTTTTGAGGTCGTAGATCAGCTGCGCCAGATCCTCGATGGAATAGATATCGTGATGCGGCGGCGGCGAGATCAGGCCGACGCCGGGCGTAGAATGCCGCACGCGGGCGATGGTGGCATCGACCTTGTGGCCGGGCAATTGGCCGCCTTCGCCGGGTTTTGCTCCCTGCGCCATCTTGATCTGCATCATGTCGGCGTTGACGAGATATTCTGTCGTGACGCCGAAGCGGCCGGAGGCGACCTGCTTGATCGCCGAGCGCATCGAATCGCCGTTCGGCAGCGGCTTGAAGCGATCGCTCTCTTCGCCGCCTTCGCCGGTGTTGGACTTGCCGCCGGTCCGGTTCATGGCGATCGCCAGCGTGGTATGCGCCTCGCGCGAGATCGAGCCGAAACTCATCGCGCCGGTTGCAAAACGCTTAACGATATCCTTGGCCGGCTCGACTTGGTCGAGGGCGACAGGTTTGCGCTTTTCGTCCTCGGCGGTCTTGATCCTGAACAGGCCGCGCAGCGTCAAGAGCCGCTCGGACTGCTCGTTGAGGATTTTCGCGAACGCCCGGTAGCGCTCCAGCGAATTGCCGCGCACGGCATGCTGCAGCGTCGAGACCGATTCGGCGGTCCAGGCGTGATCCTCGCCGCGGGTGCGGTAGGCGTATTCGCCGCCGACGTCGAGTGCGGTCTTGTATTCGAGCGCGCCGCCGAACGCATCGGCATGGCGGCGCGTGGTTTCCTCGGCGATTTCGGCCAGGCCGACGCCTTCGATGCGGGTATGGGTGCCGACGAAATACTTCGCGACGAAATCCGCCTTCAGCCCGACGGCGTCGAAAATTTGCGCGCCGCAATAGGACTGATAGGTCGAGATGCCCATCTTCGACATCACCTTGAGCAGGCCCTTGCCGATCGACTTGATGTAGCGCTTGACGATTTCGTAGTCGTCGAGCGCCGCCGGCAAATTGTCCTTCATCGCGATGATGGTTTCGAAGGCGAGATAGGGGTTGATCGCCTCGGCGCCGTAGCCGGCGAGGCAGGCGAAGTGATGCACCTCGCGCGGTTCGCCGGATTCGACCACCAGGCCGACCGACGTGCGCAGGCCGGTACGGATCAGATGATGATGCACGGCGGCGCACGCCAGCAGCGAGGGGATCGGAATCCGGTCGGAGCCGGCGGCGCGGTCGCTCAGGATGACGATGTTGATGCCTTCGCGGACCGCGGCTTCGGCGCGCGCGCAAAGCTCATCGAGCACCTGCTCGAGACCCGCGGCGCCAAGGCCGGCGTGGAAGGTGGTGTCGAGCGTGCGCGACTTGAAATGGCTGTCGGCGACTTCGGAGATCGAGCGGATCTTTTCCAGATCGCCATCGGTCAGGATCGGCTGGCGCACTTCGAGCCGCTTGGTACCGGCCAGGCCCTGCAGGTCGAAAAGGTTCGGCCGCGGCCCGATGATCGAGACGAGACTCATGACCAGTTCTTCACGGATCGGGTCGATCGGCGGATTGGTGACCTGCGCGAAATTCTGCTTGAAGTAGGTGAACAGCTGCTTCGGCTTGTCCGATAGCGCCGAGATCGGCGTGTCGTTGCCCATCGAGCCGTTGGCTTCCTCGCCGGTCGACGCCATCGGCGTCATCAGGATGGTGACGTCTTCCTGGGAATAGCCGAAGGCCTGCTGGCGATCGAGCAGCGGCAGGTTGGAGCGCATGCCCTTGGTCGGGGCGTCCGGCAGTTCCTCCAGTACGATCTGGGTGCGGTCGAGCCAGGCGCGATAGGGATGGCTCTTGGCCAGCTGCGCCTTGATCTCGTCGTCGGGAATGAGACGGCCCTGTTCGAGGTCGACCAGCAGCATCTTGCCGGGCTGCAGCCGCCACTTGGTGATGATGGTCTCTTCCGGAATCTTCAGCACGCCCATCTCGGACGCCATGATGATGCGGTCGTCCGACGTGACGAGATAACGCGCCGGGCGCAGGCCGTTGCGGTCGAGCGTGGCGCCGATCTGGCGGCCGTCGGTGAAGGCGATCGCTGCCGGGCCGTCCCACGGCTCCATGATCGCGGCGTGATATTCATAGAAAGCGCGGCGCTCTTCATCCATCAGGGGATTGCCGGCCCAGGCTTCCGGAATCATCATCATCACGGCATGCGGCAGCGAGTAGCCGCCCTGCACCAGGAATTCGAGGCCGTTGTCGAAGCAGGCGGTGTCGCTTTGTCCTTCATAGGAGATCGGCCACAGCCGGCTGATGTCCTTGCCGTAAAGTTCGGAATGCACCGAAGCCTGCCGCGCCGCCATCCAGTTGACGTTGCCGCGCAGCGTGTTGATTTCGCCGTTATGGGCGATCATCCGGTACGGATGCGCCAGCGACCAGGCCGGGAAGGTGTTGGTCGAGAAACGCTGATGCACCAGCGCCAGCGCGCTGTCGAAATCGGGCTCGGAGAGATCGGGATAATATTTGCCGAGTTGGTCGGCCAGGAACATGCCCTTGTAGACCACGGTGCGGCACGACAGCGACACCGGGTAATAGCCGGCCATGCCGCGGTCGCGGCGCTGGTAGATCGCCTGCGAGATCGACTTGCGCAGGATGTAGAGCCGCCGTTCGAAATCGTCCTCGGTCTTGGCCGCACCGTTACGGCCGATGAACACCTGCATGTGCGCGGGTTCGGTCGGCTTGACGGTTTCGCCGAGGGAGGAATTGTCTGAGGGCACTTCGCGCCAGCCCAGCAGCATCAGTCCCTCGTCCCGGATCTGGTCGGAGATGATGCTCTTGATGACTTTGCGCCACGCCGTTTCCTTCGGCATGAACAGCGCGCCGACCGCGTACTCGCCGGGCTTCGGCAGCGTAAAGCCGAGCGCGGCCGCCTTGCGCGCGAAGAAAGTGTGGGGAATCTGCACCAGGATGCCGGCGCCGTCGCCGGCGCGCGGATCGGCGCCGACCGCGCCGCGGTGTTCGAGGTTGCACAGAATGTTCAGCGCGTCGGAAACGATCTGATGCGACTTCTTGCCCTTGATGTTGGCGATGAAGCCGACGCCGCAGGAATCTTTCTCGAGCGAGGGGTCGTACAGGCCTTCGGCCGGCGGACGCCAGCTGAATTCGCGCGCGACTTCGGCCGGTTTCGAGGCCGGGGCCGCCGACAGCGCATCCGTCACGATGTTTTCGCTTGCGAACTCCGACCCGCTCATCTCACGTCCTCTCAATAAGGCTGAAGGCCTCACCGTCCGTTGGCGCACCTTGGGCGTTTGCGGCACCCACCGGGCCACCGCTCGTCCTCCGCGAGCCGCAATTTCGTAAATTCAGGCCTGGGCGTCCGGCGTCCCCGACGAACGGCCTTGCCTTTTACTTCCTGGCGCCTGAGCACCATCTTTCGCGGCAATCCCTGTGCCGGGATCGCACCGCAATTGAGACAGCTATGCTGTCCTAACTCAGACCATGCCAAATTTTTTTCTATCACACAAGCGCGTGAAAGTCGCCGGTTGCATGGCTGATCCGTGTTGCCAGCGGGGATGACCGGCCCGCCCCGGATTTGGAGCAAACGCGCCGCGATCCGGCCCAAGGACCGCCGGATTCGGCAAACATGTTGCCGGCGGGACCAACGAGCGAAAACGGTCAGAGGCGTAGCAGGAGCGATTATCCGATGAAGCTGTTCACGGGATGGATCTTATCGGCCGGGCTGATGGTGGTGGCGGCCGGCGCTGCCAATGCGCAGGTGCTGGCGCCCTACGAGGCCGGGCGCTCGCCCTACAGGGTGGTGTCCGACATCGGCGGCCCCTATGCGGCGATGCCGCCGGAAGCGCCGGTGCCGGGTTACGGTCCGCGATTGCTGCCGCCGCATGAGGTTTACAC
>JBKJUA010000361.1:0-4474 GCA_046590305.1 Bradyrhizobium sp.
GTCCAGATCTTGGTGCCGTTGATGATATAGTCGTCGCCGTCGCGCACCGCGCGGGTCTTCAGCGAGGCCAGGTCCGAGCCGGAGCCCGGCTCGGAATAGCCCTGGCACCAGTAATCCTCGCCGGAGAGGATTCGCGGCAGATAGAAATTCTTCTGCTCCGGCGAGCCGAAGCCGATGATGACGGGACCGACCATCTTGACGCCCATCACGTTGACGTTTGGCGTGCCGGCGCGGGCGCATTCGGCCTCGAAAATCCAGCGCTGTGCCGCCGTCCAGTCCGGCCCACCCTGGTCCACCGGCCATCCCGGCGCACCCCAGCCTTTCTTATGCAGCGCGCGCTGCCAGGACATGCCGATATCGGGATCGGAGAATACCGATGGCGTCAGCGCGGTCGCGCGTTTCATTTCCGGCGTGAGGTTCTGCGCGATGAAGTCGCGGACTTCCTGTTCGAAGGCGCGCTCTTGCGGGCTGAAGGTGAGATCCATGCTGGCGCTCCGGTTCAGGCGTGAGGAGTTGTTCGCCCGCCCAATGCGGCGTGACGGCGGTAATGATGGGCGCTGCCGCCGAACAGCGTATCGAAGGCGAGCAGCCGCTTGAAATAGGAGCCGATGTCGAGTTCCTCGGTGACGCCCATGGCGCCGTGCAGTTGCACCGACTGTTCGGCAACGAAGCGCGCGGATTTACCGATTTTTGCCTTGGCGCCCGACGCGGCACGCCCTCGCGCGATCGGCTCGGCGTCGGCCATCACGGCCGCGCGCAGCGCGATTGAACGCGCCTCGTCGCAATGCATTGCCATGTCGGCGAGGCGGTGGCGGATGACCTGGTTGGCCGACAGCGGCCGGCCGAACTGCTGGCGCACCTTGGTATATTCCAGCGTCATGTCGAACATGATCTGCATGATGCCGACCGCCTCGGAGCCGAGTGCCGCCAGCGCGCGGTCGACCACGGCTTCGATCTGCGGCAGCGCATCGCCGCCGTCGCCGAGCAGCGCGTCGGCAGCAAGGTTCACATTGGCGAGATCGAGGTTGCAGGCGCGGCCGCCACCGAGCCGCGCGTAGTCGCGCAACGTGATGCCGGGCGTGCCCGCGGGAACGAGGAACAGGGACAGTTTTCCAGCCGTGCCGTCGTCGCTGGCGACGCGGGCCGAGACGATGATCTGTCCCGCCGCATGGCCGTCGAGCACGGCGGTCTTGCGGCCGTCGAGCCGCCAGCCGTCAGCCACCTTCATCGCCGCGGTCTCGACTTTCGAAAGATCGAACCGCGCCGCGCGCTCCGAATGCGCGAACGCCAGACGAAGCGTGCCGTCGGCGATCTTCGGCAGCATCGCCTGCTTCTGCGCCTCGCTGCCGCATGCCGCGATCAGGCCGGCGCCGATCACCACCGTCGACAGATAGGGTTCGGAAACCAGCCCGCGGCCAAAGGCTTCCATCACGATGCCGGTCTCGACCGGGCCGGCGCCGAGCCCGCCATATTCCTCTGCAATCGGCAGCGCCAGCCAGCCGAGGTCGGCAAACTTTTTCCAGATCGCGGGGCTGAAGCCGAACGGATCGCCCGCGCTGCGGCGGCGGTGATCGGCGTCATAGGTTTCCGCGATGAAGCGGTCGACACTTTCGCGCAGCAGGCGCTGCTCGTCGCTGAGGTTGAGGTCCATCTGATTTACTTTACCGCCGCCGTTTTCCTGACCGAGGGATGCAGCCCCGCGGGGTCCACCACCATGCCGAATTCCTGCAGATTATGCGCGTGACAGAGCTGATGCAGCGCGAACGCCTGATCGATCGCCGCGGGCTGGCCCATGACATCGACCGAGCGGTTGACCGCTTCCTTGGTCATCTTCAGCGCGAATGACGGTTTGGCCGCGATCCTCTCAGCCAGCTGCATCACGAACGACGACAGATCAGGCCGCGGTACCACGTGATTGACCATGCCGAGCCGGTGGGCTTCGTCGGCGCTCCAGACGTCGGCGGTGAACAGCAATTCCTTGGCCTTGCGCGGCCCCAATTCCCAGGGATGCACGAACCACTCGACGCCGCAGACGCCCATGGTCACCACGGGATCGCAGAACTCGGCGTCCTGGCTGGCGACGATCAGATCGCAGGCCCAGGCGAGCATCAGCCCGCCGGCGATGCACTTGCCATGCACTTCGGCGATCGTGGGCTTCGCCAGATTGCGCCAGCGCCGGGTGATCTGCAGGTAGATCTCCTGCTCGCGCGCGAAACGGCCATGCGCGTTGGGTTCGGCAAAACCGCCCCAATTTCCGACCGGCGGAAAATCCACCCCGGCGGCATTCTTGGCGCCGGGGCGCAGATCGTGACCGGCGGAGAAATGCGGCCCGTGGCCTGCCAGAATGATGACCTTGACCGCATCGTCCTGCACCGCGGCGTCGAACGCGGCGTTGAGATCGTAGGTCATCTGCAGGTTCTGAGCGTTGCGCGCCTCGGGGCGGTTCATCACGATCCGCGCGATGCGCGGTTCCGGCCGTTCCACGATGATGGTTTCAAAGCTGGTCATTGGGCTCTCGCTTCCCTCGTGTTTTGGCCATGTTGCCTGTTTCATCAAATGATAGGCAAGGGCCATCGGCGCGAAATAGACTGGCAATCGGCTTTTCGGTTGCTTACCTGACAACAGGCTTCTGCTACGTTGCGGGAAATTCCAACTGGAGAAATTACGATGCGCAGATTATGGACCGTGCTGGCGGCGCTGGCGACGCTGAGCCTGACCAATTGCGGCTATAATGCGATCCAGACCACCGACGAGCAGGTCAAGGCGGGCTGGTCCGAGGTCGTCAACCAGTATCAGCGCCGCGCCGATCTCGTGCCCAATCTGGTCAATTCGGTGAAGGGTTTTGCGCAGCAGGAAAAGGACGTGCTGCTCGGCGTGACCAATGCCCGCGCCAAGGTCGGCAGCATCCAGGCGACGCCGGAAGTGCTGAACGATCCCGCTGCGTTCCAGAAATTCACCGCGGCGCAGGGTGAACTCTCCAGCGCGTTGTCCCGACTACTGGTCGTGACCGAGAATTACCCGCAACTCAAATCCGATGCCTTGTTCAAGGACCTGATGTCGCAGCTCGAAGGCACCGAGAACCGCATCGCGGTCGCGCGCAACCGCTACATCAAGGCGGTGCAGGACTACAATGTCGGCATCCGCACCTTCCCGAACAATTTGACGGCGATGGCGTTCGGATACAAGGAGAAGCCGAACTTCACGGTTGAAAACGAGAAGGCGATCTCGACCGCGCCGAAGGTCGATTTCAATCCGGCACCGGCGCCGGCCAAGTAGTTCCACTCTCGAAGATTGGCCGCGATGAACGCTGCAAGAGCCGCCTTTGTTGCGCTGCTGCTGTGCTTTTCCTGCGCAGCCGCGGCCGACGTCGCGGTGCCGCCGCTCACCGGGCGCGTGATCGATCAGACCGGCACGCTGTCCAGCGGTGAGGTCGCCGCGCTGACGCAGACGCTGAGCGATCTGGAGAAACGCAAGGGCAGCCAGATCGCGGTGCTGATCGTGCCGACCACCGACCAGGAATCGATCGAGCAATTCTCGATCCGGGTCGCGGAGGCCTGGAAGATCGGCCGCAAGAAGATCGATGACGGCGCTTTGCTGGTGGTCGCCAAGAACGACCGGCGGCTTCGCATCGAGGTCGGCTACGGCCTCGAAGGCGCGCTCACCGACGCCACCGCCAGGCGCATCATCGACGAAGACATCACATCGAAATTCAAGTCAGGCGATTTTGCCGGCGGCATTTCGGCGGGGGTCGACCGGATGATCCGGGTGATCGACGGTGAAAAACTGCCGGCGCCAGCGCCGGAGCACTGGCGCAGCCCGGGCCTGCTGAACGGTATCGACCCGTTCAATCCCTTCCTCATCGCCGCACTGTTCATCGGCGGTGGCATCCTGCGCAGGGTGTTGGGCCGGCTGTTCGGTTCTCTGGCGACCGGCGGCTTCGTCGGCGTGCTGGCGTGGCTCCTGGTCGGGTCGCTGGCGCTGTCGGGCATCTTCGCGATCATCGCGTTCATCCTCACCATGTTCGGCGAGAGTATCGCGTCGTCGGGCGGGCGGGGCGGCAGCTGGTCCGGAGGTTCGGGAGGCAGCAGCTCCGGCGGCGGATTCAGCGGCGGTGGCGGCAGTTTCGGCGGCGGCGGCGCGTCGGGGAGATGGTAGCGATGGGCATCAGGCGCATCGGCAGGCATCTTGTGCAGCATCGCTGGCGGGTCCGGCGCATTTTCCCGCCCGACGTGATGGCGGTGATCGAACGCGCCATCAAGGCGGGCGAGGCCACGCATTCCGGTCAGGTCCGCTTCGTGGTGGAAGGCGCGCTCGACGGCGCACCGCTGTTTCGCGACCAGCCGGCACGCGAGCGCGCGCTGGATGTGTTCTCGCAACTGCGGATCTGGGACACCGCCGACAACAACGGCGTGCTGATCTATCTGCTGCTGGCCGACCGCGACGTCGAGATCGTCGCCGACCGCGGCATCGACGC
>JBKJUA010000007.1:0-2848 GCA_046590305.1 Bradyrhizobium sp.
TCCTACCCGATCGGCTTCAGTCCCGCCTCGATCTCCGCCCGCCGCGGCTCCAGGAACGGCGGCAGTGCCAGTTTCTCGCCCAGGCTCGCCATCGGCTCGTCGGTCGCAAAGCCCGGCCCGTCGGTGGCGATCTCGAACAGGATGCCGTTGGGCTCGCGGAAATACAGGCTGCGGAAATAGAAGCGGTCGATCTCGCCGGAGTGGCGGATGCCCAACTCGGACAGTCGCTGCGTCCAGGCGTGATACTGCGCTTCGTCGGGCGTGCGGAAAGCAACGTGATGCACGCCGCCCGCGCCCTGCCTGGCGATCGGCAGATCCCTGGCTTCGATCACGTGCAACTCGGCGGCTGGGCCGCCCTCGCCCATCGCGAACACATGAACATGCGCCCCATGCGCGGCGTAGTCCCGCGCCCGGCGCATGTTCATCGCGCCTGTGAGGACCCGCTCGATGTCGGCCAGATCCCGCACCGTGAGCACGATCGGACCGAGCCCGCGGATCTGATGTTCCACCGGCACGGCGCTGCGCTCCCACGGCGACGCCATTCCAGCGCCGCCGTCATCGACCAGCACGAGCCGCTGGCCCTCGCCGTCCTCGAACGGCAGCGTCAGCCGGCCGTCGACTTCCGTGACATCGCCAGTCACGCCGCCGGCCTTCTTCAACCGGTCGCGCCAATAGCCGAGACTGGCTTCGCCGGTGACCCGCAATCCGGTGCGGGAAATGCTGTTGGCTCCGCGCCGCTCCGGAGCCGCCGGAAAATCGAAAAAGGTGAGATCGGTGCCGGGATTGGCCTTCCCGTCGGCGTAAAACAGATGATAAGCGCTGACGTCGTCCTGATTGACGGTCTTCTTGACCAGCCGCATGCCAAGCAGTCCGGTATAGAACGCGAGATTTTCGCGCGGTTTTGCTGAAATCGCGGTCAGGTGATGAATCCCGGTCAGTTGCATCGCAATTCTCCTCACGCGTCGTTCGGTCGCCGTCGAAATCCGGCCGGGCCGGTTTGGGGCGCCGCTGGCATCATGTAGGTTGCGCGTGCGAGACTCGCCACGCACCGCCTCTTGTTCAGGAAACTCATGAGACATTCTCCCCGGCTGATCCTTGCCGCTGTCGTGCTGGCGTTGGCGCCGGGGCTCGCGTCGCGCGCGGCGGCGCAGGCAGCACCGGTCGAATTGCGCATTCTCGCCATCAATGATTTCCACGGCTATCTGCAGCCGCCGCCGGGCGGCATCCGGATCGCCGATCCCGGGGACAAGACGAAAAAGATCGCGGTGGAGGCCGGCGGCGCCGAACACATGGCCACCGCGGTCAGACAACTGCGCGACGGACACGCCAACACGATCTTCGTCGCCGCCGGCGACCTGATCGGCGCGAGCCCGTTCCTGTCGGCAATGTTTCACGACGAGCCCACCATCGAATCCCTGGACATGATGGGGCTTGCGGTGGCCGCCGTCGGCAATCACGAATTCGACGAGGGCAAGGACGAACTGCTGCGGATGCAGAACGGCGGCTGTCACCCGATCGACGGATGCCGGGGGCCGCATCCGTTCCTAGGCGCGAAATTTCGCTATCTCGCCGCCAGCACCTTCGAGAAGAGCACCGGCAAGACTTTGCTTCCCGCCTACGCGATCAGGGAGTTTGGCGGCGTTCCCGTGGCGTTCATCGGCCTGACCCTGAAAGGCACGCCGCAGCTGGTCTCGCCTGTTGGCGTCGCCGACCTCGAATTCAGGGACGAGGCCGAGAGCGTCAACGCGCTGCTGCCCGAACTGAAGGCGCGCGGCGTCGAGGCCATCGTCGTGCTGATCCATGAGGGCGGCTTCCCGACCGGCGATTACAATGAATGCCCCGGCATTTCAGGACCGATCGTCGACATCGTCAAAAAATTCGATCGCGCGGTCGATGTGGTGGTCACCGGCCATACCCATCGGCCCTATGTCTGCGACATCGACGGCCGGCTGGTCACCTCGGCCGACAAATACGGCACCATCGTCACCGCGATCGACCTGAAGCTCGATCCCGCGACCCGCGACGTCATCAGCGCGAAGGCCGACAATGTCATCGTCCGCACCGACACCTTTGCCAAAGATTCGCAGCAGACCGCCCTGCTCGAATCCTACGACCGCGTGGCCGCGCCGATCGCCAACCGGCCGGCGGGGTCGATCACCGAAACGCTGTCGCGCATGCCCAATGCATCCGGCGAAAGCGTGCTCGGCGATATCATCGCCGACGCCCAGCTGGCCGCGACCCGGGCCGAGGTCAATGGCGGCGCGGTGATCGCCTTCACCAATCCGGGCGGCGTCCGCAGCGATATGCTGAAGAAGGAAGACGGCGCGGTCACCTATGCCGACGTATTCGCCAGCCAGCCGTTCCGCAACCAGCTGGTGACGCTGACGCTGACGGGAATGCAGATCAAGACCATGCTCGAACAGCAGTGGCTCGACCCGAAGCGGCCGCGGATCCTGCATGTCTCCCGGGGATTCAGCTACAGCTGGGACGGCGCCAAGCCGATCGGCGATCGCGTGGACGCCGAGCAAATGACGCTGAACGGAATGCGCATCGATCCGGCGGCCGGCTATCGCGTCACCGTGAACAATTTTCTGGCGGGTGGCGGCGACGGCTTTACGGTCTTCACGGAAGGGACCGCGCCGCAGGTCGGCGTCTACGACGTCGACGCGCTGTTCGCCTATTTCAGAGCCAACAGTCCGATCGCGCCCGCCCCGGGAAATCGCATCGTGCGAATGAACTGAAATGCGGGCGATATAAGCGGGCTCGGCTCTTTCCCAGGCCACGTCAAACGCCTAGATTATCCGCTTCTCGCAGCGCGCTTGCCGCGCCAGGATATCGCATGACCACA
>JBKJUA010000144.1:0-7799 GCA_046590305.1 Bradyrhizobium sp.
CGGCGCGGCACGCCATTGGCGCCGACGATCAGGGCGGCGGCGTCGCGCGCCGAAAAGTGCTTCGAACTGACAAAAATCCGGTAATCGGCGGGACCGTCCGGCGTGAGATAAATGACCGGCTCGGATGCCGAGCGGCTGGCGGAGATCGTCACGAAGCGGGTCGCCGCGTTGACCTGGCAACCATCGGCTTCCGCGCTGTCGATATCGTCGAGCACGGCAAAATCGGCAGCGGCGGCATTGTCGGTGAGCTGCACCCGTACGGTGGCGAGGGAGGGATCGCGGGTGAAGCTGACGTGAGACTGCGCCTGCCAGGACAGCGAGGTGAGCTGGACCGAACCCTCGCCGATCGCGATGCAGGGCCGCGCGCCGGGCAGGAAATCGCCGCGCGCCAATACGGCGGCAACCAGCAACGGAACAGCCGAGGCCAGGATCTTCAAACGCAACATGATACGCACCCGCTCGCCGACAAGCCCTGATGACGCTGCGGCTTATGGTTGGCAGAGTGTAAAGAAAACTCGTTACCATGGGGTTGACGGGATG
Organism: Bradyrhizobium sp.; assembly: GCA_046590305.1. Lineage (GTDB taxonomy): Bacteria > Pseudomonadota > Alphaproteobacteria > Rhizobiales > Xanthobacteraceae > Bradyrhizobium. The sequence goes on from JBKJUA010000144.1 coordinate 541, forward strand.
CACCTCGTCATCGTCGTCGCTGCTTTCGCGAGGGACGACGATGAGTCTGTTGGCATCACGCCGCGCTGCGCAGATCCTCGGCCAGCACCCGGTACGACAGCGCTTCCGCCAGATGCAGCCGGCCGATCTTGTCCGATCCGTCGAGGTCGGCCAGCGTGCGCGCGACGCGCAGCACGCGGTGATAGCCGCGCGCCGACAGCCGCATCGTCTCCGACGCATCGCGCAGCAGTTTTGTGCCCGCAGCGTCCGGCTGCGCGATCTGTTCCAGCACCGAGGCCGGCGCTTCCGCATTGGTGCGGACGTTCGGCAGGCCGGCCGCGGCATAACGCGCGATCTGAATGTCGCGCGCCGCGGCGACGCGGGCGGCCACTTCGGCCGAGCCCTCGGCCGGCGGCGGCAGGATCAGGTCGGCGGCAGTCACCGCCGGCACCTCGATGCGCAGGTCGATGCGATCCATCAGCGGGCCGGAGATGCGCGCCTGATAATCCCCGGTGCAGCGGTCGATCCGTCCGCGCTTGCAGGAATAGCCGGGCTCGTAGGCGTGGCCGCAGCGGCACGGGTTCATCGCCGCGATCAGCATGAAGCGCGCGGGATAGGTGACGCGGTGATTGGCGCGCGACACCGCGACCTCGCCGTTCTCCATCGGCTGGCGCAGCGAATCCAGCACGCGGGCATCGAACTCCGGCAATTCGTCGAGGAACAGCACGCCCTGATGCGCCAGCGAGATCTCGCCGGGCTTGGCGCGCATGCCGCCGCCGGTCAGCGCCGCCATGCTGGCGGAATGATGCGGGCTGCGAAACGGCCGCCGCGCGGTCAGTGCGCCGTCGCGGATCTCGCCGGCGACGGAAGCGATCATCGAAACTTCCAGCAATTCGGACGGCGACAGCGGCGGCAGGATCGAGGGCAGCCTTGCCGCCAGCATCGACTTGCCGGCGCCGGGCGAGCCGATCATCAGCAGATGATGGCCGCCGGCCGCCGCGATCTCGAGCGCGCGCTTGGCGCTCTCCTGGCCCTTGATGTCGCGCAGGTCGAGCCGGTTGATTTCGGCCTCGTGCACTTTCGGCTGCGGGCGCGACAGCACCTGCGTGCCTTTAAAATGGTTGGCGATCTGGATCAGCGAACTCGCCGCCACGATCTGGATATCCGGACTGGCCCAGGCCGCCTCCGCGCCGCAGGCGGCGGGGCAGATCAGGCCCTCGTCGCGCGAATTGGCGCCGATCGCCGCGGGCAGCACGCCGGCCACCGGCGCGATCGATCCGTCGAGCCCCAATTCCCCGAGCACCGTAAAGCCGCTCAAGGCATCCGGTGGAATCGCCCCGATCGCCGCCATCAGGCCGAGCGCGATCGGCAGATCGTAATGGCTGCCTTCCTTGGGCACGTCGGCGGGCGCGAGATTGACGGTGATGCGGCGGGCGGGCAGCGCCAGGCCGGAGGCGATCAGCGCCGAGCGAACCCGCTCGCGGGCCTCGGACACCGCCTTGTCGGGCAGCCCGACAATGGCAAAAGCGGGCAATCCCGGCGCGACCTGCACCTGCACATCGATCGCGCGCGCCTCGATGCCCTCAAAGGCTACGGTGGAAACCCGCTGGACCATGCTGAACTCTCCCGAGGGCGAGGGTAGCGGAACTCAGGGACAGGATCAAGAACATTAAGGGAACATGCGAGGGGCGTTGGGTCGTCAATGACGCACACCGGTCATTCGCTCGGTCCGGCACTCATACCGGCCACCCGAATCATGGCCCGCAAAATTCCGCCTGAAGAATTGCCCTATCGATGGCGCGGCCATCAGGGCGTCGAACGCCGCCGGCGGCAAGTCGCAATACTGGAGGTAGGCGCCCTTCACGCCGACGATCATGCTGGCCTGCGCGGGATCGTAACAGGCGCGCTGGATCAGCGTGCTGCGCGGGGTGTCGCGGCATTCGAAGGTCGCGAGGTCGACGGCGCCGCGGTCTTTGATGTCGACCGTCTCGGAGCCGAACTCGGCCACCAGCAGCAGCGCAATGAGGGTGGTGGCCGCTCCGATCATACCGGCCGCGCTTCCTTCATTGACCATGCGGGGGTAGGCCATTGGCCCACCCCCGCATCGCTTCGTTTAGAGCTGCATGTTCATCGGCTCGGCAATATACCGGAAACCGTCGCCGGCCTTCACCACATGGCCATAGCCGGGCCAGGCGAAGTGATAGGACATCACGGGGGTCTTGTTGGCCGCCAGCATGTCCAACAGCTTCACCCGCGTGTTGGCCGCCTGCTTCGGATCGGTGTCGTAGGCGAATTCCATCCGCGGCTTTTCCAGCAGCAGCACCTGGTGGTGGGTGAGGTCGCCGAGGAAGCAGAAGGATTTGCCCTTCGAGGTCACCATGAACACGGTGTGACCGACGGTATGTCCGGGGGCCGCCATGGCCTGAATGCCCGGGAGGAATTCCTGGCCGTCCTTGAAGAACACCAGCCGGTCCTTGACTGGCAGCAGGTTCTTGCGGGCGTGGATCACGAAATCCTTCAGCGGGCCGCCGAGCTTGCCCTCGTCGGTCCAGAAATCGTAGTCGCTCTGGGCGATGTAGACCTGCGCGTTCGGAAACAGCGGCTTGTCGTCGGCGCCGACGATGCCGCCGATATGATCGATATGCGCATGCGAGCAGACGATGGCGTCGATATCCGCAGGCTTGATGCCGGATTCGGCGATGCTCTTCTGCAGGCGTCCCGTAGTTGGGCCGAACGCCTTCGACGTTCCCATGCCGGTGTCGAACAATACGAGCTTGTCGCCCATGTTGACGATCGGCGAGTTCTGTTCGAGCACGACATTGTCAGGCGACAGGAAATTGTCGGTCAGCATCTTCTTGACCTCTTCCTTCGGCACGCCGAGGAAGGCGCCGCCGGGATCGCCGAGCGGCAGCGGGCCGTCGGAGACGACGGTGACCTCGGCATCGCCGAAATTGAAGCGATGGAAATAGGGCGCCTGGGTGCCGAGCTTCGGCGCCTTTGCCAGCGCGCTGCCGCCGAGCATGGCCGTTGCACCGAGGCCGGCGCCGAGCGCCAGCAGGGAGCGTCGCGAAACATCTGATGTCATGCGTTTTCCTCCGTTTGTTTTTATGGAAATTGTGTGTTGCAGCCCCGGACTGATCTGTCCGCCTGATGGAGCGGGCATCGGCTTAAGTTGCACCCGCCTGCAAGTGGTGACAAGCGAAATAGGCCTTTGAAAGGCGCAACGATCCTTCGAGACGGCGCTTCGCGCCTCCTCAGGATGAGGGTCCTTATGGTGAGGAGCGCGGCAACGCCGCGCGTCTCGAACCATCAATTCATCCTGGAGGCCGCCACCGGGTCGGGCTTTTGCTGCGGCTGCTCCAGCATCTTCAGCGCGGCATCGAGCGCGTTGCGCAAATTGGCGGCGGCGGTCGGACTGCAGCGCAACCGTCCAGACGACAGGAATTTGACGTCGGTGAGGCCGTTCGGCGCGGGAACGAGAATCCGGGTCGCAAGCTCGATCTCGACGGTGCCGTGCATGATGCCGTAGGCCCCGACGATGTCGAAATAGACCAGCGACGCCGCAGCGCCGGTGTCCTCGTACACGAGACCGGCACCCGGTTGCGGATTTTCATGGTCAGCCATGCGGCCTCTCCTCGCGTGATTCGATTGCCCGCAAGGTAGGCTGATCGGCGTATCCGCAACAGCCTCGTCATTGCTGCGAGGAGCGAAAGCGACGAAGCAATCCATTCTTGCTTTGCCGGGTGAACTGGATTGCTTCGCTTGCGCTCGCAATGACGAACTCCGAAAGCGGAGTTTTACCCCCGCTTCTTCTCGATCACATCCCAGATCTTCGCCGCGACATCCGGCCCCTTGAGCCGTGCGATGGCGCGGATGCCGGTGGGCGAGGTCACGTTGATCTCGGTCAGAAAACCGTCGATGACGTCGATGCCGACGAACAGCAGGCCGCGCTCGCGCAGTTTGGGGCCGAGCGTGCCGCAGATTTCACGTTCGCGGGGGGTGAGGTCGGTGGCCTGCGCGGCGCCGCCGCGCACCATGTTGGAGCGCAGATCGTCGGCCGCCGGCACGCGGTTGACCGCGCCGGCGAATTCGCCGTCGACCAGGATGATGCGCTTGTCGCCGTGCTTGACCTCGGGGAGGAAACGCTGGATCACCCAAGGCTCCCTGAAGGTCACCGAGAACATGTCGAACAGCGAGCCGAAATTCATGTCCTGCGGCATGACGCGAAACACCGCGGCGCCGCCATGGCCGTGCAGCGGCTTCATCACCACGGCGCCATGCTCCTCGCGGAAGGCGTTGATTTCGTCCAGGTCGCGCGAGATCAGCGTCGGCGGCATCAATTCCGGAAAATCCATCACGAAGACTTTTTCCGGCGCGTTGCGCACGCTGGCGGGATCGTTTACCACCAGCGTTTTGGGATGGATACGCTCCAGAAGATGCGTCGAGGTGATGTAGGCGAGGTCGAACGGCGGGTCCTGCCGCAGCAGTACGACATCGAACGAGGCCAGCGGCGTGCGCTTCGGCTCGCCGAGGGTGCAATGATCCCCGACCTCGTCGCGCACGGTCAGTGTTTGCACCGGCGCCACCACCTCCTCGCCACGCAGCGAGATTTTCTCGGGCGTGTAATAGGACAGCGCGTGGCCGCGCTTTTGCGCCTCCAGCAGCAGCGCAAAGGTCGAATCGCCACGGATGTTGATGCGCGCGATGGGGTCCATCTGGACGACGACATTCAATTTCATTTAAGGGGGTCCGCGAGTTGGTGGGATGCTGGTTCAGGCAAGGATCAGGTGCTGGCGTCGAATGCCGCTAACAGATGGCGCGGCAGGCGCCGCGGCGCAATCAGCACGGCGTCGAAACGCAGCTCGAATTCCGCATGCTCGGGATGCGCCATCAGCCAGGCTTCCGCGGCGGCGATGATGCGCGCCTGCTGGCGCGGCGTCACCGCATAGGCGGCCTCGTCCAGGCTGGCGCGCGCCTTGACCTCGATGAACGCCACCAGATTGCGCTTGCGCGCCACGAGATCGATCTCGCCATGGGGCGTGCGAAACCGTTTTGCCAGGATGCGATAACCTTTGGCCATCAGCCAGGCACCGGCGCGCGCTTCCGCCGACAGGCCGGTGCGAAACGCCGCGACCCGCGCCGGCGAGGCGATCTTCACTGGCTTGCCGGGCGGCGCTGCGCCGTCAGTCTTCGCCATCGTTGTCCGTCGCTTGCCGACGCGTCTCTTTGGCGAGTTCGAGCGCGCGGGCATAGATTTCGCGGCGCGGCCGGCCGGACAGTTCGACCGCATGCGCCACCGCATCCTTGACGCTGTCGCGCTGCAATGAGCTGCGCAGCAGATCGTCCAGCGCCTCCCCGGTCATTGCTTGCGCGCGGGATGCCGGCGGGCCGATCACCAGCACGAACTCGCCGCGGGTCTCCAGCGCATCCGCTGCGGCGGCGAGTTCGGCGACCGGAGCACGCTTGATCTCCTCATGCAGTTTGGTCATTTCGCGGCAGATCGCGGCGTCACGCGTGCCCATGATTCCGGCGAGATCGGCCAGCGTATCCTGCACCCGGTTGCCGGAGTCGAACATGACCAGCGTGGCGTCGATTCGAGATAGCTCAGTCAGCCGCGCGCGGCGCGCGGTGCCTCGCGACGGCAAAAATCCCTCGAAGAAAAACCGGTCGGTCGGCAATGCCGCCACGCACAGCGCCGCCAGCACCGAGGAGGGGCCGGGCAGCGCGATCACGGCATGGCCGGCGGCGCAGACCTCGCGCACCAGTTTAAAGCCGGGATCGGAAATCAGCGGCGTGCCGGCATCGGAAACCAGCGCGATCGAGGCGCCCTGCGCCAGCTTCTGCAGGATGACAGGGCGGGCCTGCGCGGCGTTGTGCTCGTGATAGGGTTTTAACAGTGCCGAAATGCCGTAGCGCTCGGTCAGCCGGCGCGTCATGCGGGTGTCTTCGCAGGCGATGATGTCGACACCGGCCAGGGTTTCCAGCGCGCGGATGGTAATGTCGCCGAGATTGCCGATCGGCGTCGCTACCAGATGCAGGCCGGGAACTGCCTTCGGCGCGGTCAGAACATGCTCGCCCAGGGAAAATGAGCGGCTCGCGGGATCCGCTGGGCCATCAGATGTATTTATGGACGCAGGTTTTGGGCGCATAATGCCAATCTAGAGGGGACACGGGGCTGACGCTACAGGGCTGGCGCAAGGCGGAGGCCCGCGGCGGGTCGCGGCGCGCGGGAAGGAACCGGGGGCTTGCAACCGGCCGCTTGGCGGCGCTGCCACAATCCATTTGATTTAGTTAACTATTCGTCGACAATATGCCTGAATCCACCCCCCTTGATCACCGGGAGGTTGAAGTGCCGGCCGCCCTCGGCCGGTCAAGAGAAGAGATGCGATGGTGGGGCCACTCGAACCGAAATCCAGGCCTTGGTCGTCCAGGCCTTGGTCGTCCAGGCCTTGGTCGTCCAGGCCTTGGCCGCTGTCGGGAGCCACCCGGCGGACGGCGGTGGGCCTGATTCTGGGCGCTCCCCTGCTCGGGGCCTGCGCCGGCATGGGCTCGATTTCCAATCCGTTCAGTTCGGGGCCGGATGCCGGTCCGGCCGGACCGCCGCAGCAGCCGCAGGCTGTCGGCACCGGCGGGGTCAAGGTCGGGCTGGTGCTGCCGCTGTCGGCGTCCGGCAATGCCGGCGTCGCGGCGCAGTCGATGAAGAATGCCGCCGAGATGGCGCTGGCCGAATTCCAGAATCCCACTATCCAGCTCCTGATCAAGGATGACGGCGGCAGCCCGCAAGGCGCGAGTCAGGGCACCCAGCAAGCGCTCGACGAAGGCGCCGAGATCATTCTCGGTCCGCTGTTCGCTGGTTCGGTGCCGTCGACCGCTGCGCTGACGCGCGCCCGCGGTGTCTCCGTGATCGCGTTCTCGACCGATTCCAGCGTCGCCGGCCGCGGCGTCTATTTGCTCAGTTTCCTGCCCGAATCCGACGTCAACCGGATCGTCGAATATGCCGCCAGCACCGGCAAGCGTTCGTTCGCGGCCATGCTGCCCGACAATGCCTATGGCAATGTGGTGGAGGCCGCGTTCAAGCAGGCAGTCGGCCGCCGGAACGGACGTATCGTCGCGTTCGAAAAATACAGCGCCGACCGCGCCACGCCGGCGCGCACTGTGGCGCAGGCGCTGGGTTCGGCTGACGCGCTGTTCATCGCCGATGACGGCGACTCGGTGGTGCAGGTCGCCGACGCGCTGACCGCGGCCGGGGCCAATCTGAAAAACATCCAGCTGCTCGGCAC
>JBKJUA010000154.1:0-16888 GCA_046590305.1 Bradyrhizobium sp.
TGGGTTTATCGTCGATTGCCGCACCGCTGGTTCCGCTGATCGTTCATCAAAGACATCCGCGAAGTCGTCAAACGTATCCGACCCGGCCGGCCTGGTTTCAACCCGCAACCCGAAACGGATTGGCGATGCGCAGGCCGTCGCCGAGCGTCATGCCGTGCTGCATGTCCTCCGACCACAATGTGTCGCAGCCGGCGTGAAGCGCCGAGGCGGCGATCATGGCATCGAAAGTCGACAGGCCGTACCGCTCGGCAAGGCCCAATCCTGTTTCGTGGATTTCGACGGTGAGCGGATGAACCGTCAACAGGCTGCACAGCATGGTCAGCAGCGCATACGTGTCGGCCCACGACATCTGCATTTTCCGTCATGCGACGTTGGCCAATTCGTTGAGGACCTGCACGCTGATGGCGCCGCCGGCGGCGACGGCCGCTTCGGCACGGTCGACCTTCGCGGCATCGCCGGAAGCGAGGTAGACGAGGACGTTGGTGTCGAAAAAGCTAGCGGCATTGGCCTCGTCCCGATCGAATTCGAAATCGGCAGGAAGGCGGCCGCGAAAGGCACGCAGACGCTTCAACAGTTCAGCGCGACCGGTCTTGCGCGCCACACCAAACTGCTTGCCATCGGCGACAGATCAAGGGTCAGGTTAAACTCGGTCCAACGTGACCGTCCCCCTTCGGTGGCGTAGACCACCTCCACCGGCTTGCCGGGTCCTTGAGCAGCGGCAGATTGTAGTCGTTGCCGCCGGTCATCACGGCGCGCTCGCCGAGCAGGAGGCGCGCCCTCCTGATTCCAGAAGATGCCCGATACGTTTTTCCACCTCGACGATCATCAGGAAAACGAGTCCGATTGCCACAATGACGATTCCGTCGCCGAGCGATATCGGCCGGCTGCCGAAGATGGCCTGCAGCGGCGGCAAGTAGGTGAACGCGAACTGCGCCGCCACCACGATGACGACGCCGATGAGAACAGCGCGGGTGCCGAGGATGCCCTGCCAGGTAAGGGAGGTGCCGTGGACGTAGCGTACGCCGAAAAGATAGAAAATCTCCATGACGACGATCATGTTGTCGACCGGTACCGACTCGCCGGTAAGGACGGCCTCGTCGACCCGGAAACTGCGCGCCTTGATGAAGCGCAGGTCTGCCGGCACGCGTCGGCGCCGATTGTAACGCGACGGCCGCCTCTTAAGACGGAGGCGTGCGGATCGATCATGCCACGAATCGCCTCCAGCGCCTTTTCCGCGCGTCCCTCCTGGACGAAGCCGATGATTGCGTTGACGATCACGACGGCCAGGATCACCAGCGCATCGGTGCCGTGCCCGATCGTCGCTGCAAGTGCGCCGGCGGCCAGAAGCACGTAGATCAGCAGATTGTGGAATTAAAGTAGGAAGCGCATGAGCAGGCTGCGGTGCGGCCCTTGCGGCAATCGGTTGCGCCCATGGATGTTCAGACGCTGTGCCGCCTCATCATCTGAAAGGCCTTCGGCGGTTGTACGAAGGACTTCGAGGGCGTCTGCTGACGCCATTGCGTGCCACGCTGGGTTCTCAGCGGGCGGGTTGCCGGCGTCTGACGTTGCATATGCGCTGGAGGGTGAAGCAGATCTCGTGGGCTTAACGCTGCGCATCCAGATGATCCTCCCAGCGTGCTGTTCTGGTGGGCAGGTTGCGCCCTGGCGCTGGCCGTCATGGTGTCCCTCGTCACAAGCGCAGGACGGCTTGGCCCCGACGCTGTCCTGAGGTCGGCTCAGGGCGTAATCGCCACCTTCAGAACGCCGTCGCGCTGACTGGCAAACAATTCGTAGGCTTCCTCTATCTGGTCCAGCTTGAACCTGTGGGTGACGAGCGGTCGCGTATCGAGGCGGCTCGCCGCGATCACCTCCATCAGGCGGCGCATGCGTTCCTTCCCGCCGGGGCAGAGCGTGGTGACGATGGTATGGTCGCCGAGCCCTGCCAGGAAAGGACCGAGTGGGATAACGAGATCGCTCGAGTAAACACCGAGAGAGGAAAGCGTTCCGCCGGGCCGCAGCACGCGCAGCGCTGCCTCGAAGGTCTGCTGCCGACCGAGCGCCTCGATCGCCACGTCGACGCCGCGCCCATCGGTCAGCCGCAGGATCTCCTCGACGGGGTCGACCTTCGTGAAGTCGACCACATGATCGGCGCCCATCTTGCGGGCGATCTCCATTCGGGCGGGAACCGCATCGACTCCGATGATGGTCGTCGCGCCCATCAGCCGCGCCCCCGCCGTCGCGCAGAGCCCGATGGGTCCCTGCGCAAAGATCGCGACCGTATCGCCGATCTTGACCTTGCCGCGTTCGGCGCCCGAGAAGCCGGTCGACATGATGTCGGGGCACATCAGGACCTGCTCATCGGTGAGCCCATCCGGGATCGGAGCCAGATTCGTCATCGCGTCGGGCACCAGCAGGTATTCCGCCTGCGCGCCGTCGATCGTGTTGCCGAAGCGCCAGCCGCCCATCGGTCTGAAGCCGTGCTTCGTGCCGGCACCATCCTGCGAAAGGCAGCCGCAGAGGCAAGCGGCGCTATGGCCGCTCGGCGTGATCGCGCCGGCGATCACGCGCTGGCCCTCCTGATAACCCAGGACCGCGGAGCCGAGCTTCTCGATCACGCCGACGGGCTCGTGGCCAATCGTCAAGCCACGCTCGACGGGATACTCGCCCTTCAGGATATGGACATCGGTGCCACAGATCGTGGTGGTTGTGATGCGGATCAGCGCGTCGAGAGGGCCGACCGCGGGGATCGGCTTTTCATCGAGAACGATCCGGTTGGGCGCGACAAAAATCGCCGCCTTCATCTTCTGGACCATCGTCTAATCCTTCTGCCCGTGGCCCGTTTCAGCATTTTGAGGGCGCCTGAACATCGGTCAACGTGTTTCAACCTACCTGACTCAACTCCGACGCTGGTTGATCGATATCAACGCAGGTTGCGATCTGTTGCCTCGCTTTGCCACGCAGAGACAACGCGGGTGCAGCGCGCAGCAGTCTCCCCTGCGCCCTCTCCCTTCTCGCGGACGTTACGCAAACCTCGGGCATCTCATCTCGTGAGAATGCGGATCCATACCCCAAATGATGCAGTGCATGATTGCAGCGGCAGACGCGAAGATTACAATGCAGGGACGCCGCGCATGCGAACGACGCTGGCTTACCGGGAGGTTGCAGATGGCAAAGTGGATCCGTTTCGAACAGAATGGCAATACCGGCTTCGGCACGCTTGAAAGCGGCATCATTGCAGTTCACAGCGGCGACCTGTTCGCCGGGGCGAAGCCCAGCGGCCAGACCCTGAAACTCGCCGACGTCGAGATCCTGACGCCGTGCCAGCCGTCGAAAATGGTCTGCCTCTGGAATAATTTCCACCAGCTCGCGGCCAAGAACGATTTCACCGAGCCGAAGGAGCCGCTGTGGTTTCTCAAGGCGCCGAATGCCTACTGGCCTGCCAGCAAGCCGATCCAGCGCCCCGCCACTTACGCCGGAAAGATCATTTACGAAGGCGAACTCGGCGTCGTCATCGGCAAGAAATGTTTCAACATTTCGGAAGAAGAGGCCGGCGACTATATCTTCGGCTATACCTGCGTGAACGACGTCACCGCGGTCGATCTCCTGCGCAAGGACAAGTCGTTCGAACAATGGGCGCGCGCCAAGAGCTTTGACACGTTCGGTGTGTTCGGCCCCGTGATCGCCACCGGCCTCGATCCGCTGAAACTGTCGGTCAGGACCGTCCTGAACGGCAAGGAGCGGCAGAACTATCCGGTCGCCGACATGTTCTTCCCGCCGCACCGGCTGGTCGCGGCGATTTCGAAAGACGTGACGCTGATGCCGGGCGACATCATCGCCTGCGGCACCTCGCTCGGCGCCGGCACCATGGCCGAAGCGCATAACATGGTCGAAATCGTGATCGAAGGCGTCGGCAGCCTCGGCAATGTGTTCGACCAGGTGCTGCCAAGCCCGTATTTGACCGGCGCGCCTCCGCCGCCAAAAAAGATATGCGTGGTCGGCGCCGGCGCCATCGGCGGACTGCTGGCGGCCAAGTTTGCGCTGGCGGGCGAGGATGTCACCGTGATCGACCAGGGCGCCCATCTCGCCGCGATCCAGAAGAACGGCCTCAAGCTGGAGTGGCATGACGGCAAGGTCCAGACCGCCAGGATGAAAGCCGTCAACAAGCCGGCGGAAGCCGGCAAGCAGGATATCGTGGTGCTGGCGGTGAAGGCGCATTTTCTCGACCAGGTGGTGCGCGACATCGACTCGCTGCTCGGTCCCGATACCATCGTGCTGACGGTGCAGAACGGCCTGCCGTGGTGGTATTTCCAGCGGCTCGGCGGCCAGTACGACAACCACAAGCTCGACAGCCTCGATCCCTCGGGCGTGCTGACCAAACATATCGACCCGAAGCGGCTGATCGGCTGCGTGGTCTATCCCGCGGCGGCGGCCACGGCACCCGGCGTCATCCATCATGTCGAGGGCGATCGCTTCCCGATCGGCGAACTCGACGGCAAGGAGACGGCCCGCGTCCGGGAATTGCATGACATCTTCATCAAGGCCGGGCTGAAATCCATGGTGCTGCCGGATATCCGTTCCGAGATCTGGCTGAAGGCATGGGGCAATCTCTCGTTCAATCCGATCTCGGCGCTGACCCATGCCACGCTGGTCGACATCTGCCAGTTCGCCGAAACCCGCGCGCTGGCGGCTTCCATGATGAAGGAAGCCCAGGACATCGCGCAAAAGCTCGGCGTCACCTTCCGCGTCAGCATCGACAAACGCATCGCCGGCGCGGAAGCGGTCGGCGCGCACAAGACCTCGATGCTGCAGGACGTCGAAGCCGGTCGCTCGCTCGAGACCGAGGCACTGATCGGTTCGATTCTGGAAATGGCGAGGCTGACCAATACGCCGGCGCCCGCCATCGAAGCCGTCTATGCGCTGGTGAAACTCCTGAACAAGGTGATGTTACTGGAGGGCGGCGGCGTGAAGGTTGAGAAAGTGGGCAAGGCCGCCTGAGAATACGTGGGACAGCTCATTCAAGCTGCTGCGGCTCCATCCGCATGAAGCGATCAAGGTCTTCCTGCACAGGAGGGAGCGATATTGAATCGCTGGCGGCGCCGACCGGTGTATCGAGACACCGGCGCAGCATGCGGGCGAGTTCAGCCCGGCGGTACGGCTTCGCCAGCAGACGAATGTCCGGCGCTGCCTGGCCGGGACGGGTGAAGGCGTTGTAGGTGTAGCCCGACGTAAACAGCACCCTGAGCGAGGGCCGCTGCAAGGCCATCGCTTCGGCGAGTTGCCTGCCGTTCAGTTTTCCGGGCATGACAATATCAGTAAACAGAAGATCGAATTCCGCCCCTGCTTCGGCAATGGCCAAGGCTTCGGCGGCATTCGATGCCACCAGCACCTTGTAACCAAAACTCTGAAGTTGAGCGATCGCGTAGGCACGCACGCCCGGGTCGTCCTCCACACACAGGCTGGTCTCGGCGCCGCCCGGCGATTGCAGATCCGCTGCCGCGGCGAGTTGAACGGCTTCGAGGTCCGCCCTTGGCAGATAAATCCTGAAGCTTGTTCCACGGCCTTCCTCGCTGCGAACTTCGATATTTCCGCCGGATTGTTTGGCGAAGCCAAACACCATGCTCAGCCCAAGTCCGGTACCCCGGCCGGTTTCCTTGGTCGAAAAAAACGGATCGAAGATTTTGTCGCGGATGGCTTCGGGAATGCCGATGCCGGTGTCGGTCACCTCGATGACGATGTAGTCGCCCGGATGATCAACGCCGCTTGCTGCGCTACCAGGCCCGTCCAACGTTTTATTGCTGGTCGTCAAGGTCAATTTTCCGCCGTCGGGCATGGCATCGCGGGCGTTGATGGCGAGATTGACGAGCGCGGAACTGAGTTGGCCCGGATCGACATGGGCCCGCCACAGATGATCGCTCAGAGCTGTCTCGATTTCGATCTGCCTTCCGAGCGTTGGCGCCAGCAATCTGGCGGTTTCGTTGACTAGCTCGTTGACGTCGGTCGTGGCGGGCTGCAGCGGCTGCTTTCTTGCAAAGGAGAGCAGATTTGCCGTGAGATCCGATCCGCGGTCGGCCGCTTCGCTGATCATCTGCGTAATCGAGGCAAGATCCGGCCTGTCCTTGACCGCCGCGGCGAGAATCTCGATCGTGCCGGTGATTACGGTAAGTATGTTGTTGAAGTCGTGAGCAATGCCGCCCGTGAGCTGGCCCACCGACTCCATTTTCTGGGCCTGGATCAGCTGTTCCTCGGCCGCGCGCTTCTGGGTGATGTCCCGGAGGAACGCATTTACGATGTAACCGTCGCCGCGGCGCAACGCCGTCAGCGACACTTCAGTGAAGATTTCGCGGCGGTCCCGATGCAGCGCCAGCATTTCGAACCTCAGGCTATTCGCCGCGCCTTCCATGAACTGGTGAAGGAATTGACCGGCCCTTTGCCTGTTCGCGGCGCGTTGCGCCTCCGGCGCGATCAAATCGCAGACGTTTACACCAACGGCCTCCGACCGCGTCCATCCCAGCATCGATTCCGCGGGCGGGCTCCAGTCGAGCACGATGCCTGTTGCATCCATCTGGACGAAGGCGTCGACGGCGCTATTGATAATGGCTTGCGCCATTTTCTCACTATCGACCAGGGACTGATGCGCTTGCCGGTGCTCGGTAATATTGCGGAAAACGGCTACCGCCCCGCGTAGCGCACCGGTTTCATCTCTTAGCGGTCTTGCGTTCGCAACGAAGTATGCCGGAACGCACGGGGCTTCCGGTTGCACGATGAACTCCAGATCGTCCACGCTTTCGCCGCGCAACGCCCGCGCCAGCGCCGAACTCGATCGCGGCAGGGGCGTCACACCGTCCGGATAGAAATAGTTGAACTGACGCGCGGCTTTGGCCGGATTGGCCCCCGGATCTATCTCGAGCAGACGCCGGGCAGCGGCGTTGGCAATGACGATCCGTCCGTGTTCGTCGGCTACAAGGACCGGGTCGCTGATGCTTGCGATGGTATTTTCGAGCAGCGCTTGCTTGGCTTTGAGCTCGGTTGCCATACTCGCGAATGCATTGGAGAGAACGCCGATCTCCCCTCCGCCTCCCCACGGCAGCACTTTCAGTTCGCCGCGCGACAGCCCTCTTGCCGCATCGGTTATCTGGACCAGAGGCTCGGACAGCGACCGAGCCAGCACGATCGCGAAGAGCACCGCCAACAGAACCGCAACCCCGCCGCCGATCTGCGCTGAACTGCTGACTGCTGCCAGACCATGATCGAGATTTGCGTATCCGGAGGCCACCACGATCGTCAATCCAGGTCTGCCCGCGAACGTCACCGGCGCCCAACCCACCCCGAATCGGGCGCCGCCTCGATCTTTCCAGATGCCACTATCGGGGCCTCCTTCTGCGAGCGCTTCACCAAACTGAGGAAAGTTGCTTTGAACGCGCACCGCGGCCCCGGCTTCAAACGCGCCTTCGCGGCCTCGGTCTGGAAGAAGCAGATAGTCGCCGGCGCCGTTTGCGAGAAAGACCTGAATCTCGGCAGTCTTCTCGGCCCGAATACGATCGAACCTCGCTCCCAGGTCGAGATCGATCACGGCGACGCCGAGCAGCTGTTCGTTGGCGGTCCAGAGCGGTACTGCGACATAAAGTATCGGAGTGGCGGGAAGGTCGGCGCCGCCATTTTCCCGCAGCTCGATGGGCGAAGCGTAAACGCTGTACTTTGGAAGGCCGATCGCGCGCTTGAAATAGTCCTGTTCGCCCACCTGCATCAGTTCGGCGTCGGGGACGATGCGGATTGCGCCGCCTGGCCCGCCACGGTCGATGCGAACCAGTTCGCGGCCGCCATCGGCGACACCGATAATACGAATCTGGGCATATTCCGATTTCGCCTTCAGCACACGTGAAAGCCGTGATGCAATGCTTCCTCGTATTTCCCTGTCGGATTCCGGCACGAACGGGACCGCGGTTCTTGCGACACCCAGTTGCGCCACACCATTCGAATTTTGGAAGGTTGACACGTCCTGACCGACGTTGTTCAGCACCGTTTCCAGATTGGACGCAATCAACATTGCTTTGGTGACCAGCCGATCAAGCGCTCTCGGAAGCACCGCGTCATTGATCGAGTGATACGTGATCAAGCTCAGGACGGCGGTCGTCACCAGCACCAGCGATACCATCGCCAGCGCCAGCCGGGTCGACAGCGTGAGGCCGCCGATCGATTGTTTCGTCGTGTTCCCGATATCCTGCGATTGGTGAATAGGTGGCGGCATGGTACAAGTCTACATCAGATGCCCGCGGTTTCGTTGACTCAAAATCCGTGCCGTCAACATCAATCTCTCATCCTCCAAAACCAGAGGGATTTCGGCGCTACCGGGGATTGCCGAAATGCCTGCCGGGTTTCGCCGGTTGAAGCCAGCGTGGCATGGACGGCTAGCCGGCCCGCCTGCGCGCCACCAGCGCCTCTCCGAACGCCTCAAACAGCGCGCGATTGATCGGATTGCGCTGCGGGTCGTACTCCGCATGCCACTGCACGCCGAGCGCGAAGCCCGGCGCATCCGCAATCCGGATCGCCTCGATCGTGCCGTCTTCGGCCACGCCCTCGACCACGACGCGCTCGCCGGGATCGAGAATACCCTGGCCGTGAAGCGAATTGACGCGGATGGTCTCGCAGCCCAGCAGCGTTGCGAAGGCGCCGCCGGGAACGAGATTGACGTCATGACGGTCGGCGAAAACCACCGTGGGGTCCGGATGGATTTCGCCGCTCTCCAGCCGCGGCATCCGATGGTTAATGCGCCCCGGCAGTTCGCGGATTTCAGGATGCAGCGAGCCGCCAAAGGCCACGTTCATCTCCTGCAGACCGCGGCAGATGCCGAACAGGGGGATGCCGCGCGCGACGCAGGCTTGCGACAGCGCCAGCGCCAGACCGTCGCGCTGCATGTCGTAGGGCTCGTGGCGGGGGTGCGGTTCGGTGCGAAAATGCGTCGGGTGAACGTTGGCGCGGGCGCCGGTCAGGATCACGCCGTCGACCACGTCCAGCAGCGCGCCGAGATCGGTGATTTCGGAGCAGCCGGCGAACATCAGCGGCAGCGCGCCGGCGACCTCGGCCACCGCACGAAGATTGCGCTCGCCGGTCATCTGCGTCGCAAATCGATCCTCGACGCGATAGGAGTTGGCGATCACCCCGACGACCGGCCTCCTCATTGCATGGCTTCCAATCTCTCGTCAAAATCTCGGGTGGGTAAGTCTCTGGCAGCGAAATCCCGGGCGGATCATGCCTTCCGCCCCCCAACCGGATCAATATGACACGCCCAAGCGTGGGCCTGCATTGCTATTTCCGCGTGAATGCATCCTTGGAATCGATGGCCTCGCCGGGCCGCAATCCCGCGGCCTGAAGCGCCCTGCCCGCCGCGTTGTCCGGTCCGTTCAGCCACGGCAGTCTGGCCTTGATCCCGCGGGTCACGGGATCGCCGAGCGAACCGCCGAAATCAAGCGGCCAGACGCCGTTTGGCACCACCTCGGCCGAAATGGCACGGAGCCGGTAGCCCTTGCCCAGCGTGGCCTCGACCTCGTTGGGCGGCACCAGGCGTGCACTGGCGGGATCGGCCGGGTCGGCAAAGCTGACCAGCACCGGGATCACCTCCCCGGTCACCGGCACCGCACCGGTCATTCGGCTCATCTGGTTGAATGACACATTCTGACCGGCAGCCTTGTAGGCGCGCAACGCCACATAGTTGACGTCCTCGAATTCGAGCGATTTATCGATATGCGCCAGCAAGGCGACCAGGTTCTTGCCGGCGCCGAGATCGACGAACACGGCATCGCCCCTGGTGCTGGTCTTCCCGCCGCGGCTGTAGCTTCGGTCCGGATGCACCGCCATGATGCCGGAGGCCGATTTGACGCCGGCAGGCGTCTCCACCTCGACGGTCAGGCGGTATTTGTGATTGGGCCGATTGATCCTGATCTGGTCGCCGATCACAAGCGCGGCCAGCAAAAGCAGCGGACCGACGTATTTGAAGTTCATACCGATCGTTCCTCGCCATCCCGCGGCCCGGATCCCGGGGCCTCGCTTTGCACACCCGGCACGTCAGCGTCAAACCGGCGCCTTCCGCGCTTGATCCCGGACGCGTTTCGCACAAGAGTGCCGCCGGAAATCGAGTGAAGGGGAATCAACGTGGCAGTCTCGGCTGACGATCGGCTTCGGGCCCGCAACGACCTCGCATGGTCGATATCGGTCGGCGGCATCGGCATCGTCCTGTTTGCGGCCCTGCTGACCTTCACCTGGTATTTCGCGGCGACGCTGTTTCTGATTTTCGCCGGCATGCTGCTCGGCGTCGCGCTCAACGCCATGACCCATAAGCTCGGCTATGTCGTCAAGCTGCCGCATGCGTTGCGGCTGACGGTCGTCTGCCTGGTGCTGGCGGGCATGCTGTCGGGCGTGGTGTTTCTCGGTGGCGCCACCATCGCCAAACAGGCCACCGTGCTGAGCGATACGATCAAATCGCAACTGGTCAACGTCAAGGCGTTCCTGGAAAAGAACGGAATCGATACCAGCTATCTCGAGCTTGGTAATCTCACCGCGCCGACCGCTTCGTCGACCCAGGAAACGTCCGTAACGACCGTTACGCCGGCGGCGCCGGCAACTCCGGTCCCGCATAGTCTTCCGAGCGCAGGCGCCATCGCCTCCGGCGGCGGCGCCATCGTGAGCCAGACCCTGAAAGTGCTGCTCGGCACCGTCAGCGCGGTCGGCAATTTCTTCATTGTCCTGTTTCTCGGACTGGCGTTCGCGGCGCAGCCCGCGGTCTATCGAACAGGGCTGTTGTACATGGCGCCGGCGCGGCATCGCGTCCGCGCCACCGCGATCGTCGATCGCATTGGCGAAACGCTGGAGCGCTGGCTGATCGCGCAGATCGTCACGATGTTAGCGGTGTTCTTCGTGACCTGGCTGGGCCTTACGATCATCGGCATCCAGAGCGCGTTTATCCTCGGCATCCAGGCCGGATTGCTGGCCTTCATTCCGACCATCGGCGCGCTGATCGGCGGCCTGATCGTGGTGCTGGCGAGCCTTGCCTCCGGATGGGTCGCCGGCTTCAGCGCATTCGTGCTCTTCATGGGCGTGCACGCGCTGGAAAGCTATATCCTCACGCCCATCATCCAGCGTCACGCGCTGGACATTCCGCCCGCCACGCTATTCGCCTTCCAGATCCTGCTCGGCGTCGTATTCGGCATCTGGGGCCTGGCGCTGGCCCTGCCGCTGATGGCGATCGCGAAAGTCATGATCGATCACTTCAAGGCCGAGAAGCATCCCGCCTGAGCGGTCGCGGCGCGTTCAGGCGGCCCCGGTCAGTACCGTCCGGGTATGCTCGACCTCGGGCGGCGAGGCAAAATACTGCCCGACCAGCCCGCGCCATTCCATAAAATTCTCCGAGCCGCGGAAATCGACGGTGTGGTTCTCGAGGGTCTCCCATTTGACCATCAGGCGGTAACGCTGCGGCTTCTCGATCGAGCGATGCAGCTCGAAACCGTGAAACCCCCTGGAGCGGCCGAAGGCCGCGCGGGCCTTGGTCACCGCCGCTTCAAAATCCTTCTCGGAGCCGGGCTTGACGTCGATTTGTGCGATTTCGGTGATCATCGGGGCGGCCTTTCGCTGCGGAAGGGACGTCTGTAGCGCAGCCCGCGGCAAAGAAAAAGGGCGCCTCGCGGCGCCCCGGCATGCCCGTTTCACGGAACACTCAGTTGAAGAACAGCACCGTGCCTGCGACCAGCAAAGCGCAACCGGCGAACATCGCCAGCGGCCGGCTTCGGTTCGGTGTCGCGTAGCGGCCCTGCGCCCGTCGTTCGCTGATCAGCGCCGTCTCATATTCGTCCGAGGTCGAGAACAGGCAGGCGAACCCGCCTCGCGCCGACATGGCTGCGGCTTCGAGCGACATCAGGGCGGCGTTGGCGCTATGGCTGCGGGCGATATTCATGGCCAGCATAATATCGATGGAATGGTAAACGCAGGGTTACCGCCGCTGCGCTCACCCGGGCTGCGTAATGGCCCGCTGCTGCTGCGGCTGGCGCGCGATGCCCGCGGTCTTGCGCCGCCAGTTTTCCAGCGACAGCGGCAGCTCCTCCGCCGCCTCGACCCGATTGGGGCCGCCACGTTTGGCCTGGTAGAGCGCGGTATCGGCCGCGGCCAGCAGCACCTCGAGCTCGGTGCCGGCGGGGCCGCCGGCCACGCCGATGCTGACGGTGGTATCGACCGGCCCGGTCTCGTCGACGATCCCGGAGCTTTCAAACGCCTCCCGGACGCGTTCGGCGGCGACGACGCCCTCTTCCAGCGAACAGGGCAACAAGGCGGCGAACTCCTCGCCGCCGATTCGTCCCGACAGGTCGGTGATGCGCAGCCCGTTGACCACGACGGTGGCGAACAACTTGAGAATCTCGTCGCCCGCCGGATGGCCGAAGCGGTCATTGATCGACTTGAAATGATCGATGTCGAAGATCATCACCGTCACCGGGCGGCCGGCATTGGCCTCGCGCTCGATCACCCGCGCGCACGCCTCGGCAAAACCGCGGCGGTTGAACATGCCGGTCAGGGGATCCATCGACGCCGCCGTCTTGTGCGCGGTCACCGCGCGCTCCGACACCAGCATGAAGATCACGAACACGGTGCCGACCGCGTAGAGCACCAGTTCGACGGAGAATATCGTGACCCAGATGCTGCCGGAGAACGCGGCATTGTGGCCGTGCAAGAGATCGCCGAGCAGGATCGGCAGCATCAGCACGAAACCGTGCAGCACCGGCACCATGATCGCCGCCCAGCGCCTTTGCCGCGCCCGGCGACGGTCCGATCCCAATTCGGCGGCGGTCAACGCCGCATAGACGGCGACGATGCCGGCGCCGATGGTCATGCGCATGGCGGAGGCCTCGGGCGCCAGCGTCATGACGGCGGCGATCCAGGCGATCGCGCCCAGCACCAGCCCCGGCAGGTTCGGGTTGCGGCCGTGGAAGACGCGCGCGGCGTTCCAGACCATGCCGCAGGCCACGAAGCCGACGGCGTTGAGCGCCAGCGAAAGCACTTCGCCGAGCATGCCGGCCGCCAGCGTCCACAGTGCCACCGAGGCGGCGCCGAGCAGATAGGCGGTGCCCCACCATTTCAAAGCCGGGATGTTTTCCTGCCTGCCGAAAAACAGCAGCATGGCTCCCAGCATGGCCGACACCATCGTGGCAACGAGATACAGCGTGGAAATATCGAGCGACATGGTCCACCGGAAGTTTGTGATGCGCCGGCAGCGGGCGCGCTTGAAATGAACGACGCGCCGTCGCCGGTGCACAGGCTAATACCGCCACTGTTGGAAAATCGTTTGCACGCATGCGCAAGTTTTCAGGAAAAACTGCCTCAACTGCTCGGCAAATTCGCAGCAAAAAGGGCGCCCGAGGGCGCCCTTCCGGGTGGCAGCATTCGCCGCCAGGTCGAAGCAATCAGCGCTTCGAGAACTGGAACGACTTGCGCGCCTTGGCGCGGCCGTACTTCTTGCGCTCGACCACGCGGGAGTCGCGGGTCAGGAAGCCGCCCTTCTTGAGGACGCCGCGCAGATCCGGCTCGAAATAGGTCAATGCCTTCGAGATGCCGTGACGCACGGCGCCGGCCTGGCCCGACAGGCCACCGCCTGCAACGGTGCAGGTCACGTCGTACTGGCCCGCGCGGGCAGCGGCGACCAGCGGCTGCTGGATCATCATCCGCAGCACCGGGCGGGCGAAATAGACTTCGACCTCACGGGTGTTGACGATGACCTTGCCGGCGCCGGGCTTGATCCAGACGCGGGCAACCGCGTCCTTGCGCTTGCCGGTGGCATAGGCGCGGCCCTGCTTGTCGACCTTCTTGACGTATTTCGATGCTTCCGGCGTGGCCGGCTTCAGCGCCGACAACTGGTCGAGAGACTGCATGGTGTCGGACATCTTATGCGGCCCTCATGTTCTTGCGATTCATCGAAGCGATATCGAGCGATTCGGGTTGCTGGGCCTCATGCGGATGCTCAGCCCCGGGATAGACGCGCAAATTGCCCATCTGCACCCGGCCGAGCGGTCCGCGCGGGATCATGCGCTCGATGGCCTTCTCGACCACGCGCTCGGGGAAACGACCCTCGAGGATCGACTTCGCGGTGCGTTCCTTGATGCCGCCGATGAAGCCGGTGTGATGGTAATACACCTTGTTCTCGCGCTTGCGACCGGTCAGCACGATATGCGCCGCGTTGATGATGATGACATGGTCACCGCAATCGACATGCGGCGTATAGATCGGGAGGTGCTTGCCGCGAAGGCGCGTGGCGACGATGGCGGCGAGCCGGCCGACGACCAGACCTTTGGCGTCGATCAGAATCCACTTTTTCGTCACCTCGGCGGGCTTGGCCGAAAACGTTTTCATGTGAGGAAATCCGTGAAAGGGGATATCGGACGCGACTGCGCCGAACTGCGCGGTTTCTAGATGGCTCCGCCGCACGCGTCAACGCCCAAGAGGTATAATTATTACTGCAAAAACAATAACTTATAAATATGGTGTTATATTACCGTACAAAACATCAAGTATTTGGAATGGAATAGGTGGAGGTCACGTGGGCAATCGGATCGGGCGACGTTCCCGAGAGCAGATTGACCTCACCGACGGCCAGCCGCTTGCCCAGCTTCAAAAGCCTCGCTTCCGCGAGGATGTCCTGGCCGGCCTGCCCCTTGCGCAGGAAATTAATGTTGAGATTGGTGGTCACCGCTAGGCCCATCGGGCCGATCGCCGACAGCAGCACCACATACATGGCGCAATCGGCCAGCGCCATCAGCGTCGGCCCCGACACGGTCCCGCCCGGACGCAGCATCCGCGCGCTGTAGCGCTGCCGCAGCAGGCAGGTCGTGCCATCGGCGCTTTCGATCGTGGTATCGCCGCTGCCGAAGGATTGTGGAAATTCGACACGGAGGAACTCCTCCAGCTCAGCCACGCTCATTTTCACTGCTGCCATGTCGTTCTTGCCATGTCGCTCTCACCTGCCCTCGCCTCGCCTCGCGAGGCTTGTTACATTATGGTGACGCACCTGCCCTAGTGGAAATTTCCGATGCCCGCCCAACCCGCCCGCGCCGCCACGCCTCCATCCCCTGTTCTGCTTCGGGAGACGGTTGGCAGCATCGCAGTGCTGACGCTCAACCGGTCCGCGGCCCGCAACAGCCTGTCCGAAGGCCTGATCGCCGAACTGCACGCCGCCTTGAGGCAAATCCAAGACGATGCGAGCGTGCGCGCGGTGGTGATCGCGGCCATCGGCCCGGCCTTCTCCGCCGGCCACGACATGAAGGAACTCACCGCCCGCCGCAGCGATGCCGATCGCGGCCGCGCCTACTTTGCCACCCTGATGAACGCCTGCAGCGCCATGATGCAGGCGATCGTGCAATTGCCGAAGCCGGTGGTCGCTGCCGTGCAGGGTGTCGCCACCGCGGCCGGATGCCAGCTGGTGGCGAGCTGCGATCTCGCCGTGGCGTCGGAGGCCGCGACCTTCGCCACGCCCGGGGTCGATATCGGACTGTTCTGTTCGACGCCGATGGTGGCGCTGTCGCGCAACGTGCCGCGCAAGCAGGCGATGGAAATGCTTTTGACCGGCGAGCCGATCGCGGCGACGACGGCGCGCGACATTGGCCTCGTCAACCGCGTCGTGGCCGCCGGCACCGAACGCGACGCCGCGATCGCACTGGCGCAGAAGGTAGCGCTGAAGTCCGCCTACACGATCAAGCTCGGCAAGGAAGCATTCTACCGCCAGGCCGAAATGAACCTTGCCGAGGCCTATCGCTATGCCGCGGAAGTGATGACCGAGAACATGATGGCGCGCGACGCCGAGGAAGGCATCGGCGCCTTCATCGAAAAACGCGCGCCGAAATGGCAGGATAAGTAGACACTCTCTAATCCTGTCATTGCGAGCGCAGCGAAGCAATCCATCGCGCCACAAGAAGAATGAATAGATTGCTTCGCTGCGCTCGCAATGACGAGCTGGACAATTGAAATGAACCACGACAACTACGACGACAACTATATCCGCGGCATCCTCAACAACGTGAAATCGATCGCGATGGTGGGCGCGTCGCCGGTCAATGTGCGGCCGAGCTATTTCGCGTTCAAATATCTGGCGCAGCGCGGCTATGACATGATCCCGGTCAATCCCGGCCATGTCGGCAAGAACCTGCTCGACAAACCGTTCGTCGCCTCGCTCGCGGATATCGGCCGCCCCGTCGACATGATCGATATTTTTCGCAACTCGACCCACATCATGCCGGTCGTCGAGGAGGCGTTGCGGCTCGATCCGCTGCCGAAGGTGGTCTGGATGCAGCTCGGCGCGCGCGACGATGCCGCGGCGGCCAAGGCGGAGGCTGCGGGAATCAAGGTCGTGATGAACCGCTGCCCAAAGATCGAATATGGCCGGCTGTCCTCGGAAATTTCCTGGATGGGCGTCAATTCGCGCACCCTGAGTTCGAAGCGCGCGCCGATGCCGACCCAGGGCATGCGGCTGTCGATCAACCGGATGAGCGTCGGCGGCGGCGAGACCGCCGCATCCGACCGCGCCGCAAAGAACAAGAACGACGCAACGTGATGCCAGGACCTGATACCAGGGCGGCACAATTCTTTCGAAAACGCGGCAAACCGAAGTACGGCCGTTTCGAACACGTGGTAGACCCGCGATCCGTCTTGACGGCGGACGCCACCACCATCAGCATGCCGCGCGATTTCAGGTAAGCCAAAAACGCAGGACGCACAGAATGACCGACCGCCTTCCCGGTTTCTCCACCCTCGCCGTGCATGCCGGCGCGCAGCCCGATCCCACCACCGGCGCGCGGGCGACGCCGATCTACCAGACCACGTCGTTCGTGTTCAACGATGCCGACCACGCCGCCTCGCTGTTCGG
>JBKJUA010000038.1:0-3115 GCA_046590305.1 Bradyrhizobium sp.
GCGGCGGTCGACGATCCCCGCGCCGCCAGCGGGCTCGGCATCAACGTGCCGCAGGTGTTTGCCTTCACCTTTGCGTTCGGCTGCGGGCTGGCCGGCCTCGGCGGCGCGCTCAGTGCGGAAATTCTCGGGCTCGATCCGTATTTTCCGTTGAAGTTCATGATCTACTTCCTGATCGTGGTCACCGTCGGCGGCTCCTCCAGCATCACCGGGCCGTTCATGGCCTCGCTGCTGCTCGGCATCGGCGACGTCGCCGGCAAGTATTACGTGCCCAAGATGGGACCGTTCGTGATCTACACCATCATGATCGCGATCCTGATCTGGCGTCCGAACGGTCTGTTCGGCCGCGCAGCCGCGCGTTGATGCCGACATGACCGCACAGGACGACGTCGGATATCATGCCAGGCAGCACGCGCGATGGCGCCTCGGCGAAGTCGCATTCTGGATTCTCGTGCTCTCCTGTGCGTTGCTGTTTCCTTCCCGCTATCTGATCATGACGGACATCCTGCGGCTCGGGCTGTTTGCCTTGTCGCTCGATCTGATCCTGGGCTATGCCGGCGTGGTATCGCTCGGGCACGCCGCGTTCTTCGGCGTCGGCGCCTATTCCGCGGGGCTGCTGGCGTTGCACGGCATCGTCCCAGAGCCCGTGCTCGCGCTGCTCGCCGCCGGCCTCATCGCCACCGTGGTGGGATTTCTCACCAGCTTCCTTGTGATCAGGGGCGTCGACCTGACCCGGTTGATGGTGACGCTGGGGATTGCGCTGTTGCTGGAGGCGCTGGCGGAGCGCTTTTCCAACATCACCGGCGGCTCCGACGGGCTGCAGGGCATCGAAATGAAGCCGATCCTCGGACTGTTCGCGTTCGACATGTTCGGCAAGGTCGGCTTCTTCTACTGCCTCATCGTGCTGTTCATTCTGTTCCTGCTGGCGCGGCGGATCGTGCATTCGCCGTTCGGCCTGTCGCTGCGCGCTATTCGCAACAACCCGCTGCGGGCGGCCGCGATCGGCATGCCCGTCAACCGGCGGCTGATCGCGGTCTATACGCTGTCGGCGTTTTATGCCGGGATCGCGGGCGCCCTGTTCACCCAGACCACGGCGCTGGCCTCGCTGGATGTGTTCTCGTTTGAAAAATCGGCCGATCTGATGCTGGTCCTCGTCATCGGCGGCACCGGTTATCTCTACGGCGGGCTGATCGGGGCGGTCATTTTCAAGATGCTCCAGGAGGTTTTCCAGACCATCACGCCGCAATACTGGCTGTTCTGGATCGGCCTCGTGCTGGTCGTGATCGTGCTGGTCGGCCGGGCGCGCATGCACCGCTGGGCGCTGTGGCTGCCGAACCTGGTGATCCGGCAGTTTGCCGGACGCAAGGCCGTCGTCGCCGTTCCGGAAAGGGACGGGCCATGACGGTGGCGCTGGAAACGATCGGACTGGAGAAACGCTTCGGCGGCCTCAAGGTCACTCAGGATCTGTCGCTGAGGATAGAGCAGGGCGCCCGCCACGCGCTGATCGGCCCAAACGGCGCCGGCAAGACCACCGTCATCAATCTCCTGACCGGGGTGCTCAAGCCCGATGCTGGGCGCATCCTGCTGGAGGGCAACGACATCACCGAACTGGCCGTCCACACCAGGGTGCTGCGCGGGCTGTCGCGCACTTTCCAGATCAACCAGCTCTATGCCGATTTGACGCCGCTCGAGACCATCGGGCTTGCGGTCTCCGAGCGGCTGGGCCGCGGCGGCGACTGGTGGCGCCGGATGGGGACGCGCGATGACGTCAATGCCGAAATCGCGGAGAATCTGGCGCGATTCCACCTGCTCGACGTCATGAACGAACTGACGGTGACGCTGCCTTACGGAAAACAGCGCCTGCTCGAGATCGCAGTCGCCATTGCCGCCAGGCCACGCGTGCTGCTGCTCGACGAGCCGGCCGCCGGCGTGCCCGAAAGCGAGCGCCACGATATCCTGGCCGCCGTGGCGGCGCTGCCGCGCGACGTTACCGTGCTCTTGATCGAGCACGACATGGATCTGGTTTTCTCGTTCGCCGACCGCATTTCGGTGATGGTCAACGGCGCGATGCTGGTAGAGGGCCCGCCGGCCGAGGTGGCGCGCGATCCCAGGGTGAAGGCGGTCTATCTCGGCGAGGCCGCCGATGCCTGATCTCCTCGCCATCGAAGGCCTGCGCGCCGGTTACGGCGAAGCGGTGGTATTGCCCGAAATGTCGCTGCGCCTGCCGGAAAGCCAGGTGCTGGCGCTGCTGGGGCGAAACGGCACCGGCAAAACTACGCTGATCAACTCGATCGTCGGGATCACCCGCCGGTTCGGCGGCACCATCAACCTCGGCGGGCTGGACATCACCGCGATGCGGCCGGACCAGCGGGCGCGGGCGGGTATCGGCTGGGTGCCGCAGGAGCGCAATATCTTCCGTTCGCTGACGGTGGAGGAGAATATGACCGCCGTTGCCCAGCCGGGACCGTGGACGGTGGCGAAGGTTTACGAGATGTTTCCGCGGCTGAAGGAGCGCCGCAACAATTTCGGCAACCAGCTTTCCGGTGGCGAGCAGCAGATGCTGGCGATCGGTCGCGCGCTGACGCTCAATCCGAAGGTGCTGCTGCTGGATGAGCCGACCGAGGGGCTGGCACCTATCATCGTCGAGGAGCTGCTCAAGGCGCTCGGCACCATCACCCGGGCCGGCGGCATTTGCGCTGTTATTGTCGAGCAGAACGCGCAAAAGATTCTAGGGCTTGCCGACCGCGTTGTGATATTGGAGCGCGGCGCGATCGTCCACGATGCGGCAAGCAGCACGTTGAAAGCCGATCCTGCCGTGCTGGAACGCTTTCTCGGTGTCTCTGGTGCTGTCGCACATTAGATTTCTTCGGGAGTTGAGACCATGCAGCGAACCAAAGCCCCCTTCCGCGCCGACGAGGTCGGCAGCCTGTTGCGACCGCCGCGCATCAAGGAAGCGCGGGCCAAACTGGAGAAGGGCGAGATCTCGGCCGGCGACCTGCGCAAGGCCGAGGACATGGAGATCGAAAAGGTCGTGCACAAGCAGGCCTCGATCGGCCTGAAGCTCGCGACCGACGGCGAATTCCGCCGCTCCTGGTGGCATTTCGACTTTCTCGCCAAG
>JBKJUA010000214.1:0-2960 GCA_046590305.1 Bradyrhizobium sp.
CCCTTTTCGAAATCGGTGTGGATGACGCCCGCCGCGGCCGGCGCCTTGGTGCCGCGGGTGATGGTCCAGGCCCGGGCTTCCTTTGGCCCCACCGTGAAATAGGTGATGAGGTCGAGCAGCTGGTAGCCGGCGCGGATCAGGCGGTCGAGACCGGCTTCCTCGAGGCCGAGCGTATCGAGAAACTCGGCGCGTTCGGCGCGCGACAGCGTCGCGATCTCGGATTCGATCTTGGCCGAGATGGCGACGGCGACCGCGCCTTCCTTCTTCGCCTGCTCCATCACCGCTTTGGAAAAGTCGTTGCCGCCGGCGGCCGCGCCCTCCTCGACATTGCAGACATAGAGCACGGGTTTCGAGGTCAGCAATCCCAGCATGCCGAAGGCGCGCTCTTCCTCGGGCTTGCGCGCCAGAAACCGCGCCGGCTTGCCCTCGCGCAGCAGCACCAGCGCGCGGTTGACGAGTTCGAGCTGCTCCTTGGCGTCCTTGTCGTTGCCTTTGGCCTTCTTGGTGAGGTTGTCGACGCGCTTCTCGAGGCTGTCGAGATCGGCCAGCATCAGCTCGGTTTCGATGGTCTCGATATCGGCCAGTGGCGCGATCTTGCCTTCGACATGGGTGATGTCGGAATCCTCGAAACAGCGCACCACATGGGCGATCGCGTCGACCTCGCGGATGGTGGCGAGGAACTGGTTGCCGAGGCCCTCGCCCTGCGAGGCGCCGCGCACCAGGCCGGCGATATCCACGAAGGTCAGCCGGGTCGGAATGATCTGCGCCGATTTGGCGATTTCAGCCAGGCTGTCGAGCCTGACATCCGGCACCGCGACTTCGCCGACATTCGGCTCGATGGTGCAGAACGGATAATTCGCCGCCTGCGCCGCCGCCGTCTCCGTCAGCGCGTTGAACAGCGTCGATTTGCCGACATTGGGCAATCCGACGATACCGCATTTGAATCCCATGGTTCGTTCCGATCGTTCGCGCGAAGCCGCAGCGAGTGAGTTTTATTCCGGTCGTCATACGCGGGCTTGACCCGCGTATCCATCTTCTTTGAAGGGATGGATCGCCGGATCAAGTCCGGCGATGACGAGCTATGA
The DNA here is from genome assembly GCA_046590305.1 of Bradyrhizobium sp. Lineage (GTDB taxonomy): Bacteria > Pseudomonadota > Alphaproteobacteria > Rhizobiales > Xanthobacteraceae > Bradyrhizobium. Next base: position 1,086 of record JBKJUA010000214.1, read on the forward strand.
TTTCTTTTCCGCGTCGTCCTTGTCTTCGAAAAATCCCTTGGCCTGCAGCGACAGATGCACCCTGTTCTGGAACGTCGAGTCCTTTTCGCTCGCCAGCAGCCCGGCGTTCTCGGCCATCGCCTCGCACAGCGCGACCACCCAGGGACGGTCGCTTTTGGCGAAGTCCGACAGCACGTGGCCGTGCACCAATTCCTTGACGCCGGGATGGCCGATCCCGATTCGCACCCGGCGATACTCGTTGCCGATATGCGCGGAGATCGAGCGCAGGCCGTTGTGGCCGGCAATGCCGCCGCCGAGCTTGATCCGCACCTTGCCGTCGGGCAGTTCGAGTTCATCCTGAAACACGGTGATCTCGCCGGGCGTCAGCTTGAAAAAGTTCGCGGCTTCCTGCACCGCGCGGCCGGACTCGTTCATGAAGGTCATCGGCTTCAGCAGCACCACCCGCTCGCGATCGAGCGTGCCTTCCGCGGTCTCGCCCTGAAAGCGGCGGCGCCATGGTGCGAAACCATGACGCCGCGCGATTTCATCGACGGCCATGAAGCCGATGTTGTGCCGGTTATGCGCGTATTTCGCGCCGGGATTGCCGAGACCCACGAACAGTCGCATGACGCGGCATCCCGCGCTCGCTTACTTCTTCTTGTCGCCGGCAGGCTTCGCCGCCGGAGCCTTGCCTGCCGCGGGCGCCTTGGCACCAGCCGCGGGCGCCTTGGCGCCTGCCGCCGGAGCCGCACCGGCCGCCGGCGCCGCCGCGGCACCAGCCGCCGGAGCCGCACCCGGAGCCGCCACCGCACCGCCAGCCGCGGCCGCCGCAGCCGCCTTGATTTCTTCGGCATAGCCGGACGGCGGCACGATGGTCACCAGCGTGACGTCTTCGCGCGACAGCGACTTCACGCCGGCGGGCAGCTTGACGTCGGACAGATGCAGCGAGTGGCTGATTTCCAGCGAGCTGGCATCGGCCTCGATGTATTGCGGAATGTTGTCGACCGAGCATTCCAGCTCGATGGCGTGGGTGACGATGTTGATGGTGCCGCCGCGCTTGATGCCGGGCGCCGCTTCCGCGTTGACGACATGCAGGGGGACGCTGACGCGGATGGTGGCGCCTTCGCCGAGCCGCATGAAATCGACATGCAGCGGAAAATCGCGGACGGGATCGAGATGGAAGTCGCGCGGAATCACGCGGTGCTTCTTGCCCTCGAGCTCGATGTCGTAAATCGTGGTGAGGAACCGGCCGGCCTGGATGCGCAGGCGCAGTTCGGTATCGTCGACCGAGATGGTCACGGGGGGCTGGTTGTTGCCGTAGATCACTCCGGGAATCCTCCCGGCGCGACGCTCTGCCCGTGCGGCCCCCTTGCCGCCTGCCGGACGAGTGGTCGCCTTCAATTCCTTGACGGTCGCCATCTGATTAAGTCCTTGTTTTCAAAAAGTTAAAGGCCGCATCGCGGCCCTGGTTACCGCCGCAGCAAGCCTCCAGGGGTGCGGGGGCTGCGGACGTGGCGGGGTTCTAGCCCCAAAGGGGCAAAATGACAAGGAAATGCGGGGATTTTTGTTCTTTTCCTTGCACTCCCCTAGGGGCCGGGGTCGTGGTGATCTTCAAACCGGGCGCCGCCTGCGACGGCGGATGTGGCTCTTCCGGGCTGATCGGCATTTCTGCGCTCCATCGCGGCGCATCGAGCAGCCGTCTGGATGGCGTCGAGCGCCGCACTCACGCCATGGGATCGATGTCGAGATGTCCGCGTTTGCACACGCTGCATTGCATTCCGTCTGGAAGACCCGGACTTTCCGCTAAGGTGCGCGAATGGTCAGTATTGTGGTAGTAATAAATTTACCGCACAGGATGCAATCAAAAGACACTTCAATTATTGATTTAAAATCACT
>JBKJUA010000226.1:0-13058 GCA_046590305.1 Bradyrhizobium sp.
GATTTTCTGGCGCAGGAATTCAACCGCGAGGTCAATACCTGCTGTTCCAAGTCGAACGATCTCGAATTGACCAATACCGGCCTCGAGATGAAGAACGTGGTCGAGCAATTCCGCGAACAGGTTCAGAACCTGGAGTGATCATGACGGCTGCCAGCCACGGGCTTGACGCAAAAGGCTTCGACGGCGTTGAGCGGCGTGGACTGATGTTCGTGCTGTCGTCGCCGTCGGGCGCCGGCAAGACCACGCTGTCGCGCATGCTGGTGGCGGAGACAGTGTCGCTGCAAATGTCGGTGTCGGCGACGACGCGGCCAAGGCGTCCCGGCGAGACCGACGGCAAGGACTATTATTTCGTCGATCAGAATCGTTTCGATGCGATGGCCGCGAACGGCGAGCTGCTGGAATGGGCCACGGTGTTCGACAATCGCTACGGTACGCCCCGCGGGCCGGTTGAGACGGCGCTTGCGGCGGGCAAGGACGTTCTGTTCGACATCGATTGGCAGGGTACGCAGCAACTGCGCAGTCGTGCGCCCAGCGACGTCGTCAGCGTCTTCATCCTGCCACCGTCGGCGGCGGATCTTGAGAAACGCCTGCACACCCGTGCCCAGGATTCGGATGAAGTCATCCGCGGCCGCATGAAGAAGGCGGGCGACGAAATGAGCCACTTCGATGCATACGATTACATCGTGGTCAACGACAATATCGGCATCGCCTTCGAAGCGGTCAAATCGATCCTGCGCGCCGAGCAGCTCAAGCGCGAACGGCAGGTAGGTCTTTCGGGGTTCGTCAGCGAATTGCGGCGGCAACTCGAGAAATAGCCTCGGCGGTCAGGTCGCGGCGCCTCGCGGCGACCGCGAGAGCATTTGCGCGATGCGCTCGTCCGCATCGTCAGACGCGCCCGGCTTGCGGGGAAGACTACCTTGCGGCAGCAGGCCGAGTTCCCGCATCGATCGCGCGGCTCGCGCCTCATCCGATAGCGACGGACGATCGGTCCGGACCGAATCCCAATTCACGCGCCGGTCGACGCGACCTCTGTTCCGTCGCGGGCGACTGAATCTGAAAATTGCGCTCGCTATCAGGCCCGCAAGCGCCAGCGCGCCAAGAATGGCGATCAGCAGCAGCTGGACCGAGCCGGCCGGCTTCTCGGTTGACGCGGCGTTCGCCGCGGCAAGCGGGAGCGCGGCCACCGAGGCCGGTGGCGCAACCCGGGAAGCTGATGGTTCGGTAGTGGAATTTGCCGGCGGCGGGGCTGCGGAATTGTTAGACGATCCTGGAAGGGCCGGCGTGCTCATCACGCCCGCCAGCTCGGGCCAGCGCGAACCGACGACCGATGGCTTTGCACCGATATCGTCTGCATTGGCACGCTGATCAATTTCCGGGTTGATCGCAGCGGTGACGGCCGCCGCAGCCCGCTGTCCCGTGAAGACGCTGGTGGCCGGCTCGACGCGCGACTGCGGCAACGGCAATTCGGCGCGCGCATTGGCGATCGAAGGCTGCGTACTGGCGCTGTTCGGCGGCGAAGCAGTATTGGCCGATGGTGGCGCTTCCGGCGCGGCCCGCGCAATTTTTGCCGAGATTTTTTCCCTGGCGTCGCCGATGTACCAGCACGCGCGTTTGGTGGCGCGGTCGACGCGATAATACCAATGACCGCCCGCGGGCGGCGCCCCCTTCGGTCCGGAGAGACATTTATCGGCCTCGGTCGGCGCGCCGTGCGATGTGGTGACGATCAGGGCACAAGCGAACAGGCTGGCGAAAATGGCTGATACGAATTTCGTGGTTGGACTGGACATCTTTCATCTCCGGGGATGATACGCGACGTTTCACGCTCCCAATCTCGGCAAAGACTTGGGTGGCAATGAGCCGCAATTCCGGAGGGGGTAGGGCTTAATTTAGGCTCGGATTTGCGCCGCTGGCGCGAGCCGGATCGATGAAGGCAGGCTATTGTTTCGACGCCGTCCATCGTCCGGTACAACCGTCCGATCGCACGAATGTCCCGGAGCCGCTGCGGCCGGAGAAGCGGCCGGAACTGTTCCAGGTCAAACCCGAGGCAGATCCACCTGACGTCGTCGAGCCGTTGGGACTGACTTGACCGGAACTGAGTTCCCCTGAGAGCCTGCCGCCGCTGACGACGAATCGCTCGGTAGCGGCGCCGCAAGTCGTACCCACGGAATGGGCCACCCACGCTCCGTCGAAAGTGCCGCCACCGCCACTTCCTCCGTCCCCGCCACTTTTTCGCGCAGCGCGGCGCGGTTCCTCAGGTTTGGGCTTGCTTCGTCGCACCGGCTTTTCGGTCTCGACCGCCCGGGGCGTCTGCCGCGAACCGGACACCGACTTTTCGTCGTTGCCGATGCTGCCACCGGCGCTGCCGGATTGCGCGAGCGCGGCGGTGGGGCCGATGGCGACGGCGAGGGCGCAGAAAAAAGCAATTCCGATCGGGCGTCGAATGGGGCTTGGCATCAGCATCATTTCCAGTGAATCAATTTGCATTCAGCGGCCGGAGCCGTCCGCGCACGCCGCGCCGATAATGCGACAAGATTTGCCAGTCTTGCCGCACTCGTCAAGCGCCGCTTCCTTGGCCTTTTGGACGGTATCGCGCGCCACCAGCGACCATGATTTTCCTGAAACCGCGAAGGCTCCGCACCTCGTTCCGTAAAAGCTCAACTCAACCGGACATTTGCCGGCGCCACAGTTCGAGCGTGCATCGTCGACGGCGGCCCTTCGCGATGCGTGATTCCAGGCGATGCCCCATTTGTCGCTGTCGGGACCGTAGACGATCGACCCCCACGGCTTCAGGTCTTCCATTTTTCGCAACCGCGTCAGCACGCCCTCGGTGGCTTCGCCGGTCGGCGTCATGCTGCTCTTTTCCTGAAACTTGGCGATCGCGAGCTTCATGCCGTTCTTGCTGTCGAGCGGCTCCGGATCGAAGTTGCGTTCATAGAGCCGGTCGCTCAGTTCCCGCAGCAGCACGGTATCCTTGATCGGGACCCGGTCCGGATCCGGACGCAGCGTATCGGACAGCCGGGGCGGCGCCACGGCCACCTGCGGCGAAGCCGTCGCTACCGGCGGCACGAAATAGAAGGTGCCGTCGATCGGCGAGGACGACACCCAGGGCTGTTGCGACCCGCCGGTCTGGCGCTTCACGGCGAGCCCGACCTGGTTGAAGGTCTGGAAGATGTCGAGCCCGGCCAGCCGAATGGTCGACGCCAGGGCCTTGGTATAGGGGCTGTGGCCGTCGTTGCCATCCTGAGCGACGCTGCCGGGCTGCGTCGCGTAGGAGATCAGGGTGCCCTCCGGCGCCCGCATTTGGGCGAGACCGCCATCGGCCGTGCGCAATCCGCGGGCGCCGAACGGATTGTTACGGCAGGCATCAAGGATCACCATGTTGAGCCGCGTGCCCGAACCCTGCATCTGCCGCAGCACGAGATTGACGTCCACCATCTGGAAGTCGACGTCCGCCTCCCGGGTCGGATTGGCGCTGACCGGCACCAGGTAATTCGCACCGCTGACCTGAACGCCGTGGCCTGCATAGTAGAACAGCGCCACGTCGGCGCCCTGGATTTGCCGGCCAAAATTTTGCACGGCGGTATCGAGCGCCGATTTGTCGAGGTCGAGCTGGGCGCGGCCGCCGATCAGCACGAAACCAAGGCTCGACAGCGTTTCGGCCATCAGCTTGGCGTCGTTCCTGGGATTGTCGAGCCGCGTGATGTTCTGGTAGGCGGCATTGCCGACCACCAGCGCGATGCGTTTCTCCGCGGCGGCGGGACCGGAAAAAACCGCGAGCAGCAGCGCGCCTAGCGCTGAAAGTCCCAGACGTCCGCAATTGGCCGGCCGGCGCATCCTCGACGCATCCCCTGAATATAATGGGAGCAGACTAGCACCCGCCGGGCACCGCGAGAAGCGCCGCCCAGCGAGGCCGTATCAATTCTTCAGCACGATGCGGCCGACGACCTTGCCGGCCCGCAACTCGTCGATCCATTTCTGGACGTCGCCCATCGGCTCTTCCTTCATCGGCGTCGGCTTGATCTTGCCGGCACGGGCCAGCGCCATCAATTCCCGGCCTTCGGCCAGCGTTCCCACCATGAAGCCCTCAATGGTCATGCGCTTGTAGATCCATTGCACCATCGGCAGGCTAAAATTGCCGCCCATCAATCCGGAGACCACGATCTTGCCGCCGCGCGCCACCGCGGCCACCGCAAAGGCCATCGATTTTTCGTTGCCCGCGAAATCCACCACCGCGTCAAAACCGCCTTCGGTTTCCTTGACGATGCGTTTGGCGATGTCGGCTTCGGACGGATCGTAGGCGACCGTGGCGCCGTTCTTCAGCGCGGCTTCGCGCGCAGCAGCACTCAGGTCAGCAACCGAAATCGGCTGCTTGAACATCGCCTGCGCGAACGACAGCCCCATCATGCCGACGCCGCCGAGGCCGATCAGCAGCAGATTGCGTTGTCGCGGCCGGTCGACCAGCCGCTTCAGCGCGCCATAGGCGGTCACGCCGGAGCACATCAGGGTGGCGGCCTGATTGACCGGCAGCGGATCGTAGTCCAGCAGATATTTGGCGTCGGGCACCAGCACGTGGCTGGCGAAGCCGCCGTCGATGGAGACGCCGAGAAAGCGCTGTTTGGCGCAGAGATTTTCATCGCCATTGAGACAGTCGCGGCACTGGCCGCAGCCGATCCACGGAAAGACAGCGACCTTCTTTCCGATCAGGTCCCTTGAAACATCGGCACCGGTTTCCTCGATCACGCCGGCGATTTCATGTCCCAGCGTGAACGGCAGCGTCATGCCGCGGGTGGTGTCGAGTTTCTTGCCGCCGCCGAGGTCGGCATAACCATCCTGGATATGCAGATCGGAATGGCACAGTCCGCAACGCTCGATGCGGACCAGTACTTCCCTAGTCACCGGCTTCGGGGTATCGACGATGGTTTCGCACAGGGGCGCATCGAACTTGACCAATGATTGGCGTTTCATCAGCGCCATGGCGTTTCTCTCCTTCAGGACGATTTTGTCGGGCGTATATTTATCAATTCGCGGGCCATGGCAACAAAGCCGCCGACCGGAACGGTTTCGGCGCGCCGGGTGAGATCGACCCCGGCTGCGGCGGCCAGCCGGGCCGGATCGACGGCCAGCGATTTGAGGCTTTGCCGCAGCATTTTTCGCCGCTGGCCGAATGCCGCCGCCGCCACCTGCTCGAGCGCCTTGCGATCGCACGCTTCCGGCAGCTTTCGCGGCACCAGCCGCACCACCGATGAGGTCACCTTGGGCTGCGGTACGAATGCCGCAGGTGAAATGTCGAACAGGATTTTGGTCTCGGCCCGCCAGTTGGCGAGCACCGCGAGCCGTCCATAGGCCTCGTCATTCTCGTGCGCGACGATGCGCTCGGCCACCTCGCGCTGAAACATCAACACCATCATGTCGTACCAGGGCGGCCACGGCTCGATCGAGAGCCAGTCGATCAGGAGCGGGGTGGCGATGTTGTAGGGCAGGTTGGCGACGATTTTCGCCTGCACGCCGCCGAGCAACGGCCGCGGATCGAAGGTTTGCGCGTCGGCGCAGATGATCTCAAGCCGTCCTGGATAGCGCCTGGCAATCTCTTCAAGCGGCGGCAGCGCGCGCTCGTCGCGCTCCACCGCGATGACGCGCCGCGTCCCCAGCGCCAGCAGCGCGCGTGTCAGCCCGCCGGGGCCGGGACCGATTTCGATCACCGTGGCGTCTTCCAGCGGGCCGGCCGCGCGCGCGATCCGTGCGGTGAGGTTGAGGTCGAGCAGGAAATTCTGTCCGAGCGATTTGCGGGCCGCGAGGTCATGCTGACGAATGACGTCGCGGAGCGGCGGCAGATCGTCGATCGCGCTCATGCCGGTCGCGCCACGGCCATGCGGGCGGCCAGCCGCAGCGCCGCGACAAGACTCGACGGATTGGCGCGGCCGGTGCCGGCAATGTCGAACGCCGTGCCATGGTCCGGCGAGGTGCGGATGAACGGCAGTCCCAGCGTGACGTTGACCGCGTCCTCGAAGGCAATGGTCTTGATCGGGATCAGCGCCTGATCGTGATACATGCAGATCGCGCAGTCATAGGTCTTGCGCGCGGCATCATGGAACATGGTGTCGGCCGGCAACGGTCCGCGGATCTCAATGCCTTCGCTGCGCAGGATCTCAATCGCCGGCGCCACGATGGTCTGGTCCTCAAGGCCGAGCGAGCCGTCTTCGCCGGCGTGCGGATTGAGGCCGGACACCGCGAGGCGCGGATGGGCGAGGCCGAAGCGGGCTTTCAGATCCGCCACCGCAATGCGGGCCGTGCTGACGATCAACTCGCTCGACAGCTGGGCGATCGCCTCGCGCAGCGAAAGATGGATGGTCACGGGCACGACGGCGAGGGTGGGCGACCACAGCATCATCACCGGCTGCGGCGTGCGGCCGCCGCTGGCCGCGAGTTCGGCCAGGAATTCGGTATGGCCGGGATGCCGGAAGCCGGCGCGGTAGAGCACGCTCTTGGCTATCGGATTGGTGACGACCGCGCTGGCCCGGCCGGTGGCGACGTCGGCGACCGCCTGACGAATCGAGGCCAACGCCGCCTCCGCGCTGCTGTCATCGGGCTGGCCCGGCCGCGCCGTCGCGGCTTTGCCGGTGGCCACCACCGGCAAAGCGTCGGCGAATGCCGCGGCCGCATCCTCGGGCCCAACGTCGGCGAGGTTGACCTTGAGCCCGAGCAGTTCCGCGCGCTTGCCGACGGAGTTGCGATCGCCAACCAGATAGAATGCCGGGAGCTTCAGTTCATCGCGGCGCAACCACGCCTTGATCGTGATATCGGGCCCGATACCCGCAGGCTCGCCGGAGGTCAGCGCGAGGGGCTTTGCCATGCATCAACGATATTCGATCATCGCGGCCCTGCGGACTTCCTGCAGGTAGGATTTCGACTTCGCCTCATACTTCTCGACAAACATCTTGTCGCGGATTTCCCGCTTTTTCGGCGTGTCGACGGTGGTGGGCTTGCGTCCGCATAGCGCCACCATTTCGATGCCCTGCCTGGTTTGCTCGGGCGCGGTCAATTGGCCGATCGGGGTCTTGTCGAGTAATTCGCGAAGCACCTGCGGCAGGTCGGCCGAAGTCTTGGTCACGATGCTGCGTATCGTGGCATTTTGCATCGACTTGAACAGCGCGTTGGCCTCCTCGCAGGTCTGCACCCGGGTGCGCAGCGCTTCGGCCTCCTTGCGCCGTGCCTCGAACAGGGAGGGGGCTGACCCTTTCGGGACAACCAACACGACGGGCTGCAACTGATATTCAAAGGCTTCGGTCTCGAGTTTCTCGGTGCCGGCGGCCTGAGCGGCGGCGGCAACGTCCTTCTCTCCGACCTGGAGGCTTCCCTTGAAACGCCCGCGGACCAGGCTGGTCCAAACGATCTCGGCCTTCAAACGCGCCTTCAGCGTGTCAGGGCGAATGCCCTGGCCTTCGAGCGTCTTGCTGAGCTGGTCGGCGGACATGCGCATCCGCGAACCCATCTGCGCATAGGACTGATCGACATCGGTGGAGGTCGGTTCGACGCCGAACTTCTTGCCCTCCTTGACCTTCACCTTTTCATCAATCAGTTCGGTGATGGTCTCCTGGCGCGGCTGCTGCTTGCGCGTGGTCAGGAAATTCAGCTTGCCGCGCTGCTGGATGTCGTAATCGGTGATCGGTTCGCCGTTGACCATGACGGCCACAGTCTGCGCCTGCAGCGGCGACCCGCCGGCCATCAAGGCCAGGGCCGCGGCGCAACCCAGCACGAACGATCGAAGGCGATGAAAGGGCGTGGGGCTCGTCATGATCATCTTCGCTGTATCAACCCGGTTCGAACTGGATCCGCGACGGCGGCAATGGCCTGGCAACATCGAATCCGGCTCTATTGTATGCCGGCGTTGCCGCCTGTTGAGGACGAGGTGGCAAGTGTCCGCAGGCCGATCTGGAACATGAACGCGTGACTGAGCGTCGGCGGCGTGGTGCCCGCCGAATACTGGTACGAGGTCACATAATTGGCAGCCAACACGAAGCAGTCGTCCACATAGCCTGCGCCGACAACGTATTGATTGAGCTTGTTGGCTTCAAGATCCCACCGGGCGGCTCCTGTCACCACCCAGTTCGCGGCGACCTTGATCGATCCGCTGCCGAGCAATCCTTCGCGACGCGTCAGATAACCAAGCGCCGGCTGCGCGGCGTAATTGCCGTACATCAGGCTGACCGACCAGCGGTCGAAACTGGCGCGGCCTTCAGCCTCGAAACGATTGACGTCGAGCGTGGCTTCGTCGATGCGCGCGCGCGCGCTGACCGTGTAGGTTCGGTTGGGCGAATAATTGACGCGGGCGACATAGTCGGATCGCGTATTCTGCAGGCCGGAAGCAAGCCCGGTATTGGTCAGGTCCGCGACCGAATACGAGTTCAGGCCGAACAGCTGGTAGGATTGCCCGAACAGCACATTGACCGAGCCACCGCGGTCGAATTGCGTGGTCGCCTGAACGCCGACATTGGCGCGGCCGCCGCCTTCGACGCGGTCGTAGCCGGAGAATTTGTCGACAGAAAACAGGTTGCTGGCGTCGAACACCATGCTCTGCGCGTCTTCGTTGGGCAGCCTGCCGGCATAGGTTTCATTGGGTCGCAGGATGATCTGCGCGATCGGCTCGATCGTGGTGGAGCCCCAGGGCTGAACGTTGATGAACGGATAGCGATATTCGAGGCCGACGGTCGGCATCACGCGCAGCGCCTGGGTGTCGCCGACCGGAAGGAAATTCGAAACGCCCGGCTGGTTCGAAATCGAGGCGTCGATCGCGTCGGCGCGGACGATGGCAAACGGCGTCCAGATCTGGCCGATGGGATCGGTGAACGACTTCCGCCATTGCGCCTCGACGGTAGCCCGCGTGTAGGTGCCGGGTACACCGCGAAGCAGGCAGCCGTTGGGCATCCGGGCCAGCGGATCGGCAGACGTGTTCAGACACAGGCCCGCGGTATTGGCCACCGTCGTAATCGGGTCGAACGCCGCGGTGCTGCGCGACAGGCTGGTCAGGTTTGTCTTGTAGCTGAATTCGCCGCCGAAGATCGGGCTGTTGACCACATTCGAATAGTCGAGCACCGGATGAATTACGGGAACCTTGTCCTGGTTACCGGAGAAGCTGAGGTAGTAGATCGTGCGCAGGTCGAAGAAGCTGCGGTTACCGACGCCGGTGAGGTAAAGCTGCGAAATGGCTTCGGTCGGCAGGCTGAGGAACGAGCCCAGGGGATCGCGGTACTGCGCCAGCCGGTAGTCGGACATGAAGTAGTAGTCGGACAAGAGGACGCCGTCCCAGCCCCACACCCATTTATCGTTGATCGCGAATTGGCCCTTGGTATCGACGCCGCCGCGGAAATCGCGGTCGCCGGGCTGACCGGCGTAGGCGCCGGGGTCGAGTTGGTTGATGCCGTAACCGCGGATCTGATACGATCCGTTGATCAGGCGCTGGCGGAATTCGCCCTGGAACAGCACGCCCTGGCGGGTCGTGAAACGCGGGTTGAAGGTCGCGTCGTAGTCGGGCGCGATGGCCCAATAGAACGGCGTCTCGACGCCGAACCCATACCCCGTCACCGTGCTGAAGCCCGGCATCAAGAATCCAGTCTTGCGCTTCACGGTCGGATCGGGCGTCGAAAAATACGGCAGATACGCCATCGGAACGCCGAAGAATTCCAGCTGCGCGTTTTCGAAGTACAGCATCTTCTCGGTCTGGTCGTGAATGATGCGCGCGCCCTTGACCTGCCACAGCGGCGGCTTCTTCGGGTCGTCCTTGCAGGGTGCACAGGCGGTATAAACGCCGTTCTCGAAAACGGTGTAGTTGCCGCTGGAGCGGTCCATCCGCGTCGCCGCCATTCGCGTGGCGTCGGCGGTATCGACGCGCAGCGAATCGACGAAGCCGTCGCGGTAGTCGTCGCTCAGATCCATGACGTTGGCGTAGGTTATCTTGCCCTCCGCATCGGTCATGCGAATGTTGCCCTCGGCGTGGAGCCGCTTGGTCTTCTGATCGTAGATGACCCTGTCGGCCTCGACGCCGGTGCCGTTGAAGAACATCTGCACGTTGCCGACCGCCGACACCCGCTGATTGTTGTAGTCGTAATTGACCTCGACCGCTTGGACGAGCATCTGCCCGTCATTGGCGGGGCGGGGCGGGGCGGGCTTGGGCGGGCGCGGATTGTAGGTGAAGGACTGCGCGTACGCCGGCGCCGTGGTCGCTATGTCGAGCGCCGTGGCCAGAATCAGCGCGGCGGTCAGCGCCAGAACCGGGCCGCCGGCTGCGGCCAAACGGCTCCAGTGGCTGCGCACGAGCGTGCGCCGCTGGAACGCGGACCACCTTCCCTGGCGGGCGGCGACAACGGCCACTACCCGTCCTCCTGGTACAGCAAGGCCAAAAAGCCGGTGAGGCCGCCCACAGACACAGGCAGCCACGCCGCAGCGATCGGATGCATCAACTCAGCCTTGCTCAAATCTTCAGTTACTTTCGACAAAACGTAGAGCAGAAAGCCTGCTCCCACGCCACTCAAAACCATCTTTTGCACGCCGCCCATCCGGAAGAAGCGCAGGCTTACGGAAGCTGCCAGCATGACCATGGCAGCCAGCAAAAACGGCTGTGCAATGAGCTTATGGTACTGCAACCGGTACCCGGCTGTGGCAAATCCGGAACTTTCCGAAGACCGGATATAGCTCGGTAGTTGCCAGAAAGACACAGTCTCGGGGGTGGAAAAACTGTTGCGGATCTGGGCGGGCGACAGGCTGGTGGGGATGGAGAAGCTGTCCTGATCAACCGGGGGGGAATTGAGGGAGAATCGGCGCGCCGATTTGAACACCCAGCGGCCTTCCTCGAGGCTCGCCTCGCGCGCTTCGATGCGTTCCTTGAACTGGAAGTCATTGTCGAACTTGAACACCGTGAGCCCGGTGAGGCGGACGCCTTGCTGCTCGCTGCGGGCGGCGTTGATGATCCATTGCCCGTCGCTGCCGACCTGGTTGAGCCAGAAGCCGGATGCGTCCTGGATTCCGCCGCCGGATGCGGAGCCGAACAGTTCCGCCTCCATGCGCTTGGACAGTTCGCGCAAATTGGCCGACATTGGATTGTAGGCGACGGTTGCCAGGAACCCGAGCACGATCGAGCTTGCCAGCGCCGGCGCAATGAACTGCCAGGCGGAAACGCCGGCAGCGCGAGCCACCACGAGTTCCAGCCGCCGTGACAGCGCGAGATAGCAGGTCATCGCGCCGATCAGGACGCAGAACGGCATCATCTTCTCGAGCAGTTGCGGCACCCGATAGATGGACGTTTTCGCCACCGTGATGGCGGAGACCGAAGCCAGCCCCGATGTCTTGCGGACCATTTCGATGTAATCGACCAGCACCAGCAGCAGGAAGATGCTCGCGAACGCGCCCACCGCCGAGATCACGAAGCGGCTGGCAAAATATCGCCCGAGTGTGTTGGTCATCATGCTCATGCTGCGACCGGCCTTCCGAAGAGCCGCAGAATGCGCTCGTTCGATCGGTTGATGGCCTCCATCAGAGCAGCAGGCGGTTCCACCACGATGCCCGTCAGGATCATCGACACCCCTCCGCCGATCGCGACGATCAGCATCAGGTACTGGAAGACGGCGGCGAGCGGCGATCTCACGGTCATGACGGAGCAGGCGAATCCCGCCATGCGCAGTCCGAACACGGCGAAAATCGAACCGCCGATCGCAAAACTGCGGCTCTGCCGCGTGGTGCGCGGAGTACCCAAAAACGCGAACGTCAACGCCGCGAAGGCGAAGGGATAGATCGGCGCCATGAAGCGGTCGTGCAATTCGGCGCGGAACTGGCCGGGCAATTGCTGATAAACCGGATCCTCATAGGACGGGTTCAGCAATTCCCAGACGTAGCGTTCGCGGATTCCCAGCGCGACGTCGCGCCCACTATTGGAGAATTTTGACATGTCGAATGCGTAACGTCCGAACGCCACCAGCGCCGGATCGCGCTTTCCGGCTTCGAAACGCTGAAGATTTCCATCCTCGAGTACCAGATACGATCCGCTCTCGTTGCGCAGGATCGTGCCATGGTCGGCAATGATAGTGACGCGTTCTTTGGGGTCGCGGCGGTCATCGACGAAAATGCCGGCGAGAACGCCACCCGGCTGACGCTCGCGAATGCGAATCGTCAGGTTCCGATCAAGCGAGGCAAAGCGGCCGGGTTGCAGAATGTTGGTGAGCACGTCGGCTGTAATCTCGGCGTCCCATTGCTTGATGCGGCGCATCCCGTCGGGCGCCAGGTAGGCCGCAATGAAGGCCACCATGACCGATACCACACAGGTGGCATAGAAGAACGGAAGAAACAGCCTGAACGGCGAGAAGCCCGCCGCGTTCATCACAATGATCTCGGAATCGGTCGCAAGCTTGTTGAGGGTATACGAGATCGCGATCATCAGCGCGATCGGCGCAATGATCAGCACCAGAGCCGGGATGACGAGGCTGGTGATGCCGAGAAAGGTGACGATGGTCTGACCCTGGCTCGTCATCAGGTCGATGCCGCGCAACGCCTGCGTAATCCAGATCACCCCTGTCAGGCTCACCAGAATCAGCGCAAACGACGCCAGCGTCGTTCGGAAAATATACCTGTCGATCGACCCCATCGTTACCGCACGATCCCCGCCTATGCGCCGAAACCGCGGCTCGCGACCAATCCCGAAATCGGGATCCCCATGGTCGCGCCGCAGCTGTCCTGCCGGCTCACAATCTCACTACCATCCCTTTGATCCGTCAACAAAATGGCTGGGCCATGGCACCCTCGCTATATGGTTAATAAATCATTCGATGTGGCTTATGAGCCACGGGGACGCTTGGCAGCGCGGCGGCTGACAGGCCATAGTGTCCCGGACCATGCTCCCGGCGGATGTGCAGCAACAGCCGAATGGAGCATTCGTAACATCGCCCCGGCGGGTTCCCGACCCGGCGACAGCCCGAATTCTTGGAGGATTTGCCCATGTCCGACGCCGTCAAGGTCGGCTTCGTTCCGTTTTCCACCGCCCCGCGCGGGGTCTTGGTGGTATTTTGCGACGACTC
>JBKJUA010000309.1:0-6091 GCA_046590305.1 Bradyrhizobium sp.
GGGCGAATGCGTGCCTTATCCGCGCTACGGCGAAACCCCGGAAGCGACGCTGGCCGCCGTGCAGGCGATGCAGGGGCCGATCTCGCGCGGCCTCGACCGGCTGGCCTTGCAGGCCGCCATGCCGGCCGGCGCCGCCCGCAACGCGCTGGATTGCGCGCTATTGGACCTCGAGGCCAAGCGCCGCGGTCAACGCGTCTGGGACCTGCTCGGACGGCCGGCGCCTTCAGCCTGCACCACCGCCTACACCATTTCGCTGGGGACGCCCGAGGCGATGGCGGCGGCGACCGCCAAGGCGGCGCACCGGCCGCTGCTCAAGATCAAGCTCGGCGGCGATGGCGATGGATTGCGAATCGCGGCGGTGCGCAAGGCTGCGCCGGAATCCGAACTGATCGTCGACGCCAACGAGGCATGGACGCCGTACAATCTGGAGCAGAATCTCGCCGAATGCGCCGAGGTGGGTGTCACGCTGGTGGAGCAGCCGCTGCCAGCCGGGCAGGATGACGCGCTGGCGCGGATCGGCCACAGGCCGGTCGCGGTCTGCGCCGACGAAAGCGTGCATGACCGAACATCGCTGCAGGGGCTGCGCGAGCGCTACGACGCCGTGAATATAAAACTCGACAAGACCGGCGGGCTGACCGAGGCGCTGGCGATGGCGGACGCGGCGCAGGCGCTTGGATTTGAAATCATGGTCGGCTGCATGGTCGCAACCTCGCTGGCGATGGCGCCAGCGATGCTGCTGGCGCGACAGGCCCGCTTCGTCGATCTCGATGGCCCGCTGCTGCTGGCGCGCGACCGCGACGGCGGACTGCGCTACGACGGCAGCCTGATCTATCCGCCCGAGGCGGCGCTGTGGGGATGATGGGAGAGCCGGTGCCGCGAAAACCACATGATGAGGCCGCCTGACAGCGCCATCGCGGCCATCAGGTAATAGACGCCTTGCCCGTAGCGGGCGAAGATCATGCCGGACGAGATCGACGCGATCGAGGTGACGATGCCGGTGCAGGCCGCAAGGTAGCCCTGCCCCCGCGCCATCATCTGGAGAGGCACGTGCCGCACCATCAGGCCCATGGTGCCGACCATGGTCAGTCCAAACGTCAGGCCATGCGCCAGTTGCACGACGGCGAGCACCGCGATCGGCGGATCCTGCGCGGTGATCGCCCAGCGTACGACGGCGCACAAAGCGGCGATCACCACCAGGAGCGACGGATGCAGGGTGAACCGCGGCGACAGCGCGAACACCACGATCTCGGCGAGCACGCCGAGCGACCAGAGCCCGGCAATGGTGAGCCCGCCGAGCCCCGACTGCTGCCAGGCGATCGACGCGAAGACGTAATAGGCGGCGTGGCTGCCCTGGATCAGCGCCGACGTGACGATGATGGCGAGAAAGCCGGGATCTCGCAGCAGCGCCGTGGTGCCCGGCGTTGGCGCCGCGGCCGTTCTCGGACCGCCCTGCGGCTGCAGCCCGAGGCTGACGAGCGCGCCGAGCGCCGCCACCGACGCGATCACCCAGATCAGTTGTTCGGCGGCGATGACATCGACCAAGAGGCCGCAGGCCAGCGCGCCCACGACGAAAGCCGCCGAGCCCCACAGCCGCAGCGGGCCGTAGTTCAGCCCGTAGCGCGCCACGCCCCGCAGCGCATAGGCGTCGGTCAGCGGCGTCATCGACGTCCACAGGCACGAGGTGACGACGTAAATCAGGAAAACCGCGAGCGGCGCGTGCTGGGTTCCGACCAGCGCCAGCCCGAGCGCGGTCGCAAAGGCCGCCACGATCAGGGTGCCGCGCAGCGCCTGACGCCTTTCGGCAAGGCCGGTGATGAACGGCAGAACCGTAAAACGCGTCACCGCGGGCACGGCGGTAATAATACCGATCCACGACGCGTCGATCCCGACCGCCTTCAGCCACACCGGGAAGAACGGCAGATGGGTGCCGACGAGGCCGAACAGCGTGCCGTAAAACAGCGCCAGCCGCGTGGCGAATCGCCGTGAGGCCGCTTGAGATGCGATGGGGATTTGTGATTCGCTCGGCATCAATTCAATTGCGATTCGCTCGATATCGTGATGATCGTTAACGCAACGCGCTGACATTTGCGCGGTGAGTCTTGCATGGCCGACGAAGCATTTGCCCTGTCCCCGATCTCTGCTCGCGCCGCGCAGCCGAGCGAGGAAGACTATGACGCGATCAGCCAGGCGTTCATGGAGACCTCGCGGGGCCGCTGGTTCCTCGGCGAATACGCCAAGCGCAACCGCAACGCCGACACCAGCATGGTGCTCGCCGCGGTGTCGCGGCTCGAGGAAAACCTCGCCGCTCAGCGGCAACCGCCACCGGCGCCCGACAACGGGCTCACGGAGGCGCTGGGCGCGATCCGCAGCGCGGTCGATCAGGCCAGGGTCGCCGCGCTCGACGGGCTGGCGCTGGAGGAAAAGCTGGCGCCGGTCCGCAAGGGCAGCCGGATCATCCGGGAAATCGCCTGGCGCTGGCGCGAAATCGGCGCCGACGGCCGGATCTGCGATCTGATCGATGCCCAGGTCGGCGCCATCGAAGAGGCGTGCGGGCAGATCGCATCGATCAATCCGCTGACCGCGTTCGACGTCATCGAGCGACAGCTCGCGGAGCTCGGCGGCAGCGAGGCCGCCCCCGCCTCGCCGCACGCCGCGGCGGAAGACAGCCCGTCGGCCGCGGCCCCGCCGGCCCCGTCGGATGAAATGCTCGCCGCTCTGGTGGAGCCATTGGAGCCTGAGGCCGCGACCCCCGCCGGCGACTCCGAGGCCACGGTGAGAGCCTCGTCGGTGCTGGCCGAACAAGCCATCGCGTTGGCGGAGGCCGAGCAGGTGATGGCGGAGACCGTGGACGTCGTGGCGGAGACCGTCGACGGTGCGGTCGAGGCTGTGGACGCTATGGCGGAGACCGCCGAGGCGATAGCGGAACCCGCCGAGGCGACGGCAGGAACCGTGGATGCGATAGCGGAGACCTTCGACGTAACGGCTGAGACCGTGGAAGGCACCGCCGAGCCCGTGGGCCTGACCACCGAAGCCGCCGACGCCCAGGACGACGCGATCCTCGACATGATCGCGCTCGAAATGGCGGCGGACGATCCCACTGACTTCGATGAGATCGCCGATACCGAGTTGGCTGAAAGCACCGTCGTCGAGTTGGCGCCTGCCGAGCCCGTCAGCGTCGTGCCGGAACCGATAATCGCCACGGCGGAGTTGCCGGCCGATGAACCGTCGCTGCAGCCCTCGCTCGCGGCGGCGGAACAGCCTTCGCTTGGCTCCTCGCTGATATCAAGGGGAATTCTGAACCGGCCGCAGGCCGCGGGAGCCGATCCGCTGGCGCCGATCCGGCGCTTGAGCCAGGTCGAGAAGATCGCGCTGTTCTCGTAAACGCTTTCGCCTGATCTCAGTCGCTCAGCCGATCAGTCGCGCGAACAAATCCGCATCGACATTGCCGCCCGACAGCACGATGACGACGTTCTTGCCCGTGACGTCGATGCGGCCGGCCAACAGGGCAGCGAGGCCGACCGCACCGCCGGGCTCAACCACCAGTTTCAACTCGCGAAAGGCAAATCCGACCGCGGTGCCCACTTCGGCATCGGTGGCGGTGATGCCTTGCGTCAGCAGCTGGCGGTTGATGGAGAACGTGATCTCGCCGGGGATCGCTGCCATCAGCGCATCGCAGATGGTGCGGCCCTTGGAGCCGTGCGCTTCGCGTTTGCCCGCGCGCAGCGAGCGCGCGTGGTCGTCGAACTCTTCGGGCTCGCCCGACATCACCATGGCCTGCGGATAACGTGCCTTGATCGCGGTGGCGACGCCGGCGATCAAGCCGCCGCCTGAGGCGGGCGCCACCACGATATCAGGTGTCAGGCCAAGGGCTGCCATATCCTCTGATATCTCGCGGCCCACCGTGCCCTGCCCCGCGATCACGTAGGGATCGTCATAGGGCCGCACCAGGGTGGCGCCATGCTTGCGGGCGATCTCGCCGGCGATGGCTTCGCGATCCTCGCGGTCGCGGTCGTACAGTACGACCGCGGCGCCATAGGCCCTGGTGCGCTCGCGCTTGGAGAGCGGCGCGTCTGATGGCATCACGATGGTGGCCTGCATGCCGAGGAGCTGCGCCGCATGGGCGACGCCCTGGGCGTGGTTGCCGGACGAGAACGCCACCACGCCGCCGCCGCGATTTTCTTGCGGAATCGATGACAGCTTGTTGAAGGCGCCGCGAAACTTGAACGAGCCGGTCCGCTGCAGCATTTCCGGCTTCAGAAAGATCCGGGTTCCCATCCGCTCGTTGAGAACGGACGGCGACAATAGCGGCGTTCGCACCGCGAATGGCGCGATGACACGCGCGGCCGCATCGATGTCAGCGGAAGTGACGGGCAGGATGGCGATTGTCATCGCGTAAAGTTACGCCCGCGCCAGCAGGCGGGCAAGGCGCTTGAACCGGATTGTCAGTAGCTCGTGATCTGTCGCCTGTTTGTAGCTCGTGAAGTGTCGTGTTTTTGGTGCCCGGAACAAAGGGGGCACGATGGGCACGGCATCCATTCACGAGGGTGTACGACGGATGCGATTTTCGAGCTTGCTGGAGCGGACTGAGGCGAAGGAACTGACGCAAGAGGCGGCTGCAGAACTTCTCGGGATCAATGTGCGGACGTTCCAACGTTGGGCGGTACGCTTTGAGGCGGAGGGCGATGACGGGCTGGTCGACCTGCGCATGGGTCGGCGATCGCCGAAGCGTGCGCCGGAGAAAGAACTGGAGCGGATGCTGGGGCTGTTCCGGGACAAGTACGCGGACTTCACGGTGAAGCACTTCCACGAGCAGTTGCAGAAGCGACACGGCTATGTGCTGGGCTACACGGTGACGAAGCTGGCCTTGCATGAGGCGGGCTTGGTGCGGAAGGCGCCGAAGCGTTCGGCGCACCGCAAGAAGCGTCCACGCCGGCCGCTTCGGGGCATGCTGTTGCACCAGGACGGGTCGCGGCATGTCTGGATCGAAGGTCTGCCGGCGATGGACTTGATCGTCACGATGGACGATGCGACGAGCGAGATCTATTCGATGCTGCTGGTCGAGGAAGAAGGAACGACGTCGACCTTCCAGGGCCTGGGCGAGGTGATTGGCGAGCATGGTCTGTTCTGCGCGCTCTACACCGATCGCGGCAGCCATTATTTCTATACCCCGAAGGCTGGGGACAGGGTCTCGAAGACGCAACAAACTCAGGTGGGACGGGCGTTATCGCAGCTTGGGATCGAGCATATCGCGGCATATTCGCCGCAGGCGCGCGGGCGCTCCGAGCGGATGTTCGGCACGCTGCAGGGCCGACTGCCGAAGGACTTGCGGCTGGCCGGGATCACGACGGTCGAAGCCGCCAATGCGTGGCTGAAGGCGCATTACATGGCCGAGCATAACGCCGCGTTTGCGATCACGGCTGAACAGCAAGGTACGGCGTTCGTTGCCGACCGGCACGAAGCCTGGCGCGAGGCGCTGTGCGTGATCGAAGAGCGAACCGTCGCCAACGACAATACCATCGCATGGAGCGGTCGGCGGCTGCAGCTGCCGGAGAGCCGGCTCAGGCCCCACTTCGTCAGGGCCTCAGTGCGGGTGCACGCGTATCCCGATGGCACCGTGAGCATCTTTCTTGGCCCGCATCGATTGGCTACGTTTGCCGCCGATGGACGGCAGATCAGCCCCAACGCGCCTCAGCTTGGCAGCGTGCTCGGAGCCGTCAAGGACAAGCCCTTGCGGGCGCGCAAGCGCGCGTCCTTGACCGCTCCTGCGCGCGCCGCCGTCGAGATAGCGCGGGTCGGGGCGGAGAAACGGGCTTCAAGTCGAACAAAGAAACCGACCCGGAGGACTAACCAGCCAACAGTATCCATGGCATGACCACGCTGGCGGAACCGTCCACGCCTTCCGGCTCCTCCGAAACTACAAAGAAGGCGACAGATCACGAGCTACAAAAACACGACAACTTCACCCGCTACGGACAGGCGCGGGGCGGGCGTGGCAGATATGCTGTTTGGCGACGGGACGAGCGAAGGGGCGATTCGTGTCCCTTCGTCATTGCGAGCGCAGCGAAGCAATCCATCTCACCGAGCAAAGAAA
>JBKJUA010000121.1:0-3386 GCA_046590305.1 Bradyrhizobium sp.
CGCCCGTTGTCGATCCTGGTCGGCAATGGCGGGCTGTTTCTCGATTTCGAGATGGAGCGCGGTGTCGATGGCGCCATGACCGGCTATGCCTTCCCGGAACTGCTGATCGACGTCGTCAACCTGTCGAAGGCCGGCAAGCGCGACGCCGCGCACGATCTGTTCGATGCCCATCTGCCGCTGATCCGCTACGAGCAACAGCCCGGCGCCGGCCTCGCGGTGCGCAAATACGTGCTGCAGAAGCGCGGCATCATCGCGTCATCGGCCCAGCGCAAGCCCGGCGCCACCATCACCGCCACCGCGAAAGCCGAGGTCGATTATCTCCTGTCCCGCGTCGCGCGGATCGACAAGCGCGCCAACCTGCAGCCGCAAGCCAGCGCGGCGGAGTAAGCCCAATCCTCATGGTGAGGAGGCGCACTTGCGCCGTCTCGAACCATGAGAGCCAGTATGCTTCATCCTTCGAGACGCGGCCAAGGGGCCGCTCCTCAGGATGAGGTCCCCACAGGAGTGCGACCTGATGTCGACCGAACCCGCCAAACCGCCGCGCGCCGCATCGACCATCCTGCTGCTGCGCGACAGCCTCGCGACATCAGGCGAAATCGAGGTCTTCATGATGGTGCGCCATTACGAGATCGACTTTAACTCCGGCGCGCTGGTGTTTCCCGGTGGCAGTGTCGACAAGGGCGACCAGGAGATCATCGCCGATCCCGCGCTTTATTCCGGCGGCGAGGGGCTCGACGCCGCCACGTTGAGCTTCCGGATCGCCGCGATCCGCGAAACCTTCGAGGAAAGCGGCATCCTGCTGGCGCGCCCGAGGGGGTCGAAGGCGCTGGTCGATGCCGCCAAAGCGAGCGAGATCGAAGCCGCGCACCGCGCCGACCTTTGCGACAGCAAGATCAGCTTCCTGAAGGTGCTCACCGATAACGGCATGGTGCTGGCGCTCGACGAACTCGTGCCCTATGCGCACTGGATCACGCCGGAGGGCATGCCGAAGCGGTTCGACACCTGGTTCTTCCTTGCTGCCGCGCCGCCGGAGCAGGCCGGCGCCCATGACGGCAAGGAATCCACCGATTCGATCTGGGTCTCGCCGCGCGAGGCGCTGGAAGGCGGCGACAGCGGCCGCTTCAAGCTGCCGTTCCCGACCACCCGCAACCTGATCCGGCTCGGCAAGCAGCCAAACGTGCAGGCTGCGATCGAGGACTCCAGGGGCAAGGCCGTGGTGACCGTGATGCCGGTCATGACCAAGCTCAACGGCGGACGGCAACTGCGGATTCCGCTGGAAGCGGGATATGACGGGGATGTGTTCGAGGTGGGTTCGGTGGGGTGAAACTTCGCACCCGTCTTTCCCGTTCGTCATTGCGAGGAGCGTAGCGACGAAGCAATCCATTCTTCTTCTGTGCGGCACGATGGATTGCTTCGCGGAGTTTATCATCGGGCGCGCATTCGCGCGACCCGTTGGCTTGCAATGACGGCTTGGTGGCCGGTGCGCATGTCCAACATACTTCGGCTCTGAACGAAGTATTCCAACGGCTTACCCTGTAGTGTCTGTCTTGACCGGAATCGAGCAGAACCGACATGCAAAAACCCCATCCGCGCTCACCCGGCATCGCCATCGAACTGGCACTGTTGCTGACGCTCGCGACGCTGTGGGGTGCGTCCTACAGTTTCATCAAGATCGGTGTGGCGACAATTCCACCGGTCACCCTGATCGCCGCGCGTACTCTGATCGCGGGCCTGCTGCTGCTCGTCATCATGCGCTGGCGCGGCATCACGCTGCCGATGGATGCGGCGACCTGGCGGCGCTTCCTGTGGCAGGCCTGCCTCAACAGCGTGATCCCCTGGACCATGCTGGCCTGGAGCGTACGCACGCTCGATGCCGGGCTCGCCACCATTCTCAACTCGACGTCGCCGATCTTCACCTTCTTCCTGACGCTGGCGATCACCCGCCATGAGGTACTGGCGCCGCGAAAGCTGCTCGGCGTCTGCGCCGGTATGGCCGGCATCTGCCTGATCGTCGGGGTGGAAGCGCTGCAGGGGCTGGGCGCGCAGCTGGCCGCGCAGATCGTGGCCGTGCTGGCCGCCATCTGCTACGCCGGTGCGGCGATCTTCGGACGCGGTTTTAAAGGTCTCGATCCGATGACGCCGGCCGCCGGCTCGCTGCTGGCAGGCGCGGCGATCCTGATCCCGCTCAGCCTCGTGGTCGACCGGCCATGGACGCTGGCGCCGTCGGCGAGTTCGATGCTGGCGCTGCTGGTGCTGGCGGTATTCTCCACCGCGCTGGCCTTCGTGATCTATTTTCGGCTGGTCCAGACGTTGGGGTCGGTCGGCACCACCGCACAGGCCTATCTACGGGTGCCGATCGGCGTCGCCGTCGGCGTGGTATTTCTCGGCGAGAGCCTGACGGCGACAGCGTGGATCGGCCTCGGCTGTGTCGTGCTTGGTGTCGCCGCGATGACGATCCCGGCGCGGAAGAGGGTGGTGGCCAATGCATAATTGTAGGGCGGATTAGCGTTAGCGTAATCCGCCATCACGTCTGTATCGGCGGATTACGCGTGCAGCTAATCCGCCCTACTGGGCTTATGCCAGAAACGTATCCACCAGCGCCTGATCCGGGTCGTAGACCCAGCACTGCCACAACAGCCCGTCGCGAACGCTGTCGACCAGCAGCCGCTCGACGTCCGCGGTCTTGCAGCGACGAGGCGCAATTTGCTGTGTGACTACTCGAAGGGCAAATCACTTCCGGTTATCGGAAATCGTGTCAAGCCCCTCACGGAAAAATATTTCTGTTTATCGGAATCACAAATCGGGGTATATCAATAGCCATCCCGTCCCGTTCAGAGGGGCGTTGCGCAAGGTCACCAGCGCGGGGCGGGGAGGTGATGGACGCGGATGGTGCTCCTGACCAGAGCGCCTGAAGCGGATGGCGAAATCGTGTGGTTCCGACACCCCAAGGCTGGTGTCAAGTTCGCGGCTTAAGACAGCGCGGGCGACGGTGGCAAAAGTGCATGGCTCGCCGAGGAGACCACGTATAAGCCGTAAACCATTGCGCGGGGAGTGCCGGGCGATTCCGGTGTGACCTGACAACACGTGTGCTTTCTACCACTACCAATTGCACACGTGGCTATCGGGCGCATCGGGCGCCCGGCATTCCCCGCGCCCTCTGATTGGAGGGCAAGGAGATTTCTGGCAAACCTCGGGCGGATCAAGCCGCGAGATCGCGAAAGTGTGTTTGCACAAATTAACTTTTACGCCGCCCCTGCGAACGCAGGGACCCATACGCCGCGGCTTATCGATGAGACGCAAGCGTCAGACATCCTCCACACAAATGGCGCCCGGGATTATGGGTCCCTGCGTTCGCAGGGACGACGGGCAGAAATTACTCCGCCGGA
>JBKJUA010000157.1:0-16165 GCA_046590305.1 Bradyrhizobium sp.
CGGCCTGGTGGCTGCATCGACGTCGGCATTCGCCGCCGACATCACCGGCGCGGGCGCGACCTTCCCATTCCCGCTCTATTCGAAGTGGGCCGATGCCTACAAGAAAGAGACCGGCAACGGCCTGAACTATCAGTCGATCGGTTCCGGCGCTGGCATCAAGCAGATCCTGGCCAAGACCGTGACCTTCGGCGCCAGCGACATGCCGCTCAAGCCGGAACAGCTTGAAAAGGACGGGCTGATTCAGTGGCCGCAGGCGATGGGCGCGCTGGTGCCGGTCGTGAACCTCGAAGGCATCAAGCCTGGTGAACTGGTATTTACCGGCGAACTGCTCGGCGACATTTATCTCGGCAAGGTCAAGACCTGGAACGACCCGGCGATCGCCAAGCTCAATCCGAAAGTGACCCTGCCCAGCGCCGCCATCACCGTGGTGCGCCGCTCGGACGGTTCCGGCACCACGTTCCTCTGGACCGACTATCTGTCGAAGACCAATGCCGAATGGAAGACCAAGGCAGGCTCCGGCACTGCGGTCGAGTGGCCGACCGGTGTTGGCGCCAAGGGTAACGAAGGCGTTGCCGGCAACGTCAGCCAGACCAAGAACTCGATCGGCTATGTCGAATACGCTTACGCCAAGCAGAACAAGCTGACCCACGGCGCTGTTATCAACAAGGCCGGCAAGACCGTGCAGCCGACCATTGCTTCATTCCAGGCCGCGGCCGCCAACGCCGACTGGGCTGGTGCCAAGAACTACTTTGTGATCCTGACCGACCAGCCCGGCGAAGCGTCCTGGCCGATCACCGGCGCGACCTTCATCCTGATGTACAAGGAGCCCACCGACAAGGCGGCGTCCGGCGAAGCCATCAAGTTCTTCAAATGGGCTTTCGAGAAGGGCGACAAGATGGCTGAGGATCTCGACTACATCCCGATGCCGGACGGCGTGGTCAAGCAGGTTGAGAAGACCTGGTCGGCCGACATCAAGAGCTGAGCCGAAAAACTCTCGTGTCCCGGACGCGGTGCAGCGCCCTTCGCGCTGCTCCGCAGAGCCGGGACCCACGAGAGCACCGACGTCGATTAGGCCCCGGATCAGCAACGCACAGCTCGTGCTGAGCCGCATCCGGGGTGCGAGACAAATCAAGCAAAACAGTATAAGTACAGGGGATTGGCGTGGCAGACATGGCCGTTCAGAGCGATGCGATGGAATCCGCCGGCCCATACGATCGCGCCAAGGCGCTGAGCGCCTTCAAATTCGGCGACGTTACATTCTATTGGATCACCCGCGCCTGCGCACTCTCGGTACTGCTCATCCTCGGCGGCATCATCATCTCGTTGATCGTCGGCGCATGGCCCGCGATCGTGCAGTACGGCGCTTCCTTCCTGTTCACGTCGCGCTGGGCGCCGTCCAACGACCCGCCGGTACTCGGCGCGCTCGGTCCGATCTACGGTACGCTGGTCACCTCCGTGATCGCCATGATGATTGCCGTCCCGGTCGGCCTCGGCATTGCGATCTTCCTTACCGAGCTTTGCCCGCAATGGCTGCGCCGCCCGATCGGCCTCGCGGTGGAGCTGCTCGCCGGCATCCCCTCGATCATCTACGGGATGTGGGGATTCTTCGTGCTCGGCCCGTTCATGGCCGACAGCTTTCAGCCGTTGATGATCAGTCTGTTCGAGGGCGTCCCGGTGCTGGGAACGATCTTCGCCGGCCCGCCGTCCTATCTCAGCCTGTTCAACGCGGCGCTGATTCTCGCGATCATGGTGCTGCCGTTCATCACCGCAATCTCGGTCGACGTGTTCAAGACGGTACCCCCGGTGCTGAAAGAAGCCGCCTATGGCGTCGGCTGCACGACCTGGGAAGTCGTCCGCAACGTGGTGATCCCCTATACCCGGGTCGGCGTGATCGGCGGCATCATGCTGGCGCTCGGCCGCGCACTCGGCGAAACCATGGCCGTGACCTTCATCATCGGCAACGCGTTCAAAATCACCGGTTCGGTGTTTTCGCCGGGCACCACGATCTCGGCGGCGATCGCATCCGAGTTCGCCGAGAGCGACGGCCTGCATCAATCCGGACTGATCCTGCTCGGCCTGCTGCTGTTCATATTGACCTTCTTCGTGCTGGCCGCGGCGCGGCTGATGCTGATGCGGCTGGAAAAGAAGGCGGGGAATTGAGATCATGAATCCGATTTACGCCCGGCGCCGCCGCTTCGACATCATCGTCAAGTTTCTTTGCCTCGGTGCCGCGATCTTCGGCGTCACCTGGCTCGGCCTGATCCTGTTTACGCTGTTCTACAACGGCCTCGCCGGGCTCAATCTGGCGATCTTCACCGAGAACACCCCGCCGCCGGGATCGACCGACGGCGGCCTGCTCAACGCCATCGTCGGTTCGATCATCATGACCGTGATCGGGGTCGGCATCGGCGCGCCGCTCGGCCTGATGGCCGGCACGTATCTGGCCGAATATGGCAGGAACGACCGGCTCACCTCGGTGATCCGCTTCATCAACGATATTCTCTTGAGCGCGCCCTCGATCATCATCGGCCTGTTCATCTACGGCGCCATCGTGGTGCCGATGGGTGGGTTCTCCGCCTTCGCCGGCAGCCTGGCGCTGGCGGTGATCGTGATCCCCGTGGTGGTGCGCACCACCGAGGACATGCTGCTGCTGGTGCCCAATCCCCTGCGCGAGGCGGCCTCCGCGCTCGGCCTGCCGCGTTCGCTTGTCATCAAGCGCATCGCCTACCGCGCGGCGCGCGCCGGCCTCATCACCGGCGTGCTGCTGGCCACCGCCCGCGTCGCCGGCGAAACCGCGCCGCTGTTGTTCACCGCGCTTTCCAACCAGTTCTTCAGTCTCGATATGACCAAGACGATGGCCAACCTCCCGGTCACCATCAACAACTTCGTGCAAAGCCCCTACGCCTACTGGAAGCAGCTCGCCTGGAGCGGAGCCCTGCTGATCACCCTGACCGTACTTGCCCTGAATATTGGTGCCCGCATTCTTGGCGCCGAGAGGACAGCAAAATGAATGATCTTTCGGTATCGATGAGTGCGGCGGGCGGACCCGTTCCCGCGGTGGTGTTGCCCGAGGCGCCGCCCAAGGTGACGGCGCGCGGCCTCAATTTCTACTACGGCGAGAACCACGCGCTGAAGAACATCAACCTGACGCTCGGCACCAACCGCGTCACCGCCTTCATCGGGCCGTCCGGCTGCGGCAAGTCGACCCTGCTGCGCATCTTCAACCGGATGTACGATCTCTATCCCGGCCAGCGCGCCACCGGTCAGGTGATGCTGGATTCCACCAACATCCTCGATCCCAAGCTCGATCTCAATTTGCTGCGGGCGCGGGTCGGCATGGTGTTCCAGAAGCCGACGCCGTTTCCGATGACGATCTATGAGAACATCGCTTTCGGGATCCGGCTCTACGAGAAGATCTCCAAATCGGAGATGGACGGCCGGGTCGAAAAGGCGCTGCGCGGCGGCGCGCTGTGGAACGAGGTCAAGGACAAGCTGAACGCTTCGGGCCTCAGCCTGTCCGGCGGCCAGCAGCAGCGGCTCTGCATCGCCCGCACCGTCGCGGTGCGGCCCGAGGTGATCCTGTTCGACGAGCCCTGCTCGGCGCTCGATCCGATCTCGACCGCCAAGATCGAGGAACTGATCTCGGAACTGGCGGAAGAGTATACCATCGCCATCGTCACCCATAACATGCAGCAGGCCGCGCGCGTTTCCGACAAGACAGCCTTCATGTATCTCGGTGAGTTGATCGAATTCGACGATACCAACAAGATTTTCACCTCGCCGAGTGATCGTCGAACCCAGGACTACATCACCGGCCGGTTCGGCTGAGGAGAGAAAAATGGCTTCTGAACACACTGCCAAGGCTTTCGACGGCGATCTGCAGGAACTGACCCGGCTGGTCGCCGAGATGGGCGGTCTTGCCGAACGCATGATCACCGATTCCGTCGACGCGCTGATCCGCAGGGATGTCGCGCTCGGCAAGCGCGTCGTCGCCTCCGATGCCGAGATCGACCGCCTCCAGCACCTGATCGAGGAACGCGCGGTGCTCACCATCGCACGGCGCCAGCCGATGGCGGTGGATCTGCGCGAGATCGTCGGCGCCATGCGGGTCGCCACGGATCTGGAGCGGATCGGCGACCTCGCCAAGAACATGGGCAAGCGCGTCGCGGCGCTGGAGAGCGATTTCCAGCCGCTGAAGCTGATCCGCGGCCTCGAGCATATGACCGATCTCGTGCAGAGCCAGGTCAAGTCCGTGCTCGACGCCTATGCCGCGCACGATCTGCCGGCGGCGATGGTGGTCTGGAAGGGCGACGAGGAAGTCGATGCCATCTGCACCTCGCTGTTCCGCGAATTGTTGACCTACATGATGGAAGATCCGCGCAATATTTCGTTCTGCATCCATCTGATGTTCTGCGCCAAGAACATCGAACGGATCGGCGATCACGCCACCAATATCGCGGAAACCGTGTTCTACATGATCGAGGGTCAGCAGATGCTGGACAAACGCCCGAAGGGCGACATGACGAATTTTGCCACTACCGTACCGGGGAATTGAGATAATGAGTGCGCGCATCATGGTGGTGGAAGACGAAGAAGCGCTCACCACGCTATTGCGCTACAACCTCGATGCTGAAGGCTACGACGTCGAAACCGTCGGGCGCGGCGACGACGCCGATACCAGGCTGAGGGAGCGGGTGCCGGACCTCGTGGTGCTGGACTGGATGCTGCCCGGCCTGTCCGGGATCGAGCTGTGCCGCCGCCTGCGGGCACGGCCGGAGACCCGGCAACTGCCGATCATCATGCTGACCGCGCGCGGTGAGGAAAGCGAGCGCGTCCGCGGGCTCGCCACCGGCGCCGACGACTACATCGTCAAGCCGTTCTCGGTGCCGGAATTGCTGGCGCGGGTGAAGGGCTTGTTGCGCCGCGCCAGCCCCGAGCGGCTGGCCACCATGCTGACCTATGGCGACCTCGAGCTCGACCGCGAAAAGCGCCGCGTCGCCCGCTCCGGCCGCCCGATTGATCTTGGCCCGACCGAATATCGCCTGCTGGAATTTTTCCTGGAGCATCCCGGCCGGGTGTTCAGCCGCGAGCAACTGCTCGACAGCGTCTGGGGCCGCGACATCTATATTGACGAGCGCACCGTCGACGTCCATATCGGCCGCCTGCGCAAACTGCTCAACCCCGGCGGCGAGCAGGACCCGATCCGCACCGTACGCGGCGCAGGCTACGCGCTGGATGACCGGTTCGCGAAGGCGGCGGAGTAGGCGTTCCCCGGACGCTGCGCAGCGCCATAAGCGCGTTCACACGCGTCTGCGACGCACGATGGCGGTGCGCTGCAGATCCGGGGTCCATGCACATGTTGTGGTGGTGGGTCCCGGCTCTGCGCAGCCGCGCGAAGAGCGCTGCACCGCGTCCGGGACACGACTGCCCCGCCTACCTCGTCGGCTTCGGCGGCTGCCGGCGGCGGTCGCTGGCGGGCTGGTAGGCGATACGCGAGTGGTGCGCGCAATAGGGCAGGCTGGCCAGCGCCCGGCCGCCGCAGAAGAAGAACTCCGAACTGGAGGGATCGCCGATCGGCCAGTGGCAGGTCGCCTCGTTGAGCTCGAGCAGCGACAGCCGCTGGCTCATCGGCACCACATTGTCGTAGGCGATCGGATCCGACTCCATCTCGACGTCGAAGGCATGGGCCAGCGCGGTGTTGCCGCGCGATACCGGACGCTGCACCCGCATCATTTGTTGGGCGGGGCGGGCCTTGCGCTGCCGCGGGGCGGCCGAGGAGGGGCTCTTGGCGCGGCCGGAAAGGCCTAGCCGGTGGACTTTGCCGATGACGGCGTTTCGCGTGACATTTCCGAGCTCTGCGGCGATCTGGCTGGCCGAAAGCCCGCCTTCCCAGAGTTTTTTCAGTTGCTCGACGCGATCGTCGGACCAGGTCAATACCGTCATCGCATTCTTCCCTTCGCATCGCGCCGGCCAGCATGAGGAGGGCGCGGCGATGCCAAATCTCAAAAATCCCAGCGGGCAGAATCCCTTAGCCCTCGCCGGGCGGGATAACCGCGCCCGAACGTGTACGCTGAACAGCAACGACTAGAGGATCAGAACCGCCGCACGAGATGTCGTACCCGACAGCCCGGAAGCTACAATATGGCGTGACTCCGGCGCAAGAGTCAGCATGGTTGCATCCACATGTTCCGTCGCCCACCCCGGAATCCGACGGATATTTCTGGCCTTTGCGTGACCGGTTGACAGTTATCGCGCCACGCCTAGAATGGTTCCTGCGTGCCGCCCCTAAAAGGCGGCACGTTTTGTTTTCCGGGGCCGGTTGTGGATGCGATCTCACCCATACGCACCATAGCGGGCTCTAACCCCAAGTGATTGCCATGCCGAATAGCGCGACGTCGCATCTGCTCCCTGTATTTGCCCGGGTCGATCTCGGTTTCGAGCGCGGCGAAGGCGCCTGGCTGATATCAACCAATGGCGAGCGCTATCTCGATTTCACGTCCGGCGTCGCGGTCAATGCACTTGGCCATTGCCACCCGCATCTGGTGGCTGCCTTGCAGGAGCAGGCCACCAAACTCTGGCATATGTCGAACCTGTTCAGGAGCCCCGACGGCGACCGGCTCGCGGCGCGGCTGTGCGACCAGAGCTTTGCCGATTTCGTGTTCTTCTGTAATTCCGGCGCCGAAGCGATGGAATGCGCGATCAAGGTCGCGCGCCGCTATCACGCCGCCAAGGGACAACCTGAGCGCTTTCGTCTGATCACGTTCGAAGGCGCGTTTCACGGCCGCACGCTGGGAACGCTGGCGGCCACGGGCTCGGCGAAATATCTCGAAGGTTTCGGTCCGCCATTGGACGGTTTTGACCAGGTGCCGCATGGCGATCTCGAAGCCGTCAAGAAGGCGATCGGCCCCACCACCGCCGGCATCGTGATCGAGCCGGTGCAGGGCGAGGGCGGCGTGCGCTCCGCACCGAATTCGTTCTTCAAGGCGTTGCGCGAACTGTGCGACCAGCACGGCATGCTCTTGATCTTCGACGAGGTGCAGACCGGCATGGGCCGCACCGGCGACCTGTTCGCCTACAAGCGTCTGGGCGTCACGCCCGACATCATGCCTCTCGCAAAAGCGCTCGGCGGCGGTTTCCCGATCGGCGCGTGCCTCGCTACCGCGGAAGCGGCGTCCGGCATGACGCCGGGCTCGCACGGCTCGACCTTCGGCGGCAACCCGCTGGCGATCGCCGCCGCCAATGCGGTGCTGGATGTGATGCTGAAGCCCGGCTTCTTCGACCATGTCCAGAAGATGTCGCTGCTGCTGAAGCAGAAGCTGGCGTCGGTGGTCGATCGTTACCCCACCGTGCTGTCGGAAGTGCGCGGCGAGGGTCTGTTGGTCGGCGTCAAGGCCGTGGTGCCCTCGGGCGATCTCGTCAACGCGCTGCGCGACGAGAAGCTGCTCACGGTCGGCGCCGGCGACAATGTGGTCCGGTTCCTGGCGCCGCTGATCGTGTCCGAAGCCGAGATCGCGGAGTCCGTGCAGTGCCTCGAACGCGCCTGCGTGGCGTTGTCGGCCGGCCAGTTGCAGAAGGCGGCGGGGTGATGGGCAAGGCTCTGAACCATTTTCTCGACCTCAACGAGATTCCGACCAAGCAGCTGCGCAACATCCTGGCCGCCAGCGTCGCCATGAAGGCGAAGCTGAAGGCGCAGAAGAAGCAGGACGTCAAGCCGGTCAGGCCGCTCGAAGGCAAGACGCTGGCGATGATCTTCGAAAAACCCTCGACCCGCACCAGGGTCTCGTTCGACGTCGGCATGCGCCAGCTCGGTGGTGAATCGATCATGCTGACCGGCGCCGAGATGCAGCTCGGCCGCGGCGAGACCATCGCCGATACCGCGCGGGTGCTGTCGCGCTACGTCGACGCCATCATGATCCGCATCCTCAACCACGAGGCACTGCTGGAACTGGCCGCGCACGCCACCGTGCCGGTCATCAACGGGCTGACGCGGCGCTCGCATCCCTGCCAGGTGATGGCCGACCTGATGACCTTCGAGGAGCATCGCGGGCCGATCGAGGGCCGCACCGTGGCCTGGACCGGCGACGACAACAACGTGCTGGCGTCGTGGGCGCATGCGGCGGAGCGGTTCAAGTTCAGGCTGAATGTCGCGACGCCGCCGCAGCTGGCGCCGAAAAAGGCGATGAAGGACTGGATCAAGGCCACCGGCGCCCCGGTCGCGCTCGGCAGCGATCCGGAGGCCGCGGTGCGCGGCGCCGATTGCGTGGTCACTGACACCTGGTTCTCAATGGGCGACAAGGAAGGCAAGCACCGCCACAACATCCTCAAACCCTATCAGGTCAACGCAAGGCTGATGTCGCTGGCGAAGAAGGACGCGATTTTCATGCACTGCCTGCCCGCCCACCGCGGCGACGAGGTCACCGACGAGGTGATCGACGGCCCGCAGTCGGTGGTGTTCGACGAAGCCGAAAACCGCCTGCACGCCCAGAAAGGCATTTTGGCGTGGTGTTTCGAGGCGGTAGGGTAAAGCTCAATAGCTGCGCATTCCCCGGACGCTGCGCAGCGCCATAAGCGCGTTCACGCGCGTCTGCGACGCGCTATGGCGGTGCGCTGCTGACCCGGTCCAGACTTATGGCAACTGGGTCCCGGCTCTGCGGAGCAGCGTGAAGAACGCTGCACCGTGTCCGGGATGCGGACACCCCTTTCGATTCACTCCTCCCGACCCCAGATAAAGCGCCATGACTTTACCATCCCCCATCAAAATCTCCCTGGAAACCCCTGTACGCGCCCCGTCAGCGGTTCCGGTCGACGATGCGGTGCTGCCGTTCGAGGTCGCTTCGCTCGACCTGCGCGGTCGTCTGACAAGGCTCGGCCCGGCGCTCGACGATATTCTCACAAAACACGATTATCCGCCCGCCGTGGGAAAGCTGCTCGGCGAGGCAATTGTGCTGACGACCCTGCTGGGCTCGTCGCTGAAATTCGACGGCCGCTTCATCCTGCAGACCCAGACTGACGGTCCGGTGTCGTTCCTGATCGTGGATTTTCAGGCGCCCGACCGGCTGCGCGCCTATGCCCGCTTCGATGCCAAGCGGCTCGAGGACGGCCAGGATTCCGGTGCGCTGCTCGGCCACGGCCATCTCGCCATGACCGTCGACCAGGGCGCGGACATGAGCCGCTATCAGGGGCTGGTGGCGCTGGAAGGCGGCAATCTGGAAGACGCCGCGCACGAATATTTTCTGCGCTCCGAACAGATCCCGACGCGCGTGCGTCTGGCCGTTGGCGAGGAATGGCGCGGCGGAGGCGACGGCCCGAAGCATCGCTGGCGCGCCGGCGGCATGCTGCTGCAGTTTTTGCCGAAAGCGCCTGAGCGGGCGCGGCAGGCCGATTTGCATCCCGGCGACGCGCCGGAAGGCGTGGAAACCCACGAGGTTGCGGAAGACGACGCCTGGATCGAGGGTCAGTCGCTGATCTCGACCGTCGAGGACGTCGAACTGATCGATCCCGATCTCTCGGGCGAGCGGCTGTTGTATCGGCTGTTTCACGAGCGCGGCGTTCGCGTGTTCGCGCCGCTGCCCTTGCGCGCGCAATGCTCCTGCTCGCGCGAAGCGGTATCCGGAATGCTCAACAGTTTTGAGAAGCAGGACCGCGCCGACATGGTCAAGGACGGCAAGGTGGTGGTGACTTGCGAGTTCTGTTCATCGGTCTACCAATTCACGCCGCAGGAAGCCGGCGTG
This sequence comes from Bradyrhizobium sp., assembly GCA_046590305.1. Taxonomy (GTDB): domain Bacteria; phylum Pseudomonadota; class Alphaproteobacteria; order Rhizobiales; family Xanthobacteraceae; genus Bradyrhizobium. The sequence goes on from JBKJUA010000157.1 coordinate 9,732, forward strand.
GAATAATTCGCTACGCCGCTCAGGGCGCGCTCAATTTCCGCATCGTTTCCCTGATCCAGTCGTAATGCGCCGACAGCGCCACCGCCTTGGTTTGCTTCCCCGCGACCGCAACCATCAGTCCGACGAGGCTGTGCATGCCGCGATAGGCAAACACGGGGCCGCCGGAATCTCCCGGGCCGGCGTTGGCGGCATCCTCGCCGACGCGGCTGAGGACCACCCAGCCTCTGATGGATTGCGAAACGCGCTGCAGCACCATGCGCAACACCACGCCGGTTCCGGGATCCCCGGGGGCGCGCTTGCCGTATCCCGCCACGATCAGGTCGTCGCCGACGCGGAGGCTGCGCGGATTGAGAACGGCAGGGACGAAGCGGTCTGGCAGCGGTTTCGCCAGTTTGAGGATCGCAAGATCGGGTGATCCGGGATCTCTGGGTGCATACAGCGGATGCGGAACGATCTCGGCGACGGGGCTGAGCTGCGTCTGATATCCTCCGCCGAAATTGTCGCCGACATGGAAGCGCTCGCCCTGGCGAACGCAGTGCGCGGCCGTCAACACGATATCCGGCGCCAGCACCACGCCGCTGCATCGGCCCTTGCCGCCGGCCACGACGACGGTGAAGCGCTGCACCGTGCGGTCGGCGACGTCAGCGCCGACCAGGGCGCTGGCCGGATTGCCGGACAGGAACAGCAACAGCAGAAGCGCCGCGCCGCGATCGGTATGGTCAGGCCACCACCTCAATCGACTCGCCATTGACGCGGGTCTCGCCCTTCAGATTATCGACGGTCACGTAGGTGTCGTACCAGGTGAGGCGGGGCCGGGCTCCGAAGCGCTCGGTCAATTCCGCCACTCGCTCCTCGGTGAACCATGCCTCTGCAGATTCACGGCTGTCCCAGAGATAGACGCCGCCGGTGCCCGCGTCGCCATTCAGGTAGTCCTTGCGGATCAATCCCTTCCTGGCGAGGCCGCGATAGATTGGCGCGGTCGAGGCGCCGCCTTTGACAGCCTGCTCCTCGGTGCGCTTCGGCAAATCAAACTGAACGACAACGATGCAATTACCCATGGACATCTCCTCGTGCCAGGTCATCTCATACCAGGTCATCGATGATCCCATGCATGGTTTGGATACAGGGATTTCCGGGTTGGGTCAAAAGCCCGTCGCGATCAAACCGCGGTCGCATCCTAATCGAACGCGATGCCGAGCTGTTTTCCCCTGCGCCAGACTGCGCGGCAGGGCAGGGTGGAGCCGGCGGCCGTCAATGTAAAGTTTTTCGCCAGTCGTGGGCGGCTGGTCAGGCTCAGGCTGGCCCCGGTAGCGGAAAAATTGTGAACCGTGCAGGCGATCTCCCTGCGGCCGGCCGCAATCGTTGCGGGTGTGGTCACGGCGCGCCGCCACACGATCCGCCTTTCATCGACCGAGGCGCGATCGGCCGCTCGTGCGCCGACCATGCTGAAGACGCCGGCACATTCCGAACAGATGTAGCACCACATATCGTAATCCGCGGCGCATGGCGTGATCCGGTCGAGGGTCATGTCGATGCGACATTGCTGGCAGACCGGCGTCGGGCTTGGAGTGTGGGGCATGCGAGCGAGGTTAGATGCTGCTGCGCGCACTTCGAATCCGCATGACTACGGTACGCGCCGGTTAAGCTTAACGCCGCTGTCCTAGTTCAACACCCGCTTGTTGTCGGGGCTGTCGAGCGAGAATGCGGGGACGTCGACCTCGAACTGCTCGCCGCTCTCGCTGACCATCTGGTAGCGGCCCCTCATGAAGCCGGACGCGGTCGGCAGCGGCACGCCCGAGGTGTATTCAAAGTGCTCGCCGGGCGCCAGCACCGGCTGCTCGCCGACCACGCCTTCGCCGCGAACTTCCTGCTTGCGGCCGGAGGCGTCGGTGATGATCCAGTGCCGGGTCTGCAGCTGCACGGTCTCTTCGCCGGTGTTGGTGATGACGACGGTGTAGGACCAGAAATACTGACGGTTCTCGACCGACGAGCGTTCCGGCAGGAAGTTCGGCTCGACGGTGACCTCGATCTGGCGGGTAACGGCGCGGTACATGCAGTCATTCTTCCATGCGGTCGGTCTTCCCTGCAGTCGGTCTTCCATGCAGTTTTCCAATCCCTTGGGGCATCATATCGAAGAGTCCCGGCTGAACCAACCACCGGACGGCCATGACGGTCTCCAGGGACCGCATGCAACTGCAATTCCAATCGCGGTTTCAACAACATTCCAGCCTAAAGCGCACCTGCGCAGGCTGTTTCCAACGCATCTTGCTTGCAACCTGCGTGCCGATACTATCTTTCGTGTCGCGCAGGCGGGTAAAGTTCATCTTCAGACGGTGCCAGATGACGTCCATTGCCGATCGAGTTGCCGGAGCCCCCTATGCGGGCGAAGCGGAGGCGCGCGCCGCCGCCGCGGCGCCGGTTGCCCTGCCGGTGATTACGCTTCCCGCCGGAACCGAGCGCGAACTGCGGCTTGATCTGTTTCGCGGGCTGGCGCTGTGGCTGATCTTCATCGGCCATCTGCCCAACAATATCGTGACCTGGTTCACGTTCCGCAATTACGGGTTCAGCGACGCCACCGAAATCTTCATCTTCATTTCCGGCTATACCGCGGCGTTCGTTTACGGCCGCGCCATGCTGGAGGCCGGCTTCGTGATCGCGACCGCGCGCATCCTGCGCCGGGTCTGGCAGATCTATGTCGCGCACGTGTTCCTGTTCACGATCTTCCTGGCGCAAATTTTCTACGTTGCCGCCAGGTTCGACAACCCGCTATACGCGGAAGAAATGGGGATCATGGATTTCCTCAAGCAGCCCGATGTCACCATCATCCAGGCGCTGCTGTTGCGATTCCGCCCCGCCAACATGGACGTGCTGCCGCTCTATATCGTGCTGATGCTGTTTCTGCCCCTGATCATCTGGCTGATGAAATGGCGGCCCGACGTCACGCTGGCGCTGTCGGTCGTGCTCTATGCCGTCAGTTGGCAGTTCGATCTGTATCTGTCGGCCTATCCGAACGGCTTCTGGGCCTTCAATCCGTTCGCCTGGCAATTGCTGTTCGTCTTCGGCGCGTGGTGCGCGCTGGGCGGCGCCAGGCGAATGTCGCGGGTGCTGTCGTCGCCGGTCACAATGTGGATTTGTGCCGCTTACCTGTTGTTCGCCTTCTGCGTCACCCTGACCTGGCACCTGCCGCAGTTGAACTTCCTGATGCCGAAGCTCATCGAGCAGTGGATGTATCCGATCAGCAAGACCGACATGGACGTGCTGAGGTTCGCGCACTTCCTGGCGCTGGCGGCGGTGACGGTGCGGCTGCTGCCGAAGGACTGGCCCGGATTGAAGTCGCGCTGGCTGCGGCCGGTGATCCTGTGCGGGCAACATTCCCTGGAGATTTTCTGTCTCGGTGTGTTCCTGGCCTTCGCCGGCCATTTCGTGCTGGCCGAGTTCGCGGGCGGCGGTCGGGTCCTGCAACTCGTCGTCAGCCTTGCCGGTATCCTCATAATGGTCGGCGTGGCGTGGATCATTTCATGGTACAAGCATTCCGCCGACAAGAACGCATCGCGAAAAAAAGGCGCTGTGGGCAACGCCGATATGGCGGGAGGGGGTTCATGAAGTCCGTCCCGATGACCCTTCTGGGGCTGACCTTGCTTGCCGGCTTGCTGGCCAGCGCGCCGTCGCGCGCCGACCCTTCGAGCTGCGAGGTCCCGGCCTATTTGCTGCTCACTGAAAGCCCGCTGCCCAAGGTCGAGGCCGCGGTCAAGGATGGCCGTCCATTGGACATTGTGGTGGTTGGCAGCCGGTCCTCCAGCATCGCCACGTCCGAGGCCAGCGCCTGGCCCGGCAGGCTGCAGGCGATGCTGAAGGAGAGGCTGAAGGTCCCGGTCAACGTCTCGGTAGAACTACAGATCAAGAAGACCGCCGAGGAAGTCGCAACAGGCCTCGTTAAGCTGGTGGAAGTAAAAAAGCCTACTTTGGTCATCTGGCAGACCGGTACCTACGATGCTATGCGGTCGGTCGATCCCGAGGATTTTCGCACCGCGGTCGGCGAAGGAGTTGTGGCGTTAAAGGAGGCGGGAGCCGACGTGGTCCTGATGAATCTGCAATACAGCCCGCGCACCGAGACGATGATTTCAGCGCCGCCCTATCTGGATAATATGCGGGTGGTGGCGCAGCAGTTTGATGTCCCGCTGTTCGACCGTTTTGCCATCATGCGGCACTGGAATGATCAGGGGGATTTCGACCTGTTCAGCGCCGCCCATGGTCTCGACCTTGCCAAGCGGGTGCATAATTGCATCGGCCGGGCGCTGGGGAAGTTCGTGGTCGACGCCGCGCGGATCGAGCCGGCGCAGCAGAATTGAGGAACTAGCGTTAATGAGTTGTCACTGCCCTTTTCGTCGCGTTGTGTCCCTGGTGCTGCCCGCAATCGCGGCATTTGTGCTGCTGACTTCGGCACAGATCTGCCCTGCGCGGGCGCAAGCCGTTCAGCCTGCCCAGCAGGCCACCCTCTCCGACCTCGCCAAATCCGATGCCGTGAAGCCGTCCACGCCCGCTGCGGCCGGTAGCAATGTCGCTGCCGTTGACCCGGCCAATCCGCAGCAGAAGAGCCTCCCCTCCAGGGCAATCGAGAAGGTCAAGGAAGCCGCGAAATCGGCCGGCGATATTTTCAGCCGGGTGCCCTGTCTGCCGCCGAAGGGCGGCGTCAAGAAGATGGGCTCGCTGCCGCGGGTGGCGAGCGAGCTCGCGGCCGGCGAGCCGGTGGTGATCGTCGCATTCGGTTCATCGTCGACCCAGGGCTATGGCTCGACGTCGCCGGACTTCAACTACCCCAACCGGCTGGCGGCGCAGCTGCGCCGGCACTATCCGTCCGCGGACATCACCGTGGTCAACGCCGGCAAGGGCGGCGAGGACGCTCCCGAAATGATGAAGCGGCTGCAGACCGCCGTGCTCGACAACCATCCGGATCTGGTGATCTGGCAGGTCGGCACCAACGCCGTGCTGCGCAACCTCGATCCCGCCGAGACAGCCCGGCTGGTTGAGGAAGGCATCGCACGGATTCAGGCGGCCGGCGCCGATCTCGTGCTGGTCGATCCGCAATATTCGCCGGCGGTCAACGCGCGCGCCGAAAGCGCCAGCAAGATGATCAACCTGCTCGGCAAGGTCGCCGAACTGCGTCACGTCGGCATCTTCCCGCGCTTCGAGGTGATGCGCGACTGGCATGAAAGGCAGGCGATCCCGATCGACAATTTCGTCACCGCCGACGGCCTGCATATGAGCGACTGGGGCTACGCCTGCTTCGCCCAGCTGCTCGGCGACGACATCATCAGGTCGGTCGGCCAGATCAGGCGCGGCGTCGACGTGCCGTCCGACGTGCGGACGTATCGGCCAATGTGAGGCTGGCGAATAGCGAGTGGCGAATAGCGAATGGGGAGAAGACCACTCGCCATTCGCTACTCACCATTCGCCCTCTTCACGCCGTCTCCAGCGCCGCCACGAGATCCTCGATCAAATCGTCGCGGTGCTCAAGCCCGGCGGAGAAACGAATAAATCCCTCGCTGATGCCGAGTTCGGCGCGCGCCTCCGGCGTCAGCCGCTGATGCGTCGTGGTCGCGGGGTGGGTGACGAGGCTCTTGGCGTCACCGAGATTGTTGGAGATCCGCGAAATCTTCAGGCTGTTGAGGGTGCGGAACGCCGCCGCCTTGCCGCCCTTGACCTCGAAACCGACCAGTGTCGAGCCGGCGCGCATCTGCTTTTTCACGGTTGCTGCCTGCGGATGATCCGCCCTGCCGGGATAGATTAGCCGCGAGATTTTCGGATGCTGCGCCAGCGCGTCGGCGATGGCGCCTGCGGTTTCGGTCTGGGCGCGAACGCGCACCGCCAGTGTCTCCAGCCCCTTCAGCAGCACCCAGGCGTTGAACGGCGACATCGACGGTCCGGTCTGTCGCATGAAATTGTGGATGTGCTCGGCGATGAAGGCTTCCGACGACAGGATGATGCCGCCGAGGCAGCGGCCCTGGCCGTCGATGTGTTTGGTGGCCGAATAGACCACGACGTCGGCGCCGAGCGACAGCGGGCTTTGCCAGATCGGGGTTGCGAACACATTGTCCACGATCAGCCGCGCGCCGCCCTTGTGCGCGATCTCGGCAATCGCCTGAATATCGAGCACGTCGAGCGTCGGGTTGGTCGGGCTCTCCAGGAAGCAGGTCCTGGTGTTTGGCTGCATTGCCTTTTTCCACTGGTCGAGATCGAGACCGTCGACCAGCGTGGACTGGATGCCGTAGCGCGGCAGCAAATCTTCCACCACATAGCGGCAGGAGCCGAACATCGCCTCCGCCGCCCCCACGTGATCGCCGGCTTTCAACGGCGCGAGAATGGCGGTCGTCACCGCGGCCATGCCGGTGGCGGTGGCGCGCGCGGCTTCGGCGCCTTCGAGCTCGATCATGCGG
>JBKJUA010000323.1:0-3537 GCA_046590305.1 Bradyrhizobium sp.
TGGCGCTGAAGGCTGCCGGCATCGACCCGAAGGATATGCAGACCTCGCGGCTGTCGCTGCAGCCGCAAAGCGCGCCGAACCGCACCGGCCCATCAGCCATCACCGGCTACCGCGCCAGCAATCGCGTCACCATCCGGGTGCGCGACGTGACCAAGGTCGCCAGTGTGATCGACACACTGGTGAGCGCCGGCGCCAACGAGATCGGCGGCATCAATTTCATGGTGTCGCAGGCCTCCAAGCTGCTCGACGAGGCGCGAGAAAAAGCCGTCGCCGACGCCCGCCGCAAGGCCGAGATCTACGCCCGGGCCGCCGGTGTGGCGCTCGGCGCGCCGCTCAGCATTTCGGAAGATGGCAATGCGCCGCCAATGCCCTATCGCAAGATGTCCGCCGGCATGGCGGCATCAGCTCCGGTGGCACAGGGCGAAGAAACGCTGTCGGTGACGGTGAGCGTGTCCTGGGCGATCAAGGCGAAGGAGTGACACATGGTCGTCCCTGCGAACGCAGGACCCATACCGCGTGATCTCTCAATAGGGCGCTGTAGCCAAGACCAGCTTTGCAATGCGCTTCGGTGGCTATGGGTCCCGGCTCATCGCTCGCGTTGCTCGCTTGGCCGGGACGACGAGCTTTCTAAACCTCCACCACCTGCCCCGGCTTCAGCGCCACAAATTTCTCCCTTGCCACCTTCGCTTCATCCAGCGCTTCACCCAGCGCCGTGACCGGGGCGTCGATCGCTTCGTCGGTGAGCTGGAAGGTGCCGTGGTGATTCGCCAGCGCCTGCTCGGCGCCGCAATCGGCCAGCGCCTTGACGGCGTCGGCGGGGTTCATGTGCTGGTCCTTCATGAACCAGCGCGGCTCGTAGGCGCCGATCGGGAGGATCGCCAGCCGCAGCGGACCATGCCTGGCGGCGACCTTGCGGAAATGCGCGCCATCGCCATAGCCGGAATCACAGACGACGTAGATCTTGCCCGCCGGCGTCTCGATCACAAAACTGGCCCACAGCGCCTTGTTGCGGTCGAACAGTCCGCGCGCCGTCCAGTGCCGCGTCGGCACCAGCGTCACCGCGATGCCGCCGCCGAGTTCGACGCGGTCGTGCCAGTCGAACGCCTCCGCCTTGATCGCGGCATCGGCGCTGCGCATGGTGAGATCATTGCCGAGCGGCGTGACCACCCGCGGCGAGAATTTCGCTGATAGCCTCGATAGCGTCGCGAGATCGAGATGATCGTAGTGGCCGTGCGACACCAGCACGACATCGATCGGCGGCAGCGCGTCGAACGCGATGCCGGGATCGTTGTGCCGCTTCGGCCCGGCAAAACTCACCGGCGAGGCGCGCATCGACCACACCGGATCAATCAGGATGTTCCGCCCCGAGGTCTGGATCAGCCAGCTGGCGTGGCCGACGAACGACAAGCGGACCTTGTCGCCGCCGACGCGCGGCGGCGGGATATCGGCATGCGGGCTCGCCGCCCATTCCGGCCAGCTCGCGCGCTGCCGGTCGCCGCCGAACTGCCAGCGCAGCACCTCGGCCAGCGATTTCGGCGGCACCCCGTCGGGATCGAAGAATTGCGTCCCGTCGAAATGGTCGGAGACGGGACCGTCGTAGATTTTCATCGTTTGAATCCAGATGGACGGCACGCCGATCGCAGCGGCGGTGCCGGCTAAAGCGGTGAGAACACGGCGGCGAGTAACTTTCATGGGTCCGATTGGCCCCAAAATGCGTGTATCGGCAAGGGGGTAGCCGGCCCCCCGGGTTCACGAAAACGCCATCCTGCCCCGACTTTTCTTGACTTTTCGGGCGCGCAGGGGTTTAACCCCCGCAATTCTCGGAAAGACGTTCTTTTCGACCCGCCGCCCGGTCCTCGAGGCCGGAGGTCAACGCCCGACAGCGCGATGCGCCCTCGGGCGCAAAATTGTTTGGTTTGGTGTCGCCACCCGCGAAGGCGGGTGATCCAGTATCCCAGAGCAGCTCGATTGAGCCGAGAAGCTGCGGCGTACTGGATACCCCGCTTTGGCGGGGTACGACGGTGAGTGATGCGGTGCCTGTGACAGGCACGACGAAGGAAGATCTGACGTGTTCGACAATCTGTCGGAAAAACTGGGTGGCATCCTCGACAAACTGACGGGGCGCGGTGCGCTGTCCGAAAAGGATGTCGATGCCGCGATGCGCGAGGTGCGCCGCGCGCTGCTCGAGGCTGACGTCTCGCTCGACGTGGTCCGCGGCTTCATCGATCGCGTCCGCGAGCAGGCTATCGGCGCCACCGTGGTCAAGTCGGTCACCCCCGGCCAGATGGTGGTGAAGATCGTCCATGACGAACTCGTCGCCACGCTCGGCTCCGAGGGTCAGACCATCGACCTCAACGCCGTGCCGCCGGTCGCCATAATGATGGTTGGCCTGCAGGGCTCCGGCAAAACCACCACCACCGCCAAACTGGCGCGACGCCTGACCCAGCGCGACAAGCGCAAGGTGCTGATGGCCTCGCTCGACATCTACCGCCCGGCGGCGATGGAACAGCTCGCGGTGCTGGGGCGCGATCTCGATATCCAGACCTTGCCGATCGTGGCCGGCCAGAAGCCCGCGCAAATTGCCAGGCGTGCGCTGGAAGCCGCCAAGCTCGGCGGCTACGACGTGGTGCTGCTCGACACCGCCGGCCGCACCACGCTCGACGAAGAAATGATGTCGGAGGCGGCCGAGATCAAATCCGCCGCCAACCCGCACGAAGTGCTGCTGGTCGCGGATTCGCTGACCGGCCAGGACGCGGTCAACCTCGCGCGCTCCTTCGACGAGCGCGTCGGTCTGACCGGCATCGTGCTGACGCGGGTCGACGGCGACGGCCGCGGTGGCGCCGCGCTGTCGATGCGCGCGGTCACCGGCAAGCCGATCAAGCTGATCGGCACCGGCGAAAAGACCGACGCGCTGGAAGATTTTCACCCTAACCGGATCGCCGGTCGCATTCTCGGCATGGGCGATGTGGTGTCACTGGTCGAAAAGGCCGCCGCCAATATCGACGCGGAAAAGGCCGCGCGCACCGCCGAGCGGATGCGCAAGGGCCAGTTCGACCTGTCGGACATGCGCGAGCAATTGCTGCAGATGGCGAATATGGGCGGCATCTCGGGACTGATGGGCATGATGCCCGGCATTGCGAAAATGAAGAATCAGATCGCCAATGCCGGAATCGACGACAAGATTCTGAAACGCCAGGTCGCCGTGATCGATTCGATGACCCGGCAGGAGCGCAAGAACCCCGACATCCTGAAAGCCAGCCGCAAGAAGCGCATCGCCGCCGGCGCCGGCCTCAAGGTCGAGGAGGTCAACAAGCTCCTCAAGATGCACCGGAACATGGCCGACATGATGAAGGCGATGGGCCAGGGCAAGCGCGGCCCGATGGCCGGCATCGCGCAGGCCATGGGTTTTGGCGGCGGCGGCATGCCTTCGCCCGAGCAGATGAAAGCGCTGGCGGAAAAAATGCCGGGCGGCGCCGGCCCCGGCGGCATGCCCGCACTGCCGAAGGATCTGCCCGCGGGCCTGCGCTCCGGCCTGCC
>JBKJUA010000143.1:0-2827 GCA_046590305.1 Bradyrhizobium sp.
GCCGGTCAGAACTGCGATGTCCTGCAGCATGGCCTTGCGGCGATCGCCGAAGCCCGGAGCCTTGACGGCGGCAACCTTGAGGCCGCCACGCAGACGGTTGACGACGAGGGTGGCGAGAGCCTCGCCTTCGACGTCTTCCGCGACGATGACCAGCGGCTTGCCGGTCTGAACCACGGCTTCCAGGAGCGGAAGCAGTTCGTTCAGGTTGGAGAGCTTCTTCTCGTTGATCAGGATGTAGGCGTCGTCGAATTCAACGCGCATCTTGTCGGCGTTGGTGACGAAGTAGGGCGAGATGTAACCGCGGTCGAACTGCATACCTTCGACGACGTCGAGTTCGGTCTCGAGGGACTTCGCCTCTTCAACCGTGATGACGCCCTCGTTGCCGACCTTCTTCATGGCGTCGGCAAGGAACTTGCCGATTTCGGAGTCGCCGTTGGCGGAGATGGTGCCGACCTGGGCGATTTCCTCGTTCGAGGTGACCTTCTTGGAGTTCTTGACGAGGTCGGCGACCACGGCTTCCACAGCCAGGTCGATACCGCGCTTCAGATCCATCGGATTCATGCCGGCGGCAACTGCCTTGGCGCCTTCGCGGACGATGGCGGCGGCCAGCACGGTCGCGGTGGTGGTGCCGTCGCCGGCAGCGTCGGCCGACTTGGAGGCCACTTCGCGCACCATCTGGGCGCCCATGTTCTCGAACTTGTCTTCAAGCTCGATTTCCTTGGCGACGGTGACGCCGTCCTTGGTGATGCGCGGTGCGCCGAACGACTTGTCGAGCACGACGTTGCGGCCCTTGGGGCCGAGCGTGACCTTCACCGCGTTGGCGAGGATCTCGACGCCACGCAGCATGCGATCGCGGGCATCGACGCCGAATTTGACTTCTTTAGCTGACATATGTTGCTTCCTTGATAATCAGGGGCAGGGGAAAAGGCGCTTAAGCGGCCTTCTTCTTGGCGGCGGGAAGATCGGTGAGAACGCCCATGATGTCGCTCTCCTTCATGATCAACAGCTCAACGCCGTCGAGCTTGACCTCGGTGCCGGACCACTTGCCGAACAGCACGCGGTCGCCGACCTTGAGGTCGATCGGGATCAGTTTGCCGGCTTCGTCGCGGCCACCAGGGCCAACGGCGGTGATTTCGCCCTGCGAGGGCTTTTCCTTGGCACTGTCCGGAATGATGATGCCGCCAGCGGTCTTCTCTTCGGCGTCGATGCGCTTGACTACAACGCGGTCGTGAAGCGGACGGAATTTCATGCAGTCCTCCTAAGTTTCTGATTCTGTTACAGAGTTTTGAATTTTGGCAGTCCACACCAGCGAGTGCCAGCGCGGCTGATGGTGACATAGTCCAGTCTGGTCCGGGGAACAAGGGGCTTCTAGCAGAAAAACTGGCACTCAAATATGACGGCTGCCAAAATCATTAATCATGATTAATTCCACGGAACAGAGCGCGAAACCCCGTATTAGCACGTGCGGTAAGCTGCTGCTAACGCACCATTTTTCAACAGTCTGTTAAACATTTAGGCTTGTGATGTGTTGGTATCGTGCGTCACATTTCTCACATGTGAGCGCATCTCCACCGGGTGGCTCCCGGACGGCAGCCACCAGATGAATGCGCTCCAGCAATGGAGGTTGGCATGGTCTCGCGGGTTGGCGTTTCCGACGATTTTCGGAAGCAGGTGCTGGGTTACGGGCTGACGACGGCGCAAATTCTCTATCGGATGCCGGATCACCCGTCGTTGCTGCAAACCTACGTCTGGCAGAACTACGATCTGTTCCCGAAATTCCCGGCGCTGAAGGATTTTCTCGCCTTCTGGGAAGCCAAGCTCGAAGGCCCGCTGTTCTCCATCACCGTGGCGCATTCCAAGCTGATCAAGCCGGCCGAACTGCGTGCCGTCGACGGCGTGTTCCGGCTGCATTGAGCGGGATTGGGTAGGGGTGGGCACGGCGCGAAGAGCGCGCCTTTGCCCACCCTGCATATTTCGATTTGTGCTAACCTTTCCCGATCATCGGAAAGGGAGCACCTCAATGGCCAAGCAGAAGCCGACATCACGGGCCGCGGCCCAAAGCGCCGCACTGAAAAAATCGCCGTCACCGAAAGCCGTCGCCAAATCCGCCGCGCGCCAGATCATCACTGCCAAGATCACCGCCAAGGCGATCGAGGCGCCGCCGAAGCCCGCCGCCAAACGCCCGAAGCAGCGCATCGCCATCAGCCATCACCGCGAAGAGGATTTCAAGGCCGACGGCCTGCGCACCTACGCGCAGTATCGCGATCTCGGCATCGCGGCTGCGACCCACGGCCTGGCGCAGGCCCATGTGATCCGGCTGATCGGGCCGTGCAATCCGGCCGAGGTTTCAAAACTGCATTTCCACGATGTCGAATTCCAGATGGTCTATGTCCTGAAGGGCTGGATCAAAACCTACCTGGAAGGCCAGGGCGAGACCTTGATGAAAGCCGGCAGCGCATGGACCCAGCCGCCGCGCATCAAGCATCTGATCCTGGACTATTCCGACGATGTCGAATTGCTGGAAGTGATCTTGCCGGCGGAGTTCAAGACGGTGGAGCTGGCGTCGTAACGATCGTCATTCCGGGCAGCCCGCAGGGCTGAACCCGGAATCTCGAGATTCTCCGGTGCGCAATTGCGCACCGGAGTTCGACGCTGACGCGTCGCCCCGGAATGACGCCGGAGGCGTCAATTCAACACCCCCACGATCGCGCCCATCAGACACGTCGTCAGCGTGCCCGACACGATCGACTTCAATCCCAGCGCATTGATCTCGTCGCGGCGCTGCGGCGCCATGGTGCCGAGGCCGCCGATCATGATGCCGAGGCTG
>JBKJUA010000162.1:0-9675 GCA_046590305.1 Bradyrhizobium sp.
CGGGTATGGCGGCGGGCCATTGGCGGTTGCTGCGATATCGATGGTGCCCAGCGACTGGCCGGTCGAGGCCGGGCCCGTGCCGGTATAGGTGCAGCTCAAGGTTTGTCCTGCGGACAACGACGGCGGCGCATTGCAGGTCCAGTTTGGCCCGGTGGCGCCGGTGAAGGTCATCCCGGTCGGGACGATATCGGTCACAACGACGTTGTTGGTGCCGCTGAACGGCGTCCCCACATTGGTAACCTTGAGATGGAAGGCGTAAGCGTTCACCTGCGCAACCGGGCTGGTGCCGCCGGTCTTCTCGATCCCCAGATTGATTTTCCCGTCATTGGGCGTGACCGTCACGCAGGCGGTGTCGTTGGCGGGGTTACCGTCCACGCCCACGGTCGAGCCGATCGCGATAGTCGCGCAGTTCTTGAACGGTCCCGGTCCGGTCGTGGTGTAGTGGACCACAAGGCTGTTGCTAAGCTGCGCGCCGGTGCCGAGCGAGCCGGCGAGATTGAAGGTGCATAGCATCGCGCCGGGACCGACAATGGTCGGCGGCAGGCATGACCAGCCGGTGCCGGTAACCCCGGTCACCGTCATTCCGGTCGGAATGTTTTCCGTGATGGTGATCCCGCCGGCCGGGAAGCTGATCGGCGCGCCGACATTGGTGATCCAAAGATCGAACCAGTGACCGCCGCCGCCGGCTGGCGTGTCTTCCTTCTCGACCTTGACGTCGACCGGGGGCTTGCATTCCGGCATGACAATCCTGATTTCGCCGGAACAGCACTGGTCGGTGCCGGGCTCGGTGCCGCCGCCGACCTTGGTCGCGTTGGCTGTCAGCACAACGGTTTGACCGGGCGTCGCGCCTGATATCGTCCAGGTGGTGGTTGCAGACCAGGGTTGCTGCGGCGGCGCCACGGTGACGCCTGTTGTCTGCGACGTTAGCGTGATGTCGTTTCCGCTGAAGCTGCCGCCGTTGAGCGTCACCGTATAGGTGCCGTCGGGATTGCACTTGACCGCGACCTTCATGTCTTCGAGGCAGCCCTTGATTTCAGGCGGGGGAGGCGGCGGGCATGGGCCCGGAGTCATGCAGAGGTTGTCGTAACCTGCCTCTTCCGAGGGATCGGAAGTCCAGTCGATCGGAAATGAGATCGACGTGACATTCTGAATGAAATTATTCCAGTCCGCGGGGGTGGTGGGCGCGACGGCCTGCCATGCACCTGAGCTGCCCGACAGCAACGGCTCGCCCGGCTGCAACAGCCGGACCGGCGCGCAGATTTTCTGGCGCCAGGGATCGCTCGACGTCACGGTGAAGTTGGCCGCAAACACAAATCTCTTGGTTCCGCTATAGATCGAGAAGCTCGGGGTGATCGCCCCGGGAGGCGTTCCGGACTTGAATACCTTGAAGTCGAAACAGAATTCGCCGCAGCCTCCCATCTTTTCGATCCAGTTGCCGGTGTATTTCTGGTTGGTTGAGCAGGCCGCCGACGCGCCCGAGGTATCGCGCAGATGCAGATGATAATCGGTCGGGCCTCCGATACTTCCCACGTTGGTCGTCGTGACCACGATGTTTGGAGCTCCGGGACAGGCGCCCCAGCCCTCTTGGCCCGCCGCGCCCTCCGCGAATGGGGTGCAGAGCGGTCCGGCCTGCGCATGGGCCGGTCCGACTTCGCCAAATGCGCCGAGCGACAGGCCGACCAGAGCGGTCACGCCGACAAGAAACCTGCGCCGCATGACGTGCTCCATGAAAGAGGCTCTGGGCTGGCGGGCGTTCGTCATCTGGCAATCCTGCAAGCCTGGCGCGGGATCGTTACCGTCACCTTGTCTCGACAGCAGTCGTAGGGCTTGCCGCTGGCTGCAGCTGCTGCGTTGAACGCGCAGATCTCAATCACCGCGGTCGAACCCGGCGCGCCGGTCAGCGGGATATTGGCCGGGTTCAACGGGATCGGTCCGCCGGGAACGCTGACGCCTGGTGTCAGCGAGGTGGCGCTGACCGTGTTGATCCAGCCCGGGCCGCTGACCGTCAATTTGTAGACCCAGTGACCGGTCTTGGGATCGCACTCGAATGTCCCGATCATTGCAAAACAGGCCTTCGGCGGCGGCGGCGGAGGAGGGGGTGGCGGAGGAGGCGGCGGCGGACCACCGCCGCCCCCACTGACGTAAGGCGGACTTGACCTGTTGCCGGCAACCACAGCCGCGCAAGGCTGCGTCCGAATCCGGACGCTGCCGATGTGGCCGCTGGCGCGCGCATCGTCGAACCTGTCGTCGTAATCGACGAAGTAGCTGATCGCCGGCGGCTCGTTGGCGCCGCGCACCATGTCCGGGGGGCTGGCTTGCAGCCCGTTCACCAGCAGCGGCCCGCCGGGCTCGAGCTGGCTGCGCAGCGCGGGATTGTTGCGGAGATTCTGCGCGGTGGTCCACAGCGATGCTTCGCACGACGCGCCGTCGAGCGTTCCATCCGGGCGATAGCCGTAACCGAGCGCGACGCCGCCGTTGGTGTTGCGGTAGCTGCCGGCGAAGCCGACGGCGTATTCCTCCGGCACAGGCTTCCAGAGGCCCGGTGAAGGCGGGTCTCTGGCGTCCTTCAGCCAGTAGCGCAGCACGCGCGGCTCGCCCGGTTTGGTGAATGCGGAATAATCATACGCGGCGGCGACCGGGGCGCGCTGCGCCAAAATCATGGCACCCTTTTGCGAGAACGCGATGTCGGAAACCGGATACGGACCGGGCTGCGCCGCAACTTCAACCTCGAGGCGCGCATCGCTGCCGAAGCTGCCGTCCTGCGCGATACCGACCGACCAGATTTGTGGTCCTTCCGATGCCGCGCCATTCCTGGCGGAGTAGAACAGCCGGCCCGCCTGAATTGCGAGGCCCCACACCCGCCGCTCCGGCGGCGCAAATCCCCAGCTGTCCGGATTTTCCGCGTTGAACCTGGCGTTCGCGATGTTCGGCCGGTTGGCGGGATTGAACGGCAACGGCGCCAGTCTGGCCGCTGAGCGGCCGGTCGAACCATGATCAAAGGGAGCGCCGGGTTCGCTGCCGTCGGCGATGGCGACGCGATGAATCATTCCGGTATAGAGATCGGAAACCAACAACTGCTTGTGCGCGGCATCGTAGGCGAGGTTGCCCAGCGCCGGTCCCGGATTGGGCACGCCGTCGAGCATGACCTTGGCGAACAGGGTCACCACGCCGGTAGTGCCGTCGACCTTGTAGATGCTGCCGGGATCGCCCTGCAGGTCGAGACCGAACTGGCCCTTCATCCATCCCGCGCCGGGCCCGCCGACCTTCCTGCGTTCGGGCAGGCCGTCGGCGCCGCGGCCAGCCAGATTGAGGCCGAACGCCGAGGTGGCGGCGAGATAGATGTTGGGCGCAGGCGTATCGTCGAGCGCCACGCCGAATACCTGACCGGTGTCTTTTGCGAACACGTCGAACGTCTTGGGGGCCCGGAACAACCGGCCATCCCAGACATATCCGGGGCGGCCGACGCTGATCACGCGCGCGGAAGGGCCGTCCGGATTGATGAATATGAGATCGACGGCGGATTTGTTTGGGGGGCGCGGCTTGGCTGGATCAGGCGCGATGGTTCCGGCAAATCCGGTGGCTACCGCGTCGCCCAGGGTCAGGCGTGGAACGGGTTGCTGCGCGCCGGCGTTGGCTTGAAACAAATGACAAAGCAGCAACAGCGGCAAGAGCCGCGAGAGAATTCGGAACAAAGCTCGCCTCCCGTCGCCCGGCGGATGCCGGGCGCTTCAAGACACTCATTTGAGTTTTCGAGAGGCCAAGCCGGCGAGGAGTTATGCGAACTCGCGCGATTGCACGGTCATATGTTTCTGAAACAAAGTATTAAGCGGTCTTGTTGCCGCGCAAACGGACGCTATCGGAGTTTCACGCGATGTGACAGCTATTAAATTAATTCAGGAAAGGTCAACCGTCCTGCTGCGACGCGAATTCCGCCTGTCAGCTCTTCTTCGCATAAAGCAGCGGCACCGCGGAATCCACCATCACCTCGATCAGGCTGACGCCGTCATGCGCCATACCGCGCGCAAGCGCGGGCGCCAGGTCGGCCGAGGCGCTGACGCGCACCGCATCGCAGCCCATGCCCTCGGCGATCTTCACAAAGTCGATGCCCGGCAGATCGAGGCCGGGCACGTTGCGCACCTGCATCACCTGGCTGAACGATCGCATCGCGCCGTAGCCCAGATTGTTGATGACCACGACGGTCAGCGGCAGCTTGCGTTGTGCGGCGGTCCACAGCGCCTGGATCGAATACATCGCCGAACCGTCGCCGATCAGGCAGACGGTTCGGACGTGAGGGCGGGCGAGCGCCATGCCGACCGCGGCGGGCAGCCCAAAGCCGAGGCCGCCACTTGCCATGGTGGAAAAACTGTCCTTGCCGCGCATCGGGATGAACGTCTGCATCGCCGGACGGTGCGACGGGGCTTCCTCCACCAGCACGGCGTCGCCGGGCATCGCCGACGACAGCGCGTGCAGCAGGTATTCGACCGGGATCGGATCGCCGGCATTCGGTGCTGGCGGCAACACGCGGCCCGCTGGAATCGGGCGCTTTGTCTCCGGCAGCAAGTCCAGCAGCGTCGCCAGTGCTGGCTTCATGGTCGCGATAATGCTGGTGCCAAAGGGCGTCACGGCCGCAGCCGTCGCATCGTCGGTGATCTGGAAGATCGTGGTGGTGCCGTCGAAGATCGAAGCAGGCCCTTCGACGTGAAAGGTAAAGACCGGCGCGCCGATGACGACCACGAGATCGTGCTCGCGCAGCGCATCGGACAATTGCCCCGGCGAAGCATGCAGGAAGCCCGCGAGTTGCGGATGCCGCTCCGGAAAACTGCAGCGCGCCGAAAACGGGCTGATCCAGACTGAGGCTCGGGTCTTCTCCGCGACCCGCACCATCAGGTCGACGGCTTCGGCGCGGTCGACGCCGGGACCGACGACGAGGGCAGGGCGTTTGCTGGCGGCGAGCGCGGCGGCAAGCGCCTGCATCGCATTGGCCTCGGGGCCGAGTTCCCGGCTGACGCTGCGGGCCTCGATCGGTTGGGTTGGATGGGTCCAGTCGTCGATCGGCACCGAAACGAAGGTTGGGCCGCAGGGCGGCTGCATCGCCACGTAATAGGCGCGCGCGATCGCGGCGGGCACGTCTTCGGCGCGCGCAGGCTCGACCGAGTATTTGACATAGGGACGCGGAAATTCCGAGGCGCGCTCGGCATAGAGAAAGGGTTGCAGCGGCAGAATGCTGCGCGCCTGTTGGCCGGCCGTAATCACCAGCGGGGTCTGGTTGCGATGGGCGGTGAAGATGTTGCCGAGCGCATGGCCGACGCCGGCGCCCGAATGCAGATTGACAAACCCGGCGTTGCGGGTGGCCTGCGCATAGCCATCGGCCATGCCGATCACGGAAGCTTCCTGCAAGCCCAGCACGTAGTCGATATCGTCGGGCCAGTCGGCGAGAAACGGCAATTCGGTCGAGCCGGGATTGCCGAACACTTTTTTGATGCCGAACGATCGCAACAGGTCGAGCGTGGCCTGCTTGACGGTGACCGATGCCGAGGTGGCTTTGGTTGGCTTGCGGGACAAGATCTTACCTCAGAGCGTTTGATCGAAATGCCTAAACGTCATTGCGAGGAGCCCTTGCGACGAAGCAATCCATACTTCCTGCGTCGATACATGGATCGCTTCGCTCGCAATGACGGTTAGACGAACCTCACCAACTTGCCGTACCCTTCATGGTCGGCTGTCCCTCGGAATTCGCGGTCCACAATTCCGTGCCGGTGCCGGTCTCGTTAGCGTTGACCGAGAATTCGCTACCTTCAAACAGCGGCTGCACGCCGCGATAGCTGAATTTCTTCGGCGCGGTGCCACCGTGAAGTTTTGCCGCGAGTTCGACGATGAAGGCCGCCTGCATCGGACCGTGAAACACGAGGCCCGGATAACCCTCAACCTTGGTGACGTAATCGCGGTCGTAGTGAATGCGATGGCCGTTGAACGTCAGTGCCGAATAGCGAAACAGCAGCACCGGATCGGCCATGTGGCTTTCGCGATGCTTGGCAACGGGCGGCGGCGGGGGCGCCTTGGCGGGCGCCGCCGGCTGCGTCGTCGACATGTCCCGATAGACGATGTCCTGCCGTTCGCGGATCGCGGTGCCACGCGGCGTCGTGATCAGGTGCTCGACCGAGACGAAGCACAGCACGCCGGTGCTACCGGTCTTCATCGTCACGTCGGATATCCGCGAGGTCCGCTTCGCCTCGTCGCCGACGCGGAGTGGCTCGAAAAATTCCAGTTCGCCGCCGGCCCACATCCGGCGTGGCAGCGGCACCGGGGGCAGGAATCCGCCACGGGTGGGATGACCGTCCTGGCTCAGTTCCGACATCGGAAACACCGGCTGCGCCAGGCACCAATGCACGGTCCACGGCGCGGCATCGCCGGTCTTCGGCTCGCCGATTTCCTGGAACAGGGTGGCGCGCAGGCCTTTGACCAGTTGCGCGGTGACGATGTCGGAAGCCTCGGTGGTTTTTCCGATCCAGCCACGCAAATGCTCGAGGTCGGGCTTTTCGGTCATGATGATCGGGTCCGGACGTGAGGAACTTTGGCGGACGAAGGGGTGTCGCCGATGCCGGGAACGGCGCCGTAGTGGCGCGGCTCGCCGACGAAGATCGCGGCGGGCGCGGCATAGGTCACCTTGCCGTTCGGCGTATCGACCTCGATGCGTCGCAGATGCGGATGCATGGCGAGATCGGCCATGGTGTTGACCTCGGCAAACGCGATGTCGGATTCGGCCAGACGCTTTAATAGATCGACGCGTGACATCCTGGCAAAACTGTCGCCGACCGCCTGATCAGTAAGCTGCCGGTTGCGGACGCGCTCCACCATGCTGGCGAAGCGGGGATCGTTGGGCAGATCAGGCTGTTCCAGCACCTCGGCGCAGAGCTTCTTCCATTCGCGTTCGCTCTGGATCGAGATCAGGATTCCCTTGCCGTCCTTGGATTGGAAAACGCCGTAGGGCGCGATCGAGGGATGGGCCAGCGCCATCCGCTTCGGTGGATTGCCGGCTTCCGAATTGAGCAGCGGCACCGCCAGCCAGTCGGCCATCACGTCGAACATCGAAATCCGGATGTCGGCGCCCGTGCCGGTACGTCCGCGCGCGATGAGGGCCTCGAGGATCGAGGCGTGCGCGGTGGCGCCGGTGGCGATATCGACCACGGAAATGCCGACTCGCGACGGTCCTTCCGGTCCGCCGGTGATCGACGCCAGCCCGCTCTCGGCCTGGATCAGGAGATCATAGGCCTTGCGATCGGCGTAGGGGCCGTCGTCGCCATAGCCTGAAATGGTGCAGCAGATCAGTTTTGGGTAATCTTTTCGCAACCGTTCCAGCGCGAAGCCGAGCTTGTCCATCGAGCCCGGTTTCAGATTCTGCAGCAGCACGTCGGCGTCCGCGATCAGCGCTTCCAGGCTGGCGCGGCCTTCCTTGGTCGCGAGGTCGATGACGGCAGAATCCTTGCCGCGGTTGAGCCAGACGAAGTAGCTGCTCTGTCCCTTGGCGGCAGCATCGTAGCCGCGGGCAAAATCACCCTCCGGCCGCTCCACCTTGATGACATGGGCGCCGGCATCCGCCAGCCGCGAACTGCAGAACGGGGCGGCGACCGCCTGTTCGACGGCAATAACGGTCAGTCCCTCGAGCGGCAGCATGTTTTGACTTCTCAGTAGGAGCGGGGCATGCCGAGCACGTGTTCGGCGACGTAGGACAGAATGAGATTGGTCGAGATCGGCGCCACCTGGTAGAGCCGGGTTTCGCGGAACTTGCGTTCGACGTCGTATTCCTCGGCGAAGGCGAAGCCGCCAAACGTCTGCACGCAGGCGTTGGCCGCTTCCCAGGAAGCGTCGGCCGCCAGCATCTTGGCCATGTTGGCCTCGGCGCCGCAATCGAGCCCGGCTTCGTATTTGCGGGTGGCTTCCTTCACCATCAGTTCGGCGGCGCGCATCGCCGCATAGGATTTGGCGATCGGAAACTGGATGCCCTGGTTCTGGCCGATCGGGCGGCCGAACACGACGCGTTCCCGTGCATAGGCAGTGGCCTTGGCGATGAACCATTTGGCGTCGCCGACGCATTCGGACGCGATCAGGATGCGCTCGGCATTCATGCCGGAGAGGATGTAGCGAAAGCCCTTGCCTTCCTCGCCGATCAGGTTTTCCGCCGGCACCCGCATGTCGGTGAAGAACACTTCCGTGGTCGCGTGGTTCATCATGGTGCGGATCGGGCTGATAGTGAGTCCGTTGCCCTTTGCCGCCTTCATGTCGACGATGAACACCGACAGGCCGTCGGTGCGCTTCTTGGCTTCATCCTTCGGCGTGGTGCGCGCCAAGAGGATCATCAGGTCAGAATATTCGGCGCGGCTGGTCCAGATCTTCTGGCCGTTGACGATGTAATCGCCATTGCCGTCGCGCCTGGCAAAGGTCTTCAGCGAGGAGGTATCGGTGCCGCTGGTCGGCTCGGTGACGCCGAAGGCCTGCAGCCGCAGTTCGCCGCTGGCGACCTTCGGCAGGTACCGTGCCTTTTGCTCGTCGCTGCCGTGCCGCAGCAGGGTGCCCATGGTGTACATCTGGGCATGGCAGCCGCCGCCATTGCAGCCGGCGCGCTGGATTTCCTCGAGGATGGCGGCCGCGGCCGACAGTTTCAGGCCGGCGCCGCCATACTCCTCGGGAATCAATACCGACAGGTAGCCGGCTTCGGTCAGCGCATCGACGAACGCGCTGGGGTAGGCCATCTCGCGGTCGAGCTTGCGCCAGTATTCGCCGGGAAACTGGGCGCACAGCTTGGCGACGGCGTCGCGGATATCGGCAAATTCGTCTTGTGGTTCGGTTGATGTCATCTGAACTCGGCTGGTGGGGATCGAGGGCGCATAGCAGCCCGCGGCGCGGTTAAAACCCTGGGCCGTGGATAGGCTGGTCGGACCCGGCGATCAAGGCCGGCAAATTCATGCGGGTATGCGTACCGGCAGCGACTCGATGCCCCGCACGAAGCTGGAATAGACCCGCTTCGGTTCGCCGACCACCTCGATCCGCTCGAAGCGCTTCAGCATCTCCTGCCACACGATCTTGAGCTGCAGCTCGGCGAGCCGCATGCCGACGCAGCGGTGGATGCCGAAGCCGAACGACAGATGGGTGCGGGGCCGGGCGCGATCGATGATGAACTCGTTCGGGCGCTCGATGCCCTCTTCGTCGCGGTTGCCCGAGACGTACCACATCACGACGCGGTCGCCCTTCTTGATCTGCTTGCCGCCGATCTCGGTATCGACCAGCGCGGTGCGCCGCATATGCGCCAGCGGCGTCTGCCAGCGGATCACTTCCGGCACCATGGTGTCGATCAGCGCCGGTTTGTCGCGCAGCTTCTGATATTGCTCGGGGTGCTCGTTCAAGGCCAGCACCGAGCCGCTCATGGTGTTGCGGGTGGTGTCGTTGCCGCCGACGATCAGCAGGACGATGTTGCCCATCAGATTGTCGGGGTCCATGTGCCGTGTAGCGTCGCTGTGCGCCATCATCGAGAGCAGGTCGTTGCGCGGTTCGGAGTTGACGCGCTCGTTCCAGAGATTGGCGAAGTACGCCCGGCATTCGTCCATTTCCTGGCGGCGCTGCTCGGGCGAATTCACCACGCCGCTCTTGGGCAGTGCGGTGGCGACATCCGACCAGCGCGTC
>JBKJUA010000258.1:0-6834 GCA_046590305.1 Bradyrhizobium sp.
AGGCCCGCGACCGCCAGCACCGTGCGCAATTCCATCCGCATCGGGTCGAGCTTGGCCAGCGGCTCGTCGAAATACATCACCTTGATGATGGTGAGATAGTAGTAGGCGCCAACCACGCTGGCGACGACGCCGATCACGGCGAGGGTAAACAGGCCGGCCTTGATCGCCGCCACGAATACATAGAATTTGCCGAAGAAACCCGCCAGCGGCGGGATGCCGGCGAGCGAGAACAGCAGCATGGCGAAGAAGAACGCCAGCAACGGATTGGTGCGCGACAGCCCTGCGAAATCGCTGATGCTCTCGACGTGCTGGCCGTTGCGCTTCATGGTCAGGATCACCGCGAAGGTGCCGAGCGTCATCGCGACGTAGATCGAGATATAGACGAGAACGCCCTGCGCGCCCTCGACGGTGCCAGCGGCAAGGCCGACCAACGCAAAACCCATATGGCCGATCGACGAATAGGCCATCAGGCGCTTGATGTTGGTCTGGCCGATGGCGGCGAACGATCCCAGCACCATCGAGGCGATCGCCACGAACACCACGATCTGCTGCCACTCCGAGACGATGCCCGGAAAGGCGGTCAGCGCCACGCGGGTGAAAACCGCCAAAGCCGCGACCTTCGGCGCGGAGGCGAAGAACGCGGTGACCGGGGTCGGAGCGCCCTCATAGACGTCGGGCGTCCACATGTGGAATGGCACCGCGGAGACCTTGAAGCAAAGCCCGGCCAGCAGGAATACCAGCCCGAACACGATGCCGATGCTGCCACTCTTGGCAGCCGCGGCAATCCCGGCGAAACTGACGGTGCCGGTGAAACCGTAGATCAGCGAAGCGCCGTACAGCAGCATGCCCGACGAGAGCGCGCCGAGCACGAAATACTTCAGGCCGGCTTCGGTGGATTTGGCGTTGTCGCGGTTGCTGGCGGCGACCACGTAGAGCGCCAGCGACATCAGCTCAAGGCCGAGATAGAGCATGATCAGGTCGCCGGCCGAGATCAGCACCATCATGCCGAGCGTCGAGAGCAGCACCAGGATCGCATATTCGAAAATCCGCCGTGACGGATCGGCCAAAAACTCCGCCGACAGGATCAGCGTCACAGCCGAACCGATCAGCGCCAGGATTTTCAGGAAGCGGGCGAAATCGTCGACGATGAAACTGCCGCCGAAGGTGGTCAGCTTGCCGGCCGGCAACATCAACTCCAGCGCGCCGACGACGACCAGAAGACCAATCGAAAGGCCGGTGACGAGCTTGGTCGTCTCCTTGCCGTAGGCCCCCAGCATCAGCAGCGCCATGGCGCCGACCGCCAGCACCAGCTCCGGCAGCACGGGCAGCAGTTGATATCCTGCACTCTCAAAGCTCATAGCGCGCTGTCCTAATCTAGTCTCGGTTCTGATAAATCAGAACCGAGCCGCAATCTCTTTCTTGACGCGTTTTCTTAACGCGAATCGGTTTCCACTTCGCTTGAAAACGCCAGGGTTATTGCAGCAGCGCGGCTGCCTTCACGGCAGTGATCGCGGTGTTGTAGTTGTTGACGAGTTGCTGGACGGAGGCGGCCGACATATCGAGCACCGGCTTCGGATAGACGCCGAACAGGATGGTGAGAAACACCAGCGGCAGCAGCGTCAGGCTCTCGCGCAAGGTGAGATCCTTGATGCTGGCCAGCGACGGCTTTGTCAGCTTCCCAAATACGACCTTGCGATAGAGCCACAGCGCATATCCCGCCGACAGGATGACGCCGAGCGTCGCCGCCGTCGCGGTCGGGATCGAGACCTTGAAGGTGCCGATCAGCGTCAGAAACTCGCCGACAAATCCGGAGGTGCCGGGCAAGCCGACATTGGCCATGGTGAACACCATGAACACGACGGCGTAGAGCGGCATCCGGTTGACCAGGCCGCCATAGGCCGCGATCTCGCGGGTATGCAGGCGGTCATAGACAATGCCGACGCAGAGGAACAGCGCACCCGAGACGATGCCGTGGGACACCATCTGGAACACGCCGCCGGCGACGCCCTGGGTGGTGCCGGCGAAAATGCCCATGGTGACGAAACCCATATGGGCGACCGACGAATAGGCGATCAGCTTCTTGATGTCTTCCTGCATCAACGCCACAAGCGAGGTGTAGATGATGGCGATGACCGACAGCCCGAAGATCAGCGGGGCGAAGTCATGCGAGGCCAGCGGGAACATTGGCAGCGAAAAGCGCAGGAAGCCGTAGCCGCCCATCTTCAACAGGATCGCGGCCAGCACCACCGAGCCCGCGGTCGGCGCCTCGACATGCGCATCCGGCAGCCAGGTGTGCACCGGCCACATCGGCATCTTCACCGCGAAGGAGGCAAAGAACGCCAACCATGCCCAGGTCTGCAAGTTGCGGGGCACGGCGGTGTTCATCAAGGTCGGAATGTCGGTCGTGCCGGCATTCCAGTACAGCGCCATGATCGCCAGCAGCATCAGCACCGAGCCGAGCAACGTATAGAGGAAGAACTTGAAGGAAGCGTAGACCCGGCGCGGGCCGCCCCACACCCCGATGATCAGGAACATCGGGATCAGGCCGCCCTCGAAGAACAAATAGAACAGCACCAGATCGAGCGCGGAGAAGGTGCCGATCATCAGCGTTTCCAGCAGCAGGAACGCCATCATGTATTCGCGCACCCGCAGCGTAATCGACTTCCAACTCGCAACGATGCAGAACGGCATCAGCGCGGTGGTCAGGATCACGAACGGCAACGAAATGCCGTCGACGCCCATGTGATAGCTGATGCCGCTGGCGAGCCACTGCGCCTTCTCGATAAACTGGAAATCCGGCTGCGCGGCGTCGAAGCGCCACACCAGGATCAGCGACACCGCAAAGGTGATCAGCGTGGTCCACAGCGCTATCCAGCGCGAGTTGCGCCGTGCTGCTTCATCGTCGCCGCGGCTGAGATAGATCAGCAGCGCACCGACCACCGGCAGGAAGGTGACGACGGAGAGAATGGGCCAGGTAGTCATCAATGGGCCCCCGCACCGAACATGAACCAGGTGATCAAACCGGCGACCCCAATCAGCATCGCGAAGGCATAGTGATAGAGGTAGCCGGTCTGGATTTTCACCACGTTGCGGGTGACATCGAGCACCCGTGCCGAAACGCCGTCGGGACCGAATCCGTCAATGACGTAGCCGTCGCCCTTCTTCCACAGGAAGCGCCCAAGCCACTTGGTCGGCCGGACGAAGATGAGATCGTACAGCTCGTCGAAGTACCATTTGTTGAGCAGGAACTGGTAGAGCATCTGGTGCTGGTTGGCGAGTTCGACCGGCAAATAGGGCCGCCGGATATAGAACAGCCACGACACCACGAATCCCAATGCCATCATGACCGTCGGCAGGAAGGCGATGGCCTTCGGGATGTGGTGCATCTCTTCGATAATGTTCGGATTCATCTTCAGGGACTCGCGGAAAAATTCCGCCACGCCGTGGCCGGCGAACAGCTCCTTGAACGGGAAGCCGGCGAGGATCGATCCGGCGGCGAGGATGCCGATCGGGACCAGCATCCACAACGGGGCCTCGTGCGCGGCCTCATAGTGCTTCTGATCGTGCGGCTCGCCATGGAAGGTCTTGAAGATCAGGCGCCATGAATAGAACGAGGTCAGGCCCGCCGCGATCACCGTCATCAGGAAGCCATAGAAGGCGAACGGATTGTGCGAGACGAAGGCTGATTCGATGATGGCGTCCTTGGAGAAATAGCCGGCCGTGAGCGGGAACCCGGTCAGCGCCAGCGTGCCGATCACCATCACGATGTAGGTGAAGGGAATCTTGTCCTTCAGCCCGCCCATGTTGCGGATGTCCTGCTCGTGATGCATCGCATAGATCACCGAGCCGGAGCCCAAAAACAACAGCGCCTTGAAGAAGGCGTGCGTGAACAGGTGGAACATGCCGACCGAATAGGCCCCTGCCCCCATCGCCACGAACATGTAGCCGAGCTGCGAACAGGTCGAATACGCCACGATGCGCTTGATGTCGTTCTGCACGAGACCGACGGTTGCGGCGAAGAACGCGGTGGTTGCGCCGAAGAACATCACCGCGGCCTGCGCGTTCGGCGCGAGTTCGAACAGCGGCGACAGTCGCGCCACCATGAAGACACCGGCGGTGACCATGGTCGCGGCGTGGATCAGCGCCGAGACCGGCGTCGGGCCTTCCATGGCGTCTGGCAGCCAGGTGTGCAGCAGGAACTGGGCGGATTTGCCCATCGCCCCCATGAACAGCAACAGGCAGATCAGCGTCAGCGCGTCGGCCTGCCAGCCGAAGAAATTGATGGTCTTGCCGGTCAGACCCTGCGCGCCGGCGAAGATAGTCTCGAAGTCGGTCGAGCCGATCATCATGAAGATCGCGAAGATGCCAAGCGCAAAGCCGAAATCGCCGACCCGGTTGACCACGAAGGCCTTGATGGCGGCGGCGTTCGCCGACGGCTTCTGGTACCAGAAACCGATCAGCAGATAGCTCGCGAGACCGACACCCTCCCAGCCGAAGAACAGCTGCACCAGGTTGTCCGAGGTCACCAGCATCAGCATCGCGAAGGTGAACAGCGAGAGATAGGCAAAGAACCGCGGCCGATGCGGATCCTCGTCCATGTAGCCGATGGAATAGAGGTGCACGAGCGACGACACGGTATTGACCACCACCAGCATGACGGCGGTCAGCGTATCGACCCGCAGCGCCCACGCGATCTGCAGGTCGCCGGAATTGATCCAGGTGAACAGCGCGATGCGCGCGTCATTCTTCATGAAGCCGACATCGACCAGCGCGACCCACGACAGCGCGGCCGACACCAGCAGCAGTCCGGTCGTGATCAGCTCGGCCGCGCGCGAGCCCGCCGCCGGTGGTTCGGCCGCGTGATGATCGTCGTGACCATGGTCATCATGGCTGTGATCGTCATGGGCATCCGACGCATGGGAGTGGGCGCCATGACCATGGCCTTCATCATGATGCTCGACCGCATCGCCGCTCGGGTTGCGCGCATGCGCACCGAAGATAGCGATCAGGCCCGCGAGAATCGCGCCGATCAGCGGCAGAAAGACGATTGCCTGGATCATGTGACGCGTTAGCCCTTCATCAGATTGACGTCTTCGACCGCAATCGAGCCGCGATTACGGAAGTACACCACCAGCACGGCAAGCCCGATCGCCGCTTCCGCTGCAGCCACCGTCAGCACCAGCAGCGCAAACACCTGCCCGACGATGTCGCCGAGGAAGGTCGAGAACGCCACCAGGTTGATATTGACCGCGAGCAGGATCAGCTCGATCGACATCAGGATGACGATGATGTTCTTGCGGTTGAGAAAGATGCCGAGGATCCCGAGCGTGAACAGGATCGCGCCGACCGAGAGGTAATGTCCGAGACCGATGGTCATTTCACCCACTCCGGCGCATCCGCGTCCTGCAGACCCTGCCCCGACGTCACCTTGCGCACGCTCATCGCGAGCTCGGGCGTCCGCGCGTTCTGCACATTGATGTCCTGCCGCTTGACGCTGACCTTGTGGCGCAGCGTGAGCACGATGGCGCCGATCATCGCCACCAGCAGCACCATGCCGGCGATCTGGAAGTAATGGATATACGTGGTGTAGAGCACGAGCCCGAGCGCTTCGGTATTGCTGACATTGGCCGGGATCGTCGACGTCGCCGATTTGACGATGCCGGGGTTGATGACCCAGCCGCCGCCGACCAGCAGCAGCTCGGCGAGGAAAATCGCACCGATCACGAGGCCGAACGGCAGGTATTCCAGAAATCCCTCGCGCAGCTCGGTGAAGTCGACGTCGAGCATCATGATCACGAACAGGAACAGCACCGCGACCGCGCCGACGTAAACCACGACCAGGATCATGCCGAGGAACTCGGCGCCCATCAGGATGAACAGGCCGGAGGCGTTGACGAAGGCCAGGATCAGGAACAGCACGGAGTGCACGGGATTGCGCGACACAATCACCATCACCGCCGAAGCGACGCAGACGCCGGCGAATAGATAGAAGAACAGGGCTGGAAGGATCATCGGATTTCCCCTGTCATTCCGGGGCGCGGACGCAGTCCGCGAACCAGGAATCCGGAGGTCACAACGCGAGATTCCGGGTTCGCGCTTTGCGCGCCCCGGAATGACGTGGAGAGGTCGAGTACAGTCATGCCCTCACCTCACCGGTACGGTGAATCGAGTTCGATGGATTTCGCAATCTCGCGTTCCCAGCGGTCGCCATTGGCGAGCAGTTTCGCCTTGTCATAATACAGTTCCTCGCGGGTCTCGGTCGCGAATTCGAAATTCGGGCCCTCGACGATCGCATCGACCGGACAGGCCTCCTGGCACAATCCGCAATAGATGCATTTCACCATGTCGATGTCGTAGCGCACCGTGCGGCGGGTGCCGTCGTTGCGGCGCGGGCCGGCCTCGATGGTGATCGCCTGCGCCGGGCAGATCGCCTCGCACAACTTGCAGGCGATGCAGCGTTCCTCGCCATTGGGATAGCGGCGCAGCGCGTGCTCGCCGCGGAAGCGCGGTGAGATCGGCCCCTTCTCGAACGGATAGTTCAGCGTCGGTTTCGGCTTGAAGAAATATCGCATGGCGAGAAAAAACGCCGAGACGAATTCCGTCAGCAGAAGCGAGCGGGCCGTAGCGTTGATGTTGACACTCATAGCGACCTCATTTCGGCGCGATGCCGGCGAAATGCAGCACGCCGGCCACAATCACCACCATCGCCAGCGACAGCGGCAGGAACACCTTCCAGCCGAGCCGCATCAACTGATCGTAGCGGTAGCGCGGCACGATCGCCTTCGCCATCGCAATCAGGAAGAACATGAAAAATACCTTGAGCGTGAACCAGAT
>JBKJUA010000324.1:0-3857 GCA_046590305.1 Bradyrhizobium sp.
GGCGGTATCGCGATCCCCGACGATGGCGTCGACCCGGTTGCGAATCTCTTCCATTTTCTCGAAGTCGGAGTCTTCAAAGGCCGCCAGCATGTTTTTCGGAATTCGCTGCTCCCGCGGCAGCTGCATGATCTTGCTGCGGATCCGTCGCGACAGGTCGGTCCAGCCGTCCTGAACCAGATCTTCCGTCGCGTTGCCGCCGGCCTGGTTGGCGGTGAAATTCTCCAGCCAGCGCTGTTGCCACCCCGGTGTTGCGATGGTCGAAAACCATTCGGGATCGATCGGCGCATTGGCGCGGACATCGACCGATGATGGCGTGCGTTGAAAGACGTAGAGTTCCTTGGCTGCGCGCGCCAGATGCGGCACGCACTGGACCGATGTCGCACCAGTGCCGATGATGCCGACGCGCTTGTCCGCCAGCCTGTGCATCGGCGCGCCCAGGGGATCGCCGCCGGTGTAGCCGTAGTCCCATCGGCTGGTGTGGAAGGAATGTCCCTTGAACGCTTCGATGCCCGGCAAGCCCGGCAATTTCGGGACATGCAGCGGCCCCGTGCCCAAGCCGATGAATTGCGCCGTGAAGGCGTCGCCGCGGTTGGTATGGATGACCCAGCGCGAGGCGACTTCGTCCCACGCGAGACGTGTGACCTCGGTGTGAAACAGCGCGTTGTCGTACAGTCTGTATTGCTTGCCGATACGCCGGCAGTGCTCGAGGATCTCAGGCGCATGCGCGTACTTCTCGGACGGCATGTGTCCGGTTTCTTCGAGCAGCGGCATGTAGACCAGCGACGCGGTATCGCACTGCGCGCCGGGATATCTGTTCCAGTACCAGGTGCCGCCGAAGTCGCCGCCCTTCTCGATGATGCGGACGTCCGCAACACCGGCCTCCGAGAGCCGCGCTGATGTGGCCAACCCCGCAAAACCGCCGCCGATGAACGCGAAGGTGACGTGGTCGGTCTTTGGTTCGCGCGGGGTAACGGGCGTATAGGGATCGTCGAGATAGTGGGCGAGTTGATCCTTGACCTGAACATACTGGTCGTTGCCGTCAGCGCGGAGCCGCTTGTTGCGCTCATCCAGGTATTTCTGGCGCAGCTTCTCCTTGTCGATCGGAGCGTGGTGCAGATTTTGTGGTTGGTCCGTAACCGTCATCCGAAAGTGCCTCTGAAAGATTTTATCGGTGCTTCGATCGATCGCTTCTCACTCTCCCCGCTTGCGGGGAGAGGGTGGGGGTGAGGGGGACTCTCAACCGATTCACTCGCGGAGAGTCCCCCTCACCCGGCGCTACGCGCGACCTCTCCCCGCAAGCGGGGCGAGGTAAAGATTCTTTCCGCGTACCAGTTCACGCCGGCCGCGCCGCCAGATACGGCGAGCCCGCGATCGACCATACCGGCATCGCCTCCATCTTGAAAATCTGCCGCAGGTGCACCTCGTCCGGCCCGTCGCCGATCCGCAACAGGCGTCCCCACGCCAGCGCCTGGTGGATCGGGGTATCGTCCGATCCGCCCATCGCGCCGAACACCTGCATGGCGCGGTCAGCGATCCGCTGCAGCATGGCGGGTACCGCGACCTTGATCAGCGAGACATCACGCCAGGCGCCGTGGTGGCCGGCCTGGTCGAGCCGCCACGCGCAGCGCCAGGCCAACAGGCGCGCCTGCTCGAGCTCGACGCGGGATTCGGCGATCCAGCGCTGCACGGTGTCGTATTGAATGATGGTGCGGCCGAAGGCCGAGCGCTCCCCCGATCTCACCATCATCAACTCGATCAGTAGTTCGCACAGCCCGATCGAGCGCATGCAATGATGAATGCGCGCGGGCCCAAGACGGATCTGCGCGACTTTGAAACCCTCGCCTTCGGCGCCGAGCAGGTTGGCGGCGGGTACGCGGACGTTTTCAAACGTTAGTTCGCCGATCGGCGCAGTGTGATCCTCGCAGCCCATCCAGCGCAGCGAGCGCACCAGCCGGACCCCAGGCGCTTCCATCGGCACGACGATGCAGGAATGGCGGCGGGTGCGATCGGCTTCCGCATCGGTCACGCCCATCACGATCAGAAAACCGCAGCGCGGATGCGCCGCGCCGGTGATGAACCATTTGCGCCCGTTGATGATGTAGTCGTCGCCGTCGCGGACCATGCGGGTGGCGATATTGGTCGCATCCGACGAGGCGACGTCGGGTTCGGTCATGCCGAAAGCCGAGCGGGTTTTTGCCTCCAGCAGCGGCCGCAGCCAGCGCGCCTTCTGTTCCGGCGTGGCGCAGTTCTGCAGCGCGATCATGTTGGGCACGTCGGGCGCCTGGCAGTTGAAGACTTCGGAGGCCCAGAACAGCCGTCCCATGATCTCGGCCAACGGCGCGTATTCGAGGTTGGAGAGCCGCGTCCCCGGCTCATCATCGGCGAGTTCGGGCAGGCCGAGATTCCACAACCCCGCCTCGCGCGCTTTCTGCTGCAGTCCGGCCATGAAGGGCGGCGTCTCGCGGCTGACGGCGACATGCGCGAGCCAGTCGCGATGGCGCGGCAGTACTTCCCGATCGAAGAAGGCCGCAAGCCGTGCCCGCCACTGCTCCGACCGCGCGGATAGATCGAAGTCCATACTTGCCTCCCCCCTGGAGAAGGCGACATCTAAACGTATGCCGACAGAAAAGGCAAATATGTTTCATTATGTTGACAATATTCAATATTCTGTCCATTATTTGGCATGGTCTCGACGTCTCCCTTAAGCCGACTTGCTCCTACGCGGCCAAAAGCCGTGACGGAACAAAGCGATCCGTCCTTTGCCACGACGCTGGCGCATGGGCTCGATGTGCTGGCCGCCTTCCGCAACAGCAACGGCGCGCTGTCGAATGCCGATCTTGCCGCCAGCACCGGCCTGTCGCGGCCGACGGTGTCGCGGCTGACGCACACGCTGGCGCGGCTCGGCTATCTCAAGCGCGACGCCAAGGGGCGATTCGAACTCGGGCTCGGCATCCTGGCGGCGGCTTATCCGGTATTGTCGCCGCTGAAAGTCCGGCAACTGGCGCGGCCCCTGATGCGCGACTTCGCGGCCTACACCGGCGGCACGGTATCCATCGCGATGCCGTTCGGCCTCGACTTCATCTATGTCGAGACGCTGCGCACCACCGATGCCGTGCCGCACATGCCCGACGTCGGCTTCACCGGAACGATGGCGACCACCGCGGTCGGCCGCGCACTGCTGTCGCTGTTCACCGAACACGAGCGCGACGGTTACGTGAAAACCGTGAAAGCGGAGCGTCCGGAGGAATTGAAATACGTGCAGGCCCGGACGCTGCCCGACAGCGAGCTTTGCAGGGAACGTGGTTTCGCAGTCTCGCTCGGCGAATGGCGGCGCGAGATCTTTGGCGTCGCGGCACCGCTGTATCGCACGCCGACCGGCGATTGCCTTTCGGTGAATTGCGGCATTCCCTCGTTTCGCTTCAGCGCCGAGCAGATCGAGCGCGAATGCGGGCCGCGCATCCTCGGCCTCGCGCGCAGCATCAAGTCGCTTGTCGCCAACGAATAGGTTTGCATCGCACTACAGAATAAACCGAAACCAAAGCATCGCTCGAACGATGTGTCATACATGGGAGGGGAAAATGAGGGGCATCCGGGCCTTTGGCTTCGTCACGGGCACCATCGCATTGTTGCTTGGCAGCTTTGCAAGCGTATCAGCGCAGGGCAACTGGCCGAACCGCGCCATTCACATCGTGGTGCCTTATCCCGCCGGCGGCATCGTCGACATCGTTGCCCGCACCGTGACCGACCAGGTCGGCC
Organism: Bradyrhizobium sp.; assembly: GCA_046590305.1. Lineage (GTDB taxonomy): Bacteria > Pseudomonadota > Alphaproteobacteria > Rhizobiales > Xanthobacteraceae > Bradyrhizobium. The sequence continues at coordinate 3,757 of JBKJUA010000324.1, forward strand.
GCGACCTCAAGCAGACCATCGTCGTGGAGGCCCGGCCCGGCGGCAACAGCAACATCGGCACCGCATCCGTCGCGCGAAGCGAGCCCGACGGCTATACCTGG
>JBKJUA010000328.1:0-11317 GCA_046590305.1 Bradyrhizobium sp.
GACGGCGGCGTTGTCTTCGCCGGCATGATTCCCCACCGTCCCGACGACAGGTTCGGTGCGTCCTTCATCTATGCCAGGATATCAGACTGGGCCCGCGCGCTGGACCGCGACGCGATCGCGTTCTCGGGCGTCGCGCAGCCAATCCGGGCCTACGAAATGACGATCGAGCTCAGCTACCAGGCCCAGATCAAGCCGGGCTGGACCATACAACCGCTCTTTCAATACATCATCCATCCCGGCGGCCATGTGCCGGATCCGGCTTCTCCGAGCGCTGCGATCAGGAGCGGGGCTTTGCTTGGTGTGAGGAGCACGGTCGCGTTCTAGACTAGGGGCCACCCTCAACTGACCCGCCCGTGCGCGCGCGGAAACCTGGCGCCGCCGACGGTGACCGCCACCCTCACTCCTGCCCCCGATGGCCGCCTCGCGCGCGACATAGCCGCGATCGACCGCGTCCTCCCCGAGCGTCAACGCGGGTCTTCAGGCGTGCAGCCAGAATGCGCTTTCCGCAAATTGATCGCCTTTCCACCAATTGAGTGTACTGGTGCCACGGCGGAAATTCACAGCGCCGGCCTGGCTTTGCAACGGTCGCGTGACTTCACCCGCGGTGTTGCGCGCGGCGCGCTCGGTCTCGGTTTCGGGGACAACCGCAACGATATGGCCGGACTTGCCGTCCTGCTTCCGTCGCGCAACGATCAGACCGGCCGCGCCCTGGTTTGCCTCCTGCTGCAGCTTGGTTGGCGTGCCGGTCTGACGCCAGCCGAAGCGCGGCCCAAAGTCGCGCAGCCAGCGGAACAGATCATTGGCACGCATTTCCATGATGGTATTTTCGATCAGCGGCTCGACCGTCTCTCCCTGGGTCAGGCGCTCGATGGCACCGGGCGTCCACCACACCCGAGGCAGGTACACGCCGGCCAGGAAGCAGTAATCGTGGGCGTAGATGTTGCAGAAGGTCAGGCCGTCGCGAGGTTTGTAGCGCTTGTGCGTGGCCTTATCGCTGGCGAGATAGTCGATCACCTCGCCGAGGCTGGCGCGCAATTCGTCCGATGTCGCACCCTTTCGGGTCGGCATGCTGGACTCGTTGAGTGAATGGGCGCCTGCTATCGCCGTCCGCCTGGTGATCAGGCTGGCCGGCCGGGGCATGAAGACTTCGACGATGCCGCTGGTCGGCGGCGCCTCCGCCGGCTGAACAATCGGAATGACGTTCACGCCGGGCGCCGGAGCAAGGAAGTCCGACGAGGCGAAGCCGCGGATGTGCGCGCCCGCCAGGCTGGTTTCGATTTCGAGGAAGTTCCTCACCGCAGTGCCGGTGACTGCACGCACCGGGTGACCGTCGGGCAATTGCGCGATGACGTTGGCAGTCAATGGTGAACTGATCTTGGGCGCGCTCCGCACCCGCAGCGGGCTGATCTGCGTATGGACCACGAAGAAAGGTCCGGTCGCCTCGACCTGCGTCGGAGGCGGCAGAATGGCGTTGTCGGGCGGCGGCGGCGGCAAGAGGGGTGCGCCACCCGGCACCGGCACCGTATGGGCGAGCCGGATGAAATCGAAAATCTCTTCACCGTAGAATTTGGTACCGTTGAAATGGCCCTGCTTCAGGCCCTTGCTCGGTTTGAAGTTGCCGGTGTTGTAGGCGATCGCCACCGCCGTCAATTCCATGTCAGTGAGCGACGGCTTGTCAAACAGATGGATCTTTTTGGCTTTGGTGGTCAGTTCGCTAATACATTTTGCGAGCGTTTCGCTGAATTTCTCGTAGCGCTTTTGCAGAAAATACTGAGGGTCTTCCAAAAAGAACTGCAGGTCGTACTGGAACATGCCGTAGCCGTGGCAGAACTTGTTCGGATTCGACACCGGAAATCCGGGGATGTGCGCCGCCATTGCCACCAAAGCCTCGCGGGCGATGATGAACATCGTATCGCCGTCCGGCTTGGCAAGCAGAGCGACCTTGGTCTTGGGAAACGCACTGCGCCTGGGCGCGTCGAGTGTGTCGCCGACGCAAAGTACGAGAACCTGATCGGTCGTGAACGACGGCTTCTTGCGCAGCACCGACCAGATGTGACCGGTTTCCTGGCAAGCAACCGCTACCAACAAATCGAGTGTGAACGGAGTGTCCACAATCGCGGCTTCGATTTGTCCATGAAAGTTCTCCTTGAACCATTTCATATCCGCCGCATTCGGCATGACAGCCTCCATTATGATCGGTGTCGGTACGTTCCGCTGCCGGACACAATTACCGGTTGCTCGCAACACCGCTGTGAACTCGTTCACATTCCGGTCGATATTTTTGCCGGTCGTTCAATCTGGACAGCCGTTGCAGGCCATCGCCGCTGCGATCAGGTGACAGATCAACCTGCGTTTTTCTCGCCTTCCCGGCCCGATACTCGGCCAATGGCCAAGTCGACCGGTCGAGAACGTGTCGCGATCAGCTTGCCCGACCGTGATCGCGGAGGAATGTTTCGCCGCCCTTGGTGACCACTACTCTGACGCCGGCTCCCGCGACGGATTCGCGCGCGAGATAGCCGCGATCGACGGCGTCCTCCCAGATCGTCAGGCGCGGACACGAGGTTCGCCACGCCTCGATCACCTCGGCATAAAGCCGTGGCCCGCGCGCCACCCATTCGACGAGGTCGAGCACCAGCGGGTCTGACGTATCGGACATCCGGTTTCCCCTCCTGTCAGGGGTCACGAAGTCTGGAAATAAGGCGCCAGCATCAGCCAGCTTCCGTAGAGGATGTAATAGCAGGCGACCGTCGTGATCAGCCGCCCCGCCCAGGTGCGGAATTGCTGGTCGCTCATCGCCTCCAGAATGCGCCTTGCCAGCGTCGTGCCGAGCATCGAGGCGGCCACCGCAATCACGGCGAGCACGGGATCGAGTGTGGCGGCCTGGTCGATGATGGCGCCGAAATAGATCAATTTCACAAAATGACTGGCGACCTGGCAGGCGGCCTTGGTCGCGACCACCTCGCGGCGGCCGAAATTGCCGCCGAGAAAGAAGGTGTCCATCAGGGGCCCTGAGACGCCGGTCATCAGCATCAGCCCCATGCAGATGAAGCCGTAGAAGCTGCCCTGCGCGATGCTCTCGGGATTGGGCTTCAGGCCCTTCGGCGTCAGCCGCGCCATGAATGGCGTTACCCCGAGCAGCAGCAGCGCGATCGGCTTGTCCGGCACGTAGCGGGCGATCGACCAGGCGCCGAGCGCCAGGGCGGCACCGATCAGATAGATGAAGACCGGCTTCCACCTGATATGCGCGCGCCACAGGAACGCGCGCCAGCCGTTCGACGCCATCTGCGTGATCGCATGCAGCACCATCGCCGACGGCAGCGGCAGGATGGTCAGCAGCACGCCGATCAGGATCAGCCCGCCGGCCATGCCGAACAGCCCGGACAGGAAAGCTGTCGCGACCATCAGCAAACCGAGCGCGGCCATCAGAAGCGGCGTCATTTCGAATCTCCGCCGCCAGTTCTGCCTTGCCTGTACCGGCGGCGCAAACTGAGTTAGCTTGCCCTTGCCTCAGTTTTCCTGAGGCTGGCGAGTTCTCATGCGGCGACTGCTCTTTCTCAACGGCATCAAGGCGTTCGAGGCCGCCGCGCGAACCGGCAGTTTTGCGGGCGCCGGCTCCGAGCTCAACGTTTCGGCGGCGGCGGTTTCCCGGATGGTGCATCTGCTGGAGGACCGGCTTGGCGTCGCGCTGTTCGAGCGCAAGGCCAACCGGCTGGCGATGACGGCGGCGGGGCGCGCCTATCAAAGCGGGCTGACGCCGATCTTCGATGCGCTGGCCAGCCTGACCGCGCAGGTGACCGCGCCCTCGGGCGTCCGGGTTTTGACCATCGGCGTCGGTCCGACCTTTGCCATGCGATGGCTGATTCCGCGGCTGGCGGATTTTCGCAAGGACGAGCCCGATATCGAGGTGCGCATCACCACCGGCGGGGCCGCGGCGCCGTTCGGCGACGACTGGAGCTGCGGCATCAAGCTCGGCGACGGCGAGTGGCCGGGGCTGGTCGCCGAGCCTTTGTTCGCGGCCGATCTGTTACCGGTATGCGCGCCGCGGCTGGCGCAGCCGCTGAAGCGGTCAAGCGACCTCAGAGGGCCGAGCCTGCTGCGCGTCGCGCATTCGCCCGACGACTGGCCGTCATGGCTGAAGGCATCTGGCGTCGCGCGGGTCACCGCGCGCGGGCCCGAGTTTCAATTCTATGGTCAGGCCCTGCAGGCCGCGGTCGACGGGCTCGGTATCGCCATGGGCATCCGGCCCTATATCGACGACGACCTCGCCGCCGGACGGCTGGTCGCGCCGTTTGCGCTGGCGGTGCCGAAGGGCATGCGGTGGTATCTGGTCTATCGCAGCTTCCAGACCGAACAACGCGATTTCGCCGCGTTCCGGCGCTGGATCATGCGTGTCGCGGCGGGGCCTGCGGTCCGGGACAGAGGTCGAAAAAAATAGTCTGGATGTGAACGAGTTCACATTCGTATTGGCCGGCTCATGTTTCCCTTGGCCGCGGAATTAGCCGGGGTGACGCGATGAATTACGAGGGCTTTGCCATCGAATGTTACGAAGCCGGCAAGGGCCTGTGGCACGCCAGGTTGAGGCGGCCGGACCGCAATCCGCTGATCGTCGGCGGCGTCGCGTTTTCCGCGATTGAAATCGGCTTCGCCTGGCCCGATCCGGAGTCCGCCGCGGCAGATGCCAGGAATCAGATCGACCGCCTCAAGCTCGCGCGATACGCGGCGGCCGCGCAGGCGCCGCAACAGGAGCTGTCGGCCGCCTGATGTGGCCCGGAGGTAAGCGGCATGCGTGAATCCGAGTTCCACCCGGCCCCGTCAGATCTCCCCGCAGTGCTGTCGAGCTGTCCGGAATGCGCTGCCGGACTGGCGATCCTGCGCGTCATCGCCGGGCGGGCGGGCTCCGAATACTGGGCCATGCGCTGCACGGATTGCGGCAGCATCCATCTGGATATCGTCAAGCCCGCGCCGCTGCCGAACACGCGTATCGAAGTTGACGCTTTCGATGCTTAGATCCAAGGATTGATCAATTCGGCGTCCAGCCGTGCCTGAAGCCAACGCCATTTAGGCGGTAGAGTGCTCGGGAACAAGTATCAATCGATTTAGTTAATACAAGCATCCACGGCCGTTGCGCGGATGTTGAGTGCTGTGCCGACAGGAAATTGAAAGTGATCGTTCCGGCCGGGGTTGGTTTCAATAGTTTTGTGATCGTCGCGGTCACTGTCGCGGCGTTGTATTTCACCAGGGAAATCCTGGTGCCTATGGCTTTAGCGGTGCTGCTTACCTTCGTGCTTGCACCAATGGTCAGGGTACTGCAGCGATGGCGTTTTCCGCGCTCTGCAGCGGTGGGACTTGCCGTCGCCTGCTCGCTGGCGGTCATTGCTGCGCTGGGGACCATGGTGATGGTTCAGGTCAATCAGTTGGCAACAGACCTGCCGCGTTACCAGAAGACTCTCGGCGAAAAAATCCAACATGTTCGCGATGTCGTAGGCACATCCAGCCTTCTCAAGAATGCGTCCGGCCTGCTGACGAATCTCAGTAAGGAACTGGAAAAGCCCCAAATCGAAAAAATTGCGGCGCCGCCGGCTCTCACTCCGTCAGCTAACTCGGCAAAGCCCATCCCGGTCGAGGTGCACCAACCACCGCCTGGTGCGTCCGAGACACTGGTTGCCGTGCTGCAGCCCTTGGTCTCGCCTTTCACTACGACCGGAATTGTTTTGCTGTTTGTAATCTTTTTTCTGCTCCAGCGTGAGGACCTGCGAGATCGGTTCATCCGGCTTGCAGGCAGTGGGGATATCGAACGCACCACGAGGGGCATGGACGATGCCGGCCAGCGTCTCGGAAAGCTATTCATTACGCAGTTAATCCTCAACGCGGTGTTTGGATTGCTTATTGGCGTTGGTCTTGCCGTGATCGGCGTACCCAGCGCCCCGCTGTGGGGGCTGATGGCGATGATTCTTCGCTTCGTGCCCTACATAGGCGCCCTGATCGCCATCATCCTTCCCCTGGCTCTGGCGGCAGCGGTGGGTGAAGGATGGACCATGGTGATTTGGACTATGGCTCTCTTTGCGCTGGTGGACATCGTCATGGGCCAAATCATCGAACCATTCATTTACGGGCGCAGTGCCGGTCTTTCGCCCGTTGCCGTGGTGGTTTCAGCAGCCTTCTGGACTTGGTTGTGGGGGCCCTTGGGGCTTTTGATGTCCACTCCGCTGACGCTCTGCCTGGTGGTGATGTCGCGCCACGTCGACCGACTGCAATTCATCGACATCATGCTGGGGGACAAGCCCGCCCTGACACTGCAACAGGCGGCGTATCAGCGGATGTTAACCGGCGATCCCGTCGAAGCGATCGAGCAGGCCCAGGAGTTCCTCAAGGAGGGTAAGGTCACGGCATATTACGAGGACGTCTTGATCCCCGCATTGCGACTGGCACAGGCCGACGCGGAACGCGGACGGCTCGACGACGTTCGGCTGGAGAATATTTTCAGGACGGTGTCCGACCTCGTTGAAGATCTTGCCGAACACGGACACGGGGAGGGGGATGCTGTGTTGACGGAATTATCGCTTGCGGACCGCAAGATAGTCCAACTGCCGACCAGCGACCTCGGAAAGCCTGTGTTTTGCTTGCCCGGTTTAGGTAGGCTCGACGATTGCGGTGCTTTGATCGTCGCCGATGTACTAAAGCGCAACGGCATGAATGCCCGGGTATCCGGTGCCGTAACCGCGATCGAAAGGGACGAAGCATCTTCCATCTGCATTTGCTATCTTGAGAACGTCTCGACAGCGCGACTGGATTACGCCGTCAGAAGACTTTCTAGACAAGCCCCATCCGCTCGCATAGTCGTCTGTCTTTTGACTGAGGTCGAGCAGGGTGATGCCGCGTCGCAATCGAACGCACAACCATCTCGCTCGCTAAAGGCCACTATTGACGCGTTGGCGCTTCCCAAAAGCAATCCGGCTACAACGGCGCGGAACTAACTTACCCGGAAGCGTTTTATCGTACCGCAGATCGTTTGCGGCGAGGGCAGGAATGGCAACGACGAAAGCAGAATTGAACCGATACTTTGAGTTAATTGATCGGCGGGTGCCGGTTAGGGTCTCGCAGTCCATTCGATGGTTGCGCAAGCCGTCTTCTCTTGGAGTTCGTCTTGTCGTTGCAATGCTGCTCATTGTTGGTGGCATGTTCAGCTTGTTACCCATCTTGGGATTATGGATGCTGCCCCTTGGCCTGTTGTTGATCGCGCAGGACGTGCCTGTGTTGCAGAAGCCCCTGTTGAGAACCTTAGCGTGGGGTGAGGCGAAGTGGATTTGGCTGAAACTAAAATGGCAAGACAGATGACTGGGCGATCGCCGTGAATTCGGTACATATACCTCCTTCACGGTCTTTCGGCAGTTTTCCGATAGACCTGCGCCGCAAAGGAGGTACTGAATAACCGGGTGCCTTTGCTGAGACGGTAGTTTGCAATTTTTGCAAATGGATGCTTGCCAAGTCGCGAAGGCATACAAGACGAAGGACGTTAGCAGTGCTCAGCTGTATGAATGATGAAAGCGGACGAATGCTGACGGTGGGTCGGAATTGCTGGCGTATCGAGCGGGCGCAACGTCTGGCGCTTATTGTAGACGCAGCTGATTATTTCCGCCATGTGAAAAGCGCAATGCTCAAAGCTCAGCACAGGATCATGCTGATAGGGTGGGATTTTGACACGCGAATCAAACTAGAACCGGAGAAGCAAACGCTCGAAGGGCCGAACGCGCTTGGAGAATTTCTATCGTGGCTCCCGAAGCATCGAGAACACCTGAATGTCTACGTGCTCAAGTGGGATCTGGGCATGATACAAGCGCTGGGGCGGGGCATGACGCCATTATTCATCGTGGACTGGATCACCGATAAGCGGTTGCACCTGAGACTGGATCATGCCCATCCCGTGGGTGCTGCTCACCACCAGAAAATCGTCGTTATCGACGATGCACTCGCGTTCTGCGGTGGAATCGACATGACGACTGATCGCTGGGACACCCCTGAGCACCTCGACGACAATCCGCTACGCACGAAACCGAGCGGACGATCATATGGTCCTTGGCATGACGCGACCACGGCCGTTGACGGCGATGCGGCTGGCGCCATCGCAGATCTGGCTCGTGAGCGTTGGCTGCGAGGGACAGGAAAAGAGCTTCCTGCCATCCCGAGGAAGTCGGACTTGTGGCCTGACAATTTAATACCCACCATTGAGGATGTTGAAGTGGCAATCGCCCGTACCCTCCCCGAGTTAGACGACCAGCGGGGAATCAGGGAGATTGAGTCACTCTACCTTGATGCGATCAGACGAGCGGAGCGCACCGTCTACATAGAAACTCAGTATCTAGCTTCGCGCAAAATCGCCGATGCGATGGCTCGGCGCTTGGAGGAGCCCAGCGGTCCCGAGATAATACTAGTACTTCCAAAGACGACGGAAGGATGGCTCGAGCATAAGGCCATGGATGGCGCGCGACACAGGCTGCTTCACCAGTTGTGGAAGGCTGACAGGTATAAGCGGTTTGGCGTTTACTACCCTGTAACGGCCGGAGGCAAACCGATTTACGTGCACGCCAAGATACTGACCATGGACGAGAAGTTGCTTCGGGTTGGGTCATCTAATCTAAACAATCGATCGATGAGCTTTGATACCGAGTGCGATCTCGCCGTGGAAGCATCGGGCCCTTCCCCGGATCAAGCAAAACTGCGTGACACGATCGTAGCCGTACGTGAAAATCTTGTTAGTGAACATTTGGGGGTCGAGCCGCGCACGTTTTCGGCCGCCCTTGATCTTAACTCCGGTTCTGTTTTGAAAGCGATTGAAGCTTTGCGCAATTCCGGAAGAACCTTGATGCCGTTTGATCGGGCAGTGATCGAGAATGACGAAAGTGTGCTGGCAGAGAATGACTTACTAGATCCGGAGAAGATGCCGAAGGTTTTGAGCCGACGCATCGTGGAAAAGATTGCAAGCATTCCGTCGATGTTTCGTTTGGGTTCGCGACGTCCGACTTGAGGTGAATCAGCCTGCTGGCCAAGCGCCTGCACGGCCCGGTCCGTATTCAGGTGAGCAGCACGAGGCGGGACAAAAGTAGCATTTCGGGACGATAATCGCCGTTCACGTTACATATGGCGACCCGCCGACCCTTCATTGGTCGCCTCCGACTTAAACGACGGCCGAAATAGGAGATCACAACCCGCCGTCCCGCTTTACGAGGGAGGTTAAGCTGTTTGACAGCTCCGCTCGCAAATGAGAAAACTATTTTACTCCGCTTACGCTATGTCACGCGAGCGTTCCGCAGGAAAACTCCAGAGCGCGAAAGCCGCCAGGGAAAATCCCGAACGGCTCAACGCTGCAATCATCTACCGGGTCGTTGTGGGAGCAGCCGGGGCGTTAGGGGCGGGAGAAACCGGCGCCACGGGGGTCGCCGGCCGGATTGACGAGCCAGTGGTCGTGCCCGGAGCTGTATTGGTGGCTACCTTTGGGCCGCTCCATGGCGCCCACATAAACACGAGTACCAGAACTGCAACGCCGGCAATAAGCGCCATCATGGTGCTGCTCACACCGCCCTCACGACGGTTCAGCTTGTCATTGCGCATCTGTATCTCCTCAGTCGCTGCCCGACCGGTAAACTGTGACAAATGCGAATGGTTCCCGCCCTCGGTGCGCGAGCATACAGCACGACGGGCGTGCGTCCGTCCTTTGCCAAAGACTCCAACTCTTGAGTTGGTGGAGCCGTGACAAGCAAGACGACGACAGATTCTCACCCGAAGTGCAGGACCCGCGCGGTGGGGACGGTTCTGAAACATGATGGCGAGCATGCCTCGCGCTGGGCGGCGGTTCGTTCGATCTCAGCGAAGATCGCTGTACCCCGCAGACATTGCATGAGTGGGTAAAGAAGGCGGAGATCGACAGCGGCCGGCGATCCGGCGGCCCATCCAACGTCTAGGATCGGCTCAAGGCGCTGGAGCGGGAGAGCCGCGAGCTTTGTCATGCCAATGAGATCCTGCGCAAGGCGTCGGCATATTTTGCGATGGCGGAGCTCGACCGACGGTACGAGCCATGATCGCGTTCATCGACAAGAGATCAATGGGGCAAGCCGATCTGCAAGGTATTGCCGATCGGTCCCTCGACCTACCGCGCCCATGCCGCCAGGCGCGCCGATCCGGAGAAGCTATCCAAGCGCGCAAGACGGGTCATGACGCTAAGGCCGGAGATCGCCCGCGTTTTCTTTTGCGAGAACGCCGAGGGCTAAGGCGCGCGCAAAGTCTGGCGGCAATTGCAGCGCGATAACTTTGACGTTGCCCGTTGCACAACTTAGTACAGTTTCCAATTTTTGATGCTCCATCCTTCGAGAAGCATCGTTTTGCGATGTTCCTCATGGTGAGAAGCGAGTCTTCCCGCATCTCGAGCAATGAGAGCCCCGCTGGACATCCAATTCGGCTTCCGCTTTCAGCCGCCCTCGAACGCATGCGCGATGGCGCGCTGGGCGTCGTCCTGGATCTGCCGCAGGTGTTGCTCGCTGCGAAAGCTCTCCGCATAGATCTTGTAGACATCCTCGGTGCCCGACGGCCGCGCCGCGAACCATCCGCTGTCCGACGTCACCTTGATGCCGCCGAACGGCTGCCCGTTGCCGGGCGCCGCTGACAATACCGAGCGAACCGGCTCGCCGGCCAGTTCCGCCATCGCGAGCTTTTCAGCCGACAGCGCCTTCAGCAGATTCTTCTGAACCGGCGTCGCCGGCGCGTCGATCCGCTCATAGAACGGCACGCCGAGTTCGTCAGTCAGTTTCCCGAACAACTGGCTGGGATCGGATTTGGTGCGCGCCGTCATCTCGGCGGCCAGCAGTCCCAGAATGATGCCGTCCTTGTCGGTGGTCCAGACCGATCCGTCCCTGCGCAGGAACGAGGCGCCGGCGCTTTCCTCACCGGCGAAGCCGAACGAGCCATCGCAAAGGCCATCGACGAACCATTTGAACCCGACGGGGGTCTCTATCAGCCCGCGGCCGAGTTTCTTCGCGACCCGGTCGATGATCGCGCTGGAAACGATGGTCTTGCCGACCGCGCTGTCGCCGCGCCATTGCGGACGGTTCGCGAACAGATAGGCGATCGATGCGGCGAGGTAATGGTTCGGGTTCATCAGGCCGTTCGAACCGGTCACGATGCCGTGCCGGTCGGCGTCGGTGTCGTTGGCAAAGGCGACGTCGAACCGGTCGCGCATGCCGATCAGCCGCGCCATCGCGTAAGGTGACGAGCAATCCATCCGGATCTTGCCGTCCCAATCGAGCGTCATGAAGCGAAACGTCGGATC
>JBKJUA010000037.1:0-13090 GCA_046590305.1 Bradyrhizobium sp.
GACTTCGGAGACCCGGCCCCCCTCAACGCCGGCGCGCTTCAGCGCCTCTTGGATCGCGACCTTGCCCAGTTCATGCGCCGGCAAGCCGGAAAGCGCCCCGTTGAAGGCCCCAACCGGGGTACGGGCCGCGCTGACGATGACGATATCGTCTTTCATTGCGAAATCTCCCTAACTTTGCTGCGGGCGCGAAGCGCCGGCGGGCCTCGTGATATGTGGTTTCTTTGATAGTACGGCGAAAGGTGCCCGCCAAGGTGGCGCACTGCACAAAACGGTGGCCCGCCCTGCGGAAACCGCCTATTTTGGCTCGGGATTGATGCCGGCGGGCGCCGGCTCCGGGGGGAAGTGACCAGCGCATGGCCAAATCCGACGAGCCGATCACCATCAAGAAGTACGCCAACAGGCGGCTCTACAACACCGGCACCAGCACGTATGTGACGCTCGAAGACCTCGCCGTCATGGTGAAGGCGGGCGAGGATTTCGTGGTCTACGACGCCAAGACCAACGAAGACATCACCCGTTCGGTGCTGACGCAGATCATTTTCGAGCAGGAGAACAAGGAGGGCGGCCAGAACCTCCTTCCGATCAACTTCCTGCGCCAGTTGATCCGCTTCTACGGCGACAGCATGCAGATGGTGGTGCCGAAATATCTCGAACAGTCGATCGACACGCTGACCCGCGAGCAGGAAAAATTCCGCACGCAGCTGACCAACACCTTCTCGGGCACGCCGTTCGCGCCGCTGGAAGAGCACGTCCGCCGCAACATGGAAATGTTTCAGCAGACCTTTGCGATGTTCAAGCCGATGGTGCCGCCGCGCGGCGGCAGCCTGGCCGTCGCCGAGCCGGAGAAAGTGCCGGAGCCGGCCGCCGACGAGGCCAACATCGACGACCTGCGCCGCCAGATGAAGGACATGCAGGACCGGCTGGAGCGGATGTCGAAAGAGCCGAAGAAGGACGAGTAGTAGTTTCACTCGCCACCTCGGGTCATGACGGCTGATTACGACCTATCGAGTAGGGTGTGACCCATCAACGTCGTTGCGAGGGGTCTGCGTGAAGCGCTGCCCCCGGAATGGGCGCAGGGAACGTCCTTGCAGCAAAGCCTCTTTTGGCATATGTCTAAGACATATGCCGGAGGACCTCGGATGGCCGAGCAGCGCCACGTCAAGATATTCCGCAACGGCCGCAACCAGGCGATCCGTATTCCCGTCGAATTCGAACTGCCGGGCGACGAGGCGATCATGCACCGCGACGGAGACCGTCTGGTGATCGAGCCGGTGCGCAAGCGCGGACTGATCGCCTTGCTCGGGTCGATGAAGCCGATCGACGAGCGCTTTCCGGAGATCGACGACCCGGTGCCGGCACCGGAGCGCGTGTTGTGACCCTCTACATGCTGGATACGAACATCATCTCCGACCTGGTCAGAAACCCGCAGGGCAAAGCCGCGAAGCGGATCGCCAAAGTGGGCGAAGACGGCATCTGCACCAGCATCATCGTGGCGGCGGAGTTGCGCTATGGATGCGCAAAGAGCGGTTCGGAGCGGCTGCGGAAGGCGGTCGAAGACCTGCTCGCCGAGATCGAGGTGCTCCCGTTCGACGTTCCCGCCGATGGCGAATACGGCGGAATCCGCGCGGAACTGGAAACGGCTGGAAAGCCCATCGGGGCTAACGATCTGCTGATCGCCGCACACGCCTGCGCAACCGGCGCCACCATCGTGACCGCCAACACGGCCGAGTTCAAACGCATTCGCGGCTTGAAGGTGGAAAACTGGCTTGCATGAGGCACGGTCGGGCCGCCTCAGCCAGCTCGATGTCAGCTAACGGGTGGCTTCACTGCCAGCATTCTGATCGCTTCTTCAACCTCATTCAGCCGCGCTCGCCGGCGGAAGGGCAATTGTCTCGACCTTCGACAGGTCGAGCTTGCGCGACGCCTGATCGATGTCGAACCCGACCACGTCGCCATTGGCGTCAAGATCGACGACGAGTCCCTCGACAATCTCGCGCACCTCGGTGCCCGGTGCGCTGTTCAGCTCGATATAGAGGCTGTCCGCTTCTGGATAATAGTGCAGCTTCATCGTTCTTCCTCACGGAAATTGCAGTCGAAGAAAGCGTTATGGACCGTCTCTCCGTCCTCCAATGTTACTACCCGCAGGAACCGCGCGATCGAGCCTCGCCCGGCCTTACCCCGCCGCGGGCAACACCGTCGCGTCCGACTCCGCCCAAGGCCGCTGCGACGACGCCAGCCCGATCAAACGACCCTGGATGTAGTCGCAGCCCCATTCGCGCAGCATCACGGCGGATTCCTCGTCCTGCACCCATTCGGCGACGGTCTTGATTTGCAGCCGGCGCGCCAGATCGATCAGGGTTTGCACGAAGGCGCGATCGTCGGCCGAGCGGGCGATGTTCTGCACGAAGGCGCCGTCGATTTTCACGATGTCGACGCCGAGCTTGCGCAGATTCCGGAACGAGGTGTAGCCTGCGCCGAAATCGTCGATCGCGATCTGGCTGCCATAGTTCTTCAGCCGGGTGACGAAACCCCTGACGTCGTCGAGATCCTGGATCGCAACGGTTTCAGTGATTTCCACGATCAGCCGCTCGGCGACGCCGGGATGGGCGCGCATCAGCGATTCGATCGAGGCCCACCAGTCCGGGTCCATCGTGGTGTCCGGCGAGATGTTGAGGCTGAGCCGGATGTCGGGCTGCTCCGCCAGTTCGGCCACCACCAGTTCGAGCACGCGGTGGTCGACCAGCCGGATCAGGCCGAGCTTTTCCGCGACCGGAACGATATCGGGCGCCAGCAAGACCTGGCCGTCGTCCTGCTCCATGCGCACCAGGCACTCGTAGAACGCAGGCTCGCGCGAGCGCGCCTCGACCACGGGCTCGAACGCCATCACGATGCGGCGCTCGTTCAGCGCGGTGACGATCTCGTCGGTGACGCGGATGTTGACGCGGCGCTGGGCGTCGCGCTCGACATTCGGACGCCATACCGAAAACGACCCGGAGCGGCGGCGCTTGGCGCCATCGAGCGTTTCATGGGCGCGGTTGATTGCCTCGTCGGCGCTGCGCGCGTAGCGCGGCACGCTGACCGCGCCGATCGACGCGGTGACCGAGACCGGGCCGGACGTGGTCGGCACCACCTCGTCGCGCACGCCCGTCAGGAAGCGCTCGGCGGCGACGTTCATGTCGTCGACGGTGCAGTTCTTCAGGATCAATCCGAATTTGTTGCCGGAGAAGCGGCCGAGCACGTCGCCGCCGCGCAACCGCGCGCGAATCCGTTTGGCCACCTCCGAAATCACCGCGTCCGCGACATCGAAGCCGAAGGCATCGTTGATGCGCGCCAGATGATCGATACTGATCAGCATGAAGGCCGAGGAGGTGCGGAAGCGCGAAGCTTCCTCGATCGCCTCGGCCAGCGATCCCACCAGGTGGGTGCGGTTGAGCTCGCCGGTCAGGGGGTCGTTGCGCGACAGCTTCAGCAGTTGTTCGTCGCGGGCGTGGGCCTCGTTATTGATTCGGACGATGCCGTGGGCGCGCGCCGGCCTGCCATCGGCGCCGGCGAACCAGCAGCCGGTCTCCTCGATCCAGAGCACCGGCGCCGAGGTAGAGGTCCGCACCCCATACTCGATCCGGTAGGGCACGCCGTCGCCGCCGCGCGACGGCGCGGAATGGCCGAGTGCGTCGGAGCGGACGCCGCGCGCCGGCTCGATCAGCTTGGAGAATTCGGCGCCGCTGGCCAGCGCTTCCGTTGGAATGTCGGGAAATACCTGACTCAGATGATCGCTCCAGACCATCGCATCGGTGGCGATATCCCAAACGAAGGCGGCCTGGCCGAGTGAGGCGAGGATGGTCGAAGCTTTCGGAAGATCGGCTTGCGGAAGTGCGGATGTCACAATCGCCTCGTTTCGGGACACGGAGGAGTGATTCTCTACCGCTAGGATAGTGCCTCTTTTGCTCCCGACCAGCGTGTATTCCGCAAAAGTGAGCGCCAGCCAGGATGCGCCGGAATCATCGAGGGAGAGCAAGGAAGGCACTTTTCGGCGCCAAAGCCCATCCATGTTGGCGAAACATCGCATTGCGCCGATTCCGGCAACCCGGCCGAAACCAAGTTGCACGGCGGCCGGGAACCAACGGGCGAGAGCCGGTATGAGTCTTGCGACCAAGAGTTCGGAAGAGGGCGTCACGTCCCAAAATGTGACAGTTCAGCCGGATTTCGATTTGCCATGTCAAACAACGCTCGACCAGCGCACGCGATAGACGACGGCGGCGCCCCCGACGCCAGGCCCGCTTGCGTTGCGCTGGTGCCGGTGGCGCAGCCGACGGAATGGACAGGGAAGGCCCACCAGCCGTCCTCGCAGCCGGCCTCGACCTTTGTCGCCCACTTGCTCGCAACCGCCGAGCAGGCCCCGCAAACCCGCGGCCTACGCCGGGGAACGACGGCCGACGCGCAGACCGCTTACAGTGCCAGCCGGCAGCAGGCCCACGCCGCCGGCATACGGACCCGGCAAATCATCTGACGAATCACCTGACTTGAAAGTTAGCGCGGCCGGTCCGGCGAGGGGTGCGAACCATCGCCGGGCTGCAAGCCGGGCGATGGCACCTCCGGCGAGGGCGCGGACGGCGTGACCTCGGGATGCGCGATCCTGGGCTCCACGCGATCCAGCGGCACGGCTTCGGCCGCAGGGGCCGGCGTGGACACCGGTTCGAGTTCGGGTTCAGGCACAGCCGCCTCGGCTTTACGCGCCTCGCGCCGCGAGACGGCAGGAGCCGCCGCCTGTGCGCCGCGACGCCGGCGCAGCGAAATGCCCGACAGGAAATCCACCAGAGCCAGCAGCGTCAGCAGGAAAAAGGTCGAGGTGCCGAACTGCGGCAGCAGCACGAATTCCGCGGCTGCGCCGCCAAACACCAGCAGCGACAGCAGATGGTCTGTGAGGTATTTCGCGCCAGGCCGCGCGCCCTTGATGATCTCGCACAGCAACATCAGGATGCCGAGCGTCAGCAGGCCATCGGTCAGCGTCACCGGCCAGCCGGTGCCCGAGGGCAGCGGCACCGTAAAGAGCGGCGCGGCGAACGACACGTCGCGCATCAGGAAGGCGATGATGTTGTAGATCGCCAGCGGAATCAGAAGAAGCGGAAAACCGATCATCGACGGCGAAGCTTTCTTTTCA
This sequence comes from Bradyrhizobium sp., assembly GCA_046590305.1. GTDB lineage: Bacteria > Pseudomonadota > Alphaproteobacteria > Rhizobiales > Xanthobacteraceae > Bradyrhizobium. The sequence goes on from JBKJUA010000037.1 coordinate 5,159, forward strand.
GGCAAGAGAGTCGAGATTTTCAAGGGGGACCACCAGATCCACCCTCCGGAAACCATCTTACCTCACGCGTTGGCCAAATTCAGGCACGCATGGCCGATCGACCCGCGCTCCGCGATCAGGATTCCTTCTTGGCCTTCAAGACCTGACGGCCCTTGTACATGCCGGTCTTCAGATCGAGGTGGTGCGGGCGGCGCAATTCGCCGGAATCCTTGTCCTCGGCATAGGTCGGCTTCTTGAGCGCGTCCGCCGAGCGGCGCATGCCACGCCGCGAGGGCGATGTTTTTCTTCGGGGAACGGCCATGTCGGTGTCCTCTAGGGGTGTGTCGGAGGCATCGTCCGTAGCGGACGCCCGGCGCTGACGAAGCGCGAGCTGAAATGCCGATAAGGCCGCGCTTATAGAGGATGGAATGCCTCAAAGCTAGGTTCAAAATACGCCCAAATGGCTCAAAAAGCGCGATTTTCCCGCCAGCACCGCTGTAACGCCGTGGCCTGCGCCCGGGCCACATAGGTCCCGGCCAGGCGGCGCACACCGGGACCGGGATTGCGGGCGCTGCGCTTGACGGGATTGGGCAGAATCGCCGCCAAAAGGGCGGCTTCCCGGGGCGATAGAGTGGAGGCGGAGCGGCCGAAGGCGTGGGCGGCCCCCGCTTCGGCGCCGAACTGGCCGGAAGGGCCCCATTCGGCGATGTTGAGATAGATTTCCAGGATCCGCTGCTTTGGCAGCACCAGATCGATCCAGATTGCCAGCGGTATCTCCAGGCCTTTGCGGACCACGCTGCGGCCCGGCCACAGGAACAGGTTCTTCGCCAACTGCTGGGTGATGGTCGAGCCGCCGCGCGCCACCTCGCCGTCCTCGGCGTCGTCGATCACCTCGCGCAGCGCGTCCCAGTCGACGCCGTGGTGGCTGCAGAATTTGGCATCTTCGGAGGCCACCACCGAACGCGGCAGCGCCGGCGAAATGGCGTTGAAATCGATCCATTGCCGCGATACCGGCGCGCCGGTCACCCATCGCCAGGCCATCAGCGTCGAGACCGGATGGCCGACGCGATAGAACGGCACCACCAGATACGGCAGTAACAGCACCGCCAGCGCGATCAGCAGCAAATTTCGGGCAATGCGCAAATTGGCGGATTTCTGGTTCAAGGCAACGGGCGCGGGCCGGCGAAGCCACCGGCTTCACGATATGTCCCTGATCCTCCGGCTTTTTCCAGCCCTTTTAAGGCGCCGCGGGCGGTTCGGCCGGAATTGACGAAGCCGGTGCCATCAACGATGGTCCGGCTCGAACCGATCTGGAGCTATTCTTGATGACGACCGGCACTGCACTGACTGACTTTGCAAAACGACTGGACCAGACTGCGGAAGATACTGAGGCGCTGCTGGCGAAGCTGTTGTCAGACGCCCTGCTGCCCGACGAGATCGCGCGGCCGAAACGGCTGATGCACGCGATGCGCTATTCCAGCCTCGGCGGCGGCAAGCGCCTGCGGCCGTTCCTGGTGGTTGAAAGCTCCGCCGTGTTCGGCGTGCCGCGCGAGGCGGCACTGCTGGCCGGCGCCGCGCTCGAATGCATCCATTGTTATTCGCTGATTCATGACGATCTGCCCGCCATGGACAACAGCGATTTGCGCCGCGGCCGGCCGACGCTGCACAAGCAGACCGACGACGCCACCGCGATCCTGGCCGGCGACGGCCTGCTGACGCTGGCTTTCGACATCATCACCCGCGACGAGATTCACGGCGACGCCAACGTACGGCTGAAGCTAACGCGTGCGCTGGCGCGGGCTTCGGGAATCGGCGGCATGGTCGGCGGCCAGATGCTCGACCTCGCCGGCGAAGGCCGGTTCGGCGACCGCGAGCCGGTCGACGTGGCTCGGCTGCAGCAGATGAAGACCGGCGCGCTGTTGCGCTATGGCTGCATCGCCGGCGCCATCCTCGGCCAGTCCTCTCCGGCGCAATACCAGGCGCTCGACGATTACGGCCGCGCACTCGGCGAAGCGTTCCAGATCGCCGACGACCTGCTCGACGTCGAGGGCGATGCGGCCGCACTCGGCAAGCAGACCGGACAGGACGCCGCACTGGGCAAGACGACCTTCGTCACCCAGCTCGGGATCGACGGCGCCAAGCAGCGCGTGCGTGACCTGCTGGCCACGGCCGATTCCGCACTCTCGATCTTCGGCGCCAGGGGCGACGTGCTGCGCGCGACGTCGCGGTTCGTCGCCGACCGCAAGAACTGACGTGCCGGCGGCCAGGAAAGAACTCGACGAACTTTCCGCCCGGCTGAAGAAGATGCCCGCGCCGGTCCGCTTGCTTTATGCGCGGCCGCGCACCTTCGTCTCGATCGTGACCGGAATAGTCGCCTTCTTCCTGCTGCCGGACTCGCTGCGGCTGGTGACGCGACTCCTGATCGGCTGGGATGTTTTTGCTTCGCTCTATCTGGCGCTCGCTTACGCCATGATGTTCCGCTGCGATCACAGCCATATCCGCCGCAACGCGATCCTCGAGGATGACGGCCGCTTCCTGATCCTGCTGGTGACGGCGCTCGGCGCCTTCGCCAGCATCGGCGCGATCGTGTTCGAACTCGGATCGTCGCAGCGCGGCGCGTCCGAATTGACACTGGCGATCGGGACGATCGTGCTGTCGTGGGCGGCGGTGCATACGTCCTTCGCGCTGCATTACGCCCATGATTATTACCGCGGCGACAAGCCCGGCGGCCTCGACTTTCCGAAAGGTCCCGAGGACGAAGATCCCGACTACTGGGACTTCGTCTATTTCGCCTTCGTGATCGGGATGACCGCCCAGGTCGCCGATGTCGGCATCACCGACAAGATCATCCGCCGGACCGTGACCATGCACGGCATCATCGCTTTTGTGTTCAACACCGCGCTGGTCGCGCTGATGGTCAATATCGCGGCCAGTGCGATCTAACGACACAGGCCCCGCTTTGCGGGGCCTGTTGATTTCTCCGTTGCAGCGTCAGGGCTTGGGCTGTGGTTACGGGCACACGCCCGACATGATGGCGCTGTAGCCGTTGCAACCCCGTTCACGTTCGATGCCGGTAAGCGGCTGGCCTCGCGTTCCGATACCTGCACCCGTCCGCGTCTGAGCACGCCCGGCAATGGCTTGCTGTGCCTGCGGAACTTGCCTTGCTTCCGGAGTCTGCCTCGGTTCCGGCCTGTCGCGCCTGGCGACCGGCTGCTTGCCGCGGCGCTTCTCGCACTCATTGTCGTCATTGAGGAACGAGCCGGTGGCGCAGGTGATCTTGGTGCAACGGTCGACCTCGGCCTTGTAGCCGTGATCGCAGACCATCGGGCAGACCCGCGCCGTCTTCAGCTTGATGGTGTCGAGCGCGTCGGTCGAGGCCAGTTTGGTGTCGAATTTGGTCTTGGCATAGCGGTTGAACAGTGTCAGCGAGCGCTGCGACGCCGTGTTCCAGTTGCCGTCGGCGTCCGCGCTGAGACAGCCGACACGGCGCAATTCGGCCTGCACGGATTTGGTGAGATCGGCCTGCGGCGGCCCGGCGTTCAGCGCGGCCAGGTTCGTTGGCTTGTCGGCCGTCTGCGCCGTCGACGGAACGCCCGCGGTCTGTTCGGTGGCGGCGCGGGTGCGCTCGGCCTCGGCGACCTTGTCCTGGGCGACCTGCTTGGCTTTTTCAGCGGCGATCCGGGCCTGCTCGGCAGCTTTCGCGTCGGCATCCGCCTTGGCCTGCTGGCCCTTCTGGGCGCCCTCGGCGGCAAGCCGCGCCCGCTCCTGTTCGGCCAGCCGTGCCTTTTCGGTGGCGGCGACGCGGGCTTCTTCCGCGGCAAATTTGGTCAGCTGGATCTTGGCGAGGCTGGCGTAGAAGCCATCGGGGTATTGCGCGATGAACGCGCTCAGCGCGTCCTTGTTGCCGATCTGCAGCGCCAATTCGTAGTCGCGGCGCGCTTCGGCCTGCGGACTTGGCGCGGACGCAGCCGGCGCCGCCCTGGCGGGAGCCGGCACCAGCGGCACGTCTTCACCGCCGAGCGAGCCATAGACAAACGGTTCCTGCCGGTTGCTGGTGGTCTTCAGCACTTCGTCGCGGACGAAGCCGAACGCACGGCGCACATCGAGCCCCGGCGTCGTCAGATGCTTCGACAGCGCCACCGTGAACGGACTGTTCTTGCCGTCGCCATCCGCCGCCGTCGATCCGGCCTTGGCCGAATAGGCGATCAGCATGTTCGGACTGTTTGGCTCGACCTTGGCCAGCCCCTGCCCGATCGCACGCGACGCGACGGTTCGTTTCATGTTCTTCGAGAACGGATTGTCGCGGCAGGCATCGAGAATCACCAACCGCAGCTTCTTGGCGGGTTCGATCGCGAGCAGCACGCGGTCCAGCGAAAGGGCTTCGTCGTAGACGTCGGTATCGCGTTCCAGCTTGGCGTCGACCGGAATCAGGTAATTCGCACCGTCCACCTCGATGCCGTGGCCGGCGTAATAGACCACGGCGATATCGGCATCGCGGGCGCGGTCGGCAAAATCGCGCAGCGTTCGGCGGGTTTCGGCCGCCGGCAGATCCTGGCGCGAATCGACCACGTCGAAGCCGGCATTCCTGAGGGTCGCGGCGATCACGGCGCCGTCATTGACCGGGTTGGGAAGCTTGGCCACGTTTTGATAGGCCGCATTGCCGAGCACCAGCGCCACGCGCTTTTCGGCCCATGCCGGCTGGCACACCAGCAGCAGCGCCGCAGCAGCGAGGAAAAGCTGGCACAATCCTGGGGATCGGGGCGATTTCATCATGACGCTTCTCATACGGTGGCCGATATTAGCACTGGAGCCTGCCTAGCAGAACCCGGCGGCTGCTTTTGTGAGCCACGTCACGCTCGAAAACCGGCGTGATCGAGGACCTTCATCACCAAGATGCGAGAGGAACTGGAACTCCTTGTCATTAGTGCCGCCAAAGCCGCGTCGGTTCGCTCCTTTTTCAATCACGTTTCGCTTCACCCGCCCTGGAGGGCCCTCCAGGGGAGGGGGCGAATTGCGGTGCCCTAACCTGCCCTGCCCTCGACATGTACCCACCGGCTGCTGACGGCGACGGGATCGCCGCCGGCTTTCACCTCGACCTTGTACTGCTCAATGTCGGCTTCGTTCACGTCAGCGTCGCTCATGGCGTAGCTCACCCGGCGCAGGATCGGCCAAAGCTGATCGCCCAGATCCGCCAGATCGACCTTGATATGCGGGTACCTGGATTGCCCCGCGAATTGCTCCACGGGTTGACCCGCGGCCTTTTTCGTAAACATCGCCTCGAACAATTGCTTCGAACGTTGCAGCCCGTCGTCCGTCAAGATCACCGATTTCTCGTCGGCCAGGCCGTCGATCATCCCTTTTTGCTGTAGCCGGCCCAACGCATCCCCTTCGAAGCCCTTCCATGCCCGGTTCTCATCGTGAAGGGTAAGATGCAGCAACGCCAAAACGGCGTCATCGATCCGGTCGGTGTCGATCGTCATCGCGATATCTCCAGCAAGCCATGCAACTACGCCATCTTTACCCGGAACGTTCGCATCTTGCCACGTTCTCCGGCAGGAATTTCTTCATTCGACATTTCCGATCGCACCACACGTCTGCGTCAGAAACGCAAGACATTCGTAGCGCAGTCCGTCCATTCGTGGCTTAATTCAATCCAGATCAATTGTACCCGAGGGAGCCCAACGTGAGCCATGACCGTTCCAGCGTCGAAGCCGTCGTCCAGCATTATTTCGACGCACTTTATGAGGGCGATGCCAACAAGCTCGGCGAGGTCTTCCACCCCTCCGCCGACCTGCGCTGGGTAGAGAAAGGCGCGCTGCAGGTTCTCACCGTGCCGGACTGGCTCGATCGCGTCAGCAAGCGGCCGTCCGGAAAAGCCGAAGGCAAGGCGCGCGAGGATTTCATCGTCACAATCGACCGCTCGGATGAATCCACCGCCTTCATCAAGGTGCGCTGCCAGTTGCCGCCGCGCTATTTTACGGACTATCTGGTGGCGATGAAGCTGGCCGACGGCTGGAAGATCGTCTCGAAATCCTACCGCTACGATCTGCGCGAGTAAGGCACGCCTAGCCCCGCGACGCCGCCGCGGATATCGTTTCATTGCTGCGCGAGCGCCTGAAGAGATTTCCCCTGAAACTACCCGCATCACGACGGCGGGGTGCAACAGAAGCGTCGGCGGCGCTTCCTGCTGCGCGACGGCAAGATCACCGACGAGACCAGGTGGCGGATCGAGCGCGATCTCGATCCTGAAGAGGTGAGTCTGGCCAATCGGGAGTATCGCAGGGTGCCGATGTAGGGCTATCGTCATTGCGAGGAACACTTGCGACGAAGCAATCCATCTTACGTCACCAAGCCGTAGGATGGATTGCGTCGCTGCGCTCGCAATGACGGCTGATGCAAACGAGTCTGACTACTCCGCCGCCGCGGTGCGTGGCCGTCCCACATACCCCGTCGTATCGCCGAAACGCTCGACCATCACCGCGGGCAAATCCTTCGCCTTGCTGGTAACACATGCGCCGGAGCGCACGGCGTAGCGGTCCTGATGCGCCAGGTGTGCGGGCGGCGCGCCCTGCTGCAGCGCGCGGGCTGACTCCATCACCAGCTTGCGGAAATGCATGATGCCGAGGTCGGTCGGGCCGAGATGCTCGCGGGTGCGGTCGGCGATCGGGCCCTGGCTATCCTGCACCGCGGCGTCCTGTTCGGAGACGCCCTTGATGCCGGTGTAGCTGTTGGTCTTCTGCAGCTTGCGATCAATCAAATAGTCGTTCGATTTGTTGCGCAGGGGCACGTAGTTCTCGTCGACTTCTGAGATCACGCCATTGCCGCGGTCATAGGCGTCGCGTTCGGCCTGGGTGATCGGGCGCTCCGGATTCCAGGCATAGGTGTAGATCCAGCAATTGGTGTCGGTCACCGGAATGAAGCTTTGGCCAAAAATGTTTTCGCCCGGCATCGCGCTCGGCGCGTAGGCATGCACCGGCATCAGGAACTGGGCGATGCGCCAATAGATGTTGTCGCTGCCAGTGAGCCGGCCGCCGCCGATGGTCAGCCCCGCCTCATGCGGAATGATCTTGATCACGGGCCGCGGATCCTCGGCGATCCATCGCATGTGATCGGTGGCAACCCGCACCAGCGGGTTGACGAAGTGTTTCTTGATGTCGAGGATTTCGTTCTCCTCCTTCTCGAAGGACAGATGCGCGAAGGTGAAATGCGCTGTATCAATCGAGCCTTCCAGCGCCTGCACCCAGTTGCAGTCCTGCCATTTCTTCGAGACGTAGCGGTGCGAGGCCGGCACCAGCGCCATTTCCAGATCGGGCAATTCCGGCACTGACACCGCCGGGCCCATATAGGCCCAGATCATGTCGCCCCATTCGCGCACCGGATAGGATTTGATGCGGATCAGGTCCTTGGCGTTGAGATCGGGATACGAGGTCGGCATGTCGACGCAGCGGCCGTCGGTGTCGAATTTCCAGCCGTGATAGACGCAGCGGATGCCGCATTCCTCAACGCGGCCGAGCCAGAGATTGGCGCCGCGGTGCGGACAGTACTGATCGATGACACCAACCACGCCGCGTGAGTCGCGGAAGGCGAGCAGCTCCTCGCCCATGACGACGATCTTCTTCGGCGGACCGTCGGCGTCGGGCAGTTCTTCGGAGAGCAGAACGGGGAGCCAGAAGCGGCGAAGCAGTTCGCCCATCCCGGTGCCTGCACCGCTTTCGGTGAGAAACTTGTTGTCCTCGGCGCGGAGCATGGCTGTCCTCCGGAGTTTTGTTGGTTTAGGCGGAGCTTGGCGCAGGTCGAACGAGGCGTCAACGCGCCCGCCTCTACACCGGCCGCTCCCCCTTCACCGTCACCCGCGTGCCGGAACGCGTATGCGGCCAGTAGTCCCACATCGCGCGGTGCTGGGCGCAGCGGTTGTCCCAGAACGCGATGGCGTTTTCGGTCCAGCGGAAGCGG
>JBKJUA010000117.1:0-17329 GCA_046590305.1 Bradyrhizobium sp.
CTTGAGATGGCCGACCAAATTGCCGAAGGTGCGGCGCTTGCCGCGCAGCACGCCGGCGACCCAGGCCGGCTTGCTGGCGAAATCCACCAGTTTCGACAGCGACCATTCCGGCGGCACTGTCATGCCGTTCTTGATGTCGGCATGGCGCTGCCCGATCACCTGCAGATCGACGGTCAGCACCAGCGCGCTGCATTTCGCCGCGATGGCGCGTTCGATCAGCGCCTTGATGAAGCCGCGGTCCTTCATGACGTAGAGCTGAAACCAGAACGGCTTGTCGACATTGGCGGCGACGTCCTCGATCGAGCAGATCGACATCGTGCTCAGGGTGTAGGGGATGCCGGCAGCCTGCGCGGCGCGGCAGGCATGGATTTCGCCGTCGCTGTATTGCATGCCGGTCAGCCCGACCGGCGCCAGGATCAGTGGCATCGCGGCGGGTTGGCCGAGGATGGTGGTCGAAAGATCGCGTTTCGAGACGTCGACCAGGATGCGCTGGCGGAACTTGATCGCCTGCAAATCGTCGACATTGGCGCGCAGCGTGTCCTCGGAATAGGAACCGCGATCGGCGTAGTCGAAGAACGCCTTCGGCACTTTGCGCTTATGGACCTGACGCAGATCCTCGATGCAGGTGATGTGTTTCATAAGCGATCCCGGCCCCTCGTGTATTTGTGCTTTGACTGATCATCTAGCACGCTTGAGGCTCGCAAAGGCGCCGAAGCCGCCGAAAAACAACGGCTGAAGCGGGCGCTGGAGCAGACCTTTCCGGGTTCGGAATCGGTCAGCGTGACCCAGCCGGCGCCCTCCAAAGTCGACCTCTGCGTCAAACGCCGCGAATAACCAGCCCGCCGACAGGGTTCCCTCCAGAGAGTAATACCTTTTATAACAATATGTTAAGTCCAGTACGCCAGTTCGGCCGCCGGTAATGATTCATCATATTTTTTGAAGCCATTTTAGCTCCGAAGGCACTATAACCCCCTTGCACGCCATGGTAGGCGGGCGTTCGCGGTTTCTCGCCGGGTGGTTGGAGTAGTCGCGAAGATGCTGGGGGTACCATGAGCCGCAAATATTTCGGGACGGACGGGATTCGGGGCCGCGCCAATGGTCTTATCACGCCGGAGCTGGCGCTCAAGGTCGGACAGGCCGCGGGGCTGGTATTTCAGCGCGGCGAACATCGCCATCGCGTCGTGATCGGCAAGGACACGCGGCTATCAGGCTACATGATCGAATACGCCATGGTGGCCGGCTTCACCTCGGTCGGCATGGACGTGCTGCTGCTCGGCCCGATGCCGACGCCGGCGGTAGCGATGCTGACCAAGTCGATGCGCGCCGATCTCGGCGTGATGATTTCGGCCTCGCACAATCTGTTCGAGGACAACGGCATCAAGCTGTTCGGCCCGCAGGGTTTCAAACTATCCGACGACGTCGAGAAGCAGATCGAGCAGTTGCTCGACGAGTCGCTCGACAAGAGGCTGGCGCAGAGCGCCAGCCTCGGACGCGCACGCCGCATCGACGGCGTCCATGACCGCTACATCGAATTCGCAAAGCGCACGCTGCCGCGCGATCTCAGCCTCGACGGCCTGCGCGTGGTGATCGATTGCGCCAATGGCGCGGCCTACAAGGTGGTGCCGGAAGCGCTGTGGGAACTCGGCGCCGACGTCATTTCCATCGGGGTCGAACCCGATGGCTTCAACATCAACAAGGAATGCGGCTCCACCTCGCCGGAAGCCTTGAGCCGCAAGGTGCGCGAGATGCGCGCCGACATCGGCATCGCGCTCGACGGCGACGCCGACCGGGTCATCCTGGTCGACGAGCGCGGACATATCGTCGATGGCGACCAGCTGCTGGCGGTGATCGCGCAGAGCTGGAAGGAAGATGGCCGGCTCGCCAAGCCCGGCATCGTCGCCACCGTGATGTCGAACCTCGGACTGGAGCGCTTCCTCGACGGGCAGGGCATCGAGCTGATCCGCACGCCGGTCGGCGACCGCTATGTGCTCGAGCAGATGCTGAGCCGCGGCTACAATGTCGGCGGCGAGCCATCCGGCCACATCATCCTGTCGGACTACGCCACCACGGGCGACGGCTTCGTCGCCGCATTGCAGGTGCTGGCGGTGGTGCAGAAGCTGCGCCGCCCGGTGTCGGAGGTCTGTCACCGCTTCGATCCGCTGCCGCAGATCCTGAAGAACGTGCGCTACCGCAGCGGCAAGCCGCTCGACGACGCCGACGTCAAATCCGCCATTGTGGACGGCGAAAAGCGCCTCAACGGCCATGGCCGGCTGCTGGTGCGCTCCTCCGGCACCGAGCCCGTGATCCGGGTGATGGGCGAGGGCGACGATCGCAATCTGGTCGAGGAAGTGGTCGATCACATCGTCTCCGCGCTCGGGCATGCCGCGGCCGCCTGAGCATCTCTCTCGCCGCAAGCGGGGCGAGGCAGGGCGGATCGGATTCATCACTGAATCCGCGTCCAATCGCATCGCAGCTATTAGCTATTGGCGCTGGTCGGCGCGGCACCTCCGTCGTAGGAGAGTTGATTGCTCTTCCGAATCCGGGATTTTGGCCGTTGAACAAGCCCGTCATCGTCAGTGAAGAGGCGCTGGTCGCGCCGGTGGTGGTGCCCGACCTCACCACGCCCGCCGCCGCGAAGGCCGCTGCCGCAACCGGGCCGGCCTATGTCGTGCTGGTGGGCATCAGCCTGTCGCATTTCCTCAACGACACCATGCAATCGCTGATCGCGTCGGTGTATCCGATCCTGAAGGACAATTACGCGCTGGACTTCGCGCAGATCGGCATGATCACGCTGGCGTTCCAGTTCACCGCCTCGCTGCTGCAGCCGGTGGTCGGGCATTTCACCGACAAGAAGGCGCAGCCATTCTCGCTCGCGATCGGCATGGGATTCACGTTCTTCGGCCTGCTGCTGCTCAGCGTTGCGCAGCAATACCCCGTGATCCTGATCGCGGCGGCGCTGGTCGGGCTCGGCTCGGCGGTATTCCATCCGGAGTCGGCGCGGATCGCACGGCTGGCCTCCGGCGGGCGCTACGGTTTCGCGCAATCGGTATTCCAGCTCGGCGGCAGTTTTGGAACCTCGATGGGGCCGTTGCTCGCCGCATTGATCGTGGTGCCGTTCGGCCAGCCCAGCATCGCCTGGTTTTCCTCGATCGCATTTCTGGCCATCATCATCCTGTGGCGAATTGGGCTCTGGTACCGGCCCCAGATCACGATGAAGAAGACGTTGCCGCCGTCGCATCCGGACGCGCCGAGTTCGCGCCGGGTCAAGGTCGCGCTGGTGGTGCTGGTCGCGCTGCTGTTCTCGAAGCAGCTCTATGTCTCGAGCCTGTCGAGCTATTACATCTTCTATTTGATCGAGAAGTTCCAGGTTTCGACCCAGGCGGCGCAGCTTTATCTGTTCCTGTTTCTTGCCGCCAACGCCGCCGGCGCTTTCTTCGGCGGATCGCTCGGCGATCGGTTCGGCCGCAAATACGTGCTGTGGTTCTCCATCCTCGGCGCGCTGCCATTCACGCTGGCGCTGCCGTATGCCGGGCTGTTCGCCAGCGCGGTGCTGACGGTGATCATCGGCCTCATCATTTCCTCGGCGACGTCGTCGATCATCGTATTCGCGCAGGAATTGGTGCCGCACCGTTTCGGGATGATCTCGGGGGTGTTCTTCGGATTTGCATTCGGCATCGGCGGTGTCGGCGCTGCCGTGCTCGGCAGGGTCGCCGACCATACCGGCCTCGAATTCGTCTATCAGGTCTGCGCGTTCCTGCCGGCGATCGGGCTGCTCGCGGTGTTCCTGCCGAAGATGCCGAAAGCGGCGCGCTGACGCCGGCGGCTCGCGCGGGGAGCGCGGGATTTCCGTCAATACATTGTTAGCGATTTTGACGGTTCCGCCATTTTCCGTGCGGCCGATTTCGTCGCCACGAACATTCTAAGAGCGCGTCAGAAAAATGAAATCCATTTTTGCCCGTGTGTGATGGCATGGCAAATTATTGAAATTCCGGGAGATCTTGCCGCGGCCGACATATGCGGGGCAGGTCGTGCGCAACGGATTATCAACCTTAATAATTAGGGTTAAGTGCCGCTTAAGTATTTTGAGGCATCTTCCGACCGTGAGTTTTTGATGTGAGGCCTCCGTTGTCTGCCTCACCGGACAAAAGGACGAAGCCAATGCGTAGCGTTAAGTTTCTCGTTGCCGCCGGAGCGGCATCCATGTTGTCGTCGGTAACGTTCGCAGCCGATATGGCCATCATGCCGCCGCCGGCATACGCGCCAGTTCCCGTGGTCGAGGACTTCGGCGGTTGGTATCTGCGTGGCGATATCGGTTTCAGCAATCAGCGGGTCGAGCGCCTGAACAACGTGCTCGACACCGTCGGATCCCCCACGTCGGTGCAGCGCAACAGCTTCGGCACCGCGGGCATCTTCGGGCTTGGCGTCGGCTACAAGGTCAACAACTGGTTCCGCGCCGATATCACCGGTGAGTATCGCGGAAATTCGCAGTTCTTTGGAACGGATCACCTTACTTACGCGGGCCCTGCGTACGGCGTTAACACTTACAACGCCAGCAAGAACGAGTGGGTGGTGCTTGGCAACGCCTACGTCGATCTCGGCACCTGGTGGTGCATGACCCCGTTCATCGGCGCCGGCGTCGGCGGCGCGCGGGTTGCCATCAACAACTTCACTGACACCAATACGCCCGCTGGGGGCGTAGCTTTCGGTGACAACGTCGCGAAGTGGAATCTGGCCTGGGCGGTGCACGCCGGTGTCGCCTACAAGGTTACGCCGAATTTCACCGTCGAACTCGCCTATCGCTATCTCGACATGGGCGACGGCCTGACCGGCGACCTCCGCACCTTCGACGGCATCAACAACGTCAACAACCCGACGACGTTCAAGAGCATCACCTCGCATGACCTCAAGCTCGGCGTGCGCTGGGATCTGAGCAGCCCGCCGGTCTACGCGCCGCCGCTGATGCGCAAGGGTTGATCAAACCTTCGATCGCTTTAACACTTCTTAACGGCGCGGGATCTTCCCGCGCCGTTTTGTTGTGCGCGGCTACCGGACTTCGCGGCCGGTCGGTCCGCGATGAAATCGCAGTTTTCACGATGGAACATGCCGATCGAGGGGCCCGTGACAACCATTGGTTAAGGTTAACAGGGGATGATCAGCGCCAGGCCAGAGTGTGTTCGATGGAGCGTTGCAATGCGTAGGATTTTGTTGGCGGCAATGATGTTCGGGACGGCCTCCGGCGCGCAGGCGGCGGACCTGCCGTTTCTTCGCGGCTCCTTCACCGAGGGGCTGACGACCCAGAAGGTGTTCTGGCAAGGCTACTATGTCGGCGGGCAGCTCAGTTACGGATCGAGCGATTCGAAGCTGCCGGGCAATATCAACAACGACATGCAGTCGACCTTTCTGCCGCCGATCGGCGTCGCCTACAATTGGCAACCGCTGGGGCAGGCACACACCCTGAAGGGTGGTTACGGAGGATTTGTCGGATACAACTCGCAATGGGAAGACGTCGTTGTCGGTCTGGAGGCGAATTACATTCATAGCGGTTTCCGCGGTTACTCCAGCTCGACGGGCAACACCTATAATCCCGATCTGAGCATCGCCTCGACGACCTATTCGAATGCGGTGATGAAGCTTTCGGACTTCGGCTCGCTGCGTCTGCGCGCCGGCTATATCATGGGATGCTTCCTGCCTTATGCCTATCTCGGCGCCGGATTTGGCAGCCAGACGATCGAGCGCAACGTCTCGGCCGTTCCGGGTCCGCAGCTTCCGCCGTGGACTACGGATACCAAGACGAAACTCGTCTATGGCTACTCCGCCGGCGTTGGCCTCGATGTCATGCTGGTGGGCGGGCTGTTTACGCGGGTCGAATACGAATATCAGCGCGTGACGTCGACAATCGAATCCAACATCAACACCGTCCGGCTCGGCGTCGGCTACAAGTTTTGACCCTTTAGCTCCCCCCGTCTTGACAGCGATTGATGCGGCTGGTCGGATGACGGTTCTTGTCCGGGAGCCCGCGCCAGCCATGAAAATCTACGGCGATACCAATTCAGGCAATTGCCTGAAGGTGAAATGGGTCTGCGACAGGCTCGCGCTGCCCTATACGTGGATCAGCGTGGACACGCTCAAGGGTGAGACGCGCACCACGGAATTTCTCAGGCTCAATGGCGCGGGCCAGGTTCCGACGGTCGTGTTCGATGATGGCCGCGTGCTGGCTCAGTCCAACGCCATCATCCGCTATCTCGCGCGCGGCAGCGATCTCATCCCCGCGGACGACTTTGCCGCGGCGAAGATGGACGAGTGGCTGTTCTGGGAACAATACAGCCACGAACCCTATGTAGCGGTGTGCCGATTCCAGATGGTGTATCTCGGCAAGGCGGCGTCCGACCTCGATCCCGACAAGATCAAGCGCGGTTATTTCGCGCTGGCGCGAATGGAGCATCAGCTCGCCCTGACGCCATTCCTGGCCGGCAACGCGGTCACGCTCGCCGATGTCGCGCTGCTGGCCTATACGCGCCTCGCGCATGAGGGCGGTTTCCACCTCGACGGCTATGCCTCCATCCGGCGCTGGATCGCCGAGGCCGAACGGGCTCTCGGCCTGCCGCCGGTACGCTAGGGCGTTTCGGTTCCGACATCCGGATTCGCAAGCCATCACTCACCTGTGATTCCCGGAATTCATGGCTGATATCAGGGGCAATAGCTGCCCGGCCCGAACTTCCTTGACGATTCGAGGCGTTTCCCTTATGCACCGCGGCGGGACACCTCCCCCCAACGGGAGGCTCGCTATCTGGAAGGATAGAACATGACTGCTGCGAAGCCCGCATTGCGGCCGAACGTGCCGCATTTTTCCTCCGGCCCCTGTGCCAAGCGCCCCGGCTGGACCGCCCAAAATCTCAAAGATGCCGCCCTTGGCCGTTCGCACCGCGCGAAAATCGGAAAGGCCAAGCTCAAGCTCGCGATCGAACTGACTCGCGAAGTGCTTGAAGTGCCGGCCGGCTACAGGATCGGCATCGTGCCGGCGTCCGATACCGGCGCGGTCGAAATGGCGCTGTGGTCGCTGCTCGGCGCGCGGCCGGTGACCACGATCGCCTGGGAATCCTTTGGCGAGGGCTGGGTCAGCGACATCGTCAAGGAATTGAAGCTCAAGGACGTCACCAGGCTGCATGCCGGCTATGGCGAAATTCCCGATCTCGCGAAGGCGGATCCCGCTTCCGACATCGTATTCACCTGGAACGGCACCACGTCAGGCGTGCGCGTTCCCAATGCCGACTGGATCAGCGCCGACCGCGAAGGCCTGACCATCTGCGACGCCACCTCGGCGGCGTTCGCGCAGAAGCTCGACTGGGCCAAGCTCGATGTGGTGACCTTCTCCTGGCAGAAGGCGCTGGGCGGTGAAGCCGCGCACGGCATGCTGGTGCTGTCACCGCGCGCGGTGGCGCGGCTCGAGAGCTACACCCCCGCCTGGCCACTGCCGAAAATCTTCCGCATGACCAAGGCCGGCGAGCTCAACGAGGGCATCTTTGAGGGCGAGACCATCAACACCCCGTCGATGCTGTGCGTGGAAGATTATCTCGACGCGCTGAACTGGGCAAAGTCGGTCGGCGGCCTCAAGGGCCTGATGGCGCGCGCCGATGCGAACACGAAAGTGCTGGCCGACTGGAAGGCGAAGACGCCGTGGATCGATTTCCTGGCGAAAGATCCGGCTATCCGTTCCAACACCTCGGTCTGCATGAAGGTGGTCGATCCCGCCATCACGTCGCTGACCGCGGATGCGCAGGCTGATTTCTCCAAGAAGCTGGTGGCTTTGGTGGAGAAGGAAGGCGCCGGCTACGACTTCGCGCATTATCGCGATGCGCCCGCGGGCCTGCGGATCTGGTGCGGCGCCACGGTGGAAGCCGGCGACGTCGCGCTGCTGACGCAGTGGATCGACTGGGCGTTCGCGGAAATGAAGGCCGCGCTTCCGAAGGCGGCGTAAACTCTATTCCATCATCGTCATGGCCGGCTTGGCCCGGCCATCCATCCAAAAAGATGGACCCGCGGGTCACTAACGCGAAGACACGCTTCTCGTTTTAGCCCGCGGGTGACGATATCAAATGCATCGACCATCACGGACCACATCAAATGACAAAACCCAAAGTTCTCATTTCCGACGCGCTGTCGCCTGCTGCCGTGCAGATCTTCAGGGATCGCGGCATCGACGTCGATTTCCAGCCCAACCTCGGCAAGGACAAGGAAAAGCTCGCCGAAATCATCGGCAATTACGACGGGCTGGCGATTCGTTCGGCGACCAAGGCCACCGCCAAGATCATCGAGAAGGCGACACGGCTGAAGGTGATCGGCCGCGCCGGGATCGGCGTCGACAATGTCGAAATTCCCGCCGCCACGGCCAAGGGCATCATCGTGATGAACACGCCGTTCGGCAATTCGATCACGACCGCCGAACATGCGATTACCCTGATGCTGGCGTTGGCGCGCGAAATCCCGCAGGCCGACGCCTCGACCCAGGCCGGCAAGTGGGAAAAGAACCGCTTCATGGGGGTCGAGATCACCGGCAAGACGCTGGGCGTGATCGGCTGCGGCAATATCGGCGCGATCGTCGCCGATCGGGCGCTCGGCCTGCGCATGAAGGTAATCGCGTTCGATCCGTTCCTGTCGCCGGAGCGCGCCAGGGATATCGGCGTCGAGAAGGTCGATCTCGATGATTTGTTCAAGCGCGCCGATTTCATCACGCTGCATACGCCGCTGACCGAGAAGACCAAAAACATCATCGATGCGGCGGCGCTGACGAAAATGAAGAAGGGCGTACGCATCATCAACTGCGCGCGCGGCGGGCTGGTCGATGAGCAGGCGCTGGTCGATGCCCTGAACTCCAAACATGTCGCCGGCGCAGCGTTCGACGTGTTCGTCGAGGAGCCGGCCACCTCGAACGTGCTGTTCGGCCATCCCAACGTGATCTGCACGCCGCATCTGGGTGCCGCCACCACCGAGGCGCAGGAGAACGTCGCACTTCAGGTCGCCGAGCAGATGTCGGATTATCTGTTGAGCGGCGCGATCTCCAACGCGGTCAACTTCCCGTCGATCACCGCGGAAGAGGCGCCGAAGCTGAAGCCGTTCATCGAACTCGCCGAGAAGCTCGGCTCGTTCGCCGGCCAACTGACCGAGAGTGGCATCCTCAAGGTGCAGATCACCTATGAGGGTCACGTCGCCGAAATGAAGATCAAGGCGCTGACATCGGCGGCATTGTCGGGCCTGCTGCGACCGATGCTCGGCGACGTCAACGTGGTTTCGGCGCCGGTGGTGGCCAAGGAGCGCGGCATGGTGGTCGACGAGATTGTGCGCGCGGCGCAGAGCGATTACGAAAGCCTGATCACGGTCACCGTCACCACCGAGCGGCAGGAGCGCTCGGTGTCGGGCACTGTTTATGCCGACGGCAAGCCGCGGCTGGTCGACATCAAGGGCATCCGGGTCGACGCCGAGTTCGGCAAGTCGATGATCTACGTCACCAATGAGGACAAGCCCGGCTTTATCGGCAAGTTCGCCGGCCTGCTCGGCGACGCCAAGCTCAACATCGCCACCTTCCATCTCGGTCGCAACGCGCCGGGCGGCGACGCCATCGCGCTGGTCGAGGTCGACGGCGCGGTGCCGGCGGACGTGCTGGCCAAGATACAGGCGCTGCCGCAGGTCAAGCAGGCCAAGGCGTTGGTGTTTTAAGGCGCGCGACGACTCTTACCCTTCCCTGGAGGGGAGGATAACTACAACTCCTCGGCCTCCCGCCCCGCCGCCGCCTTGGGCGTGCCTTACGGTTACCTCAATCGAACCGGTTCCATGATCGTGGCGTCTCATCACAGGTGGTGATGCGACTTTCGCCGGTCCGGTACTTCTGGACCGGCGAAAGCCTCGCGCGGCCCAGGGATTGAGGGAGGGAATTCATGCGATCGATTGCGAACATTCTTGCCACGACCAGCCTGGTCGCGGTTGCCGCCTTGGCCCCGGTGCCGCTGCAGGCGGCCGAACTTCAGGCCACCTCGGCCGTCGATGCCGTCACGGTCTATCCCGATGGCGCCAGCGTGACGCGCCTGATCACGCTCGATCTGCCGTCGGGCGACAGCACGCTGGTGGCAAAGGATTTCCCACTGACGCTGGATCCGTCCTCGCTGCGGGTCGAGGGCGAGGCAGGGGCCAGGTTCACCATCGGCGCCATCGACACCAGGCCGCCGCGCGCCGCGCCCCCGGTCAATCTGCCCGAACTCGACAAGCGCATCGAGGCGCTGAAGGACGAGCGCGCCAATCTCACCGGTGCGATCCATGCCGCCGCCGCGCGCCGAAAATTCGCCGAGCGCTTTGCCGAATCTTCGCCGGCAGGGCTCGGCGAGAAGGGCGAGGCGCGTCCGCTGGCCGAGTGGCGCGCGGCCTTTGCGGCGGTCGCCGAGGAAGTCGCCAGCGCGGACGTAGCGATCCGCGACGCCGAACGCAAGCAGCGCGACATCGACCGCGAGATCGCGCGGCTCGAATCCGACCGGGCGACCAAGCCGCCGAGCAAGCTCGAGGTCCGGATCCATCTCGCTGCCGCCAGTGCTGCGAAGGCGACGCTGCGGGTGACCTATGCCGTGCGCCAGGCGCGCTGGGCGCCGCTGTACGACGCCCGGCTCGACACCGGAACGAAGGACCGCAAGCCCGCGCTCGAACTGGTGCGCCGCGCCGAGATCACGCAGACCACGGGTGAGGACTGGTCGAATGTGGCGCTGGCGGTCTCGACCGTCCGGACCGCGCGCGGCGGCAGCGCGCCCGAACTGAATTCACTGATCGTGCAATATCCGCAACCGCCGCGTCCGCTGGCCGCGTCCGTCGTCTCGGATGCCGCCAAGCCACGCTCGATGCCCATGGCGGCCCCGATGGCGGCCGAAGCTGTTGCCAGGCGCGCCGACGAGCAGGAGGCTGCGGCGGAAGTCGGCGGTTTCCAGGTCACGTTCCGGATTCCCGGCCGTGTCAGCCTTGGCGCCAGTGAGGGCGCCAAGAGCCTGCGCGTATCCACCGCGACCATCGCGCCCGATCTGGCGGTGCGCTCCGTGCCGGTCAGGGATCCCACGGCATTTCTGGAAACGCGATTCGTGCAGGGCGAGGACGCGCCGCTGCTGCCGGGCCGGGTCTCGATCTATCGCGACGGCGTGTTTGTCGGCCGCGGTCAGATGGCGAGCGCGGCCAAGGGCGAGCCGGTGCGGCTCGGTTTCGGGGCAGACGACAAGGTCAAGGTCGAGCGCACCGTGGTCAAACGCAACGAGGGATCGGCGGGCCTGATCGTGACGACGTCGAAGACCGACGAACGCAGCTTCAAGACCATCGTGCGCAACGGCCATGACTTCCCGATCAGGATTGCGATCGAGGACCAGTTGCCGGTCAGCGAAAACGAGGAAATCCAGGTCGAGATGCTGCCGTCGACCACGCCGCCGACCGCGACCAATCTGCGCGAGCGGCGCGGCGTGCTGGAATGGGCGTTCGAGGCCAGGCCCGGCGAGGTCAAGGACATCGCGTTCGCCTGGCGCGTGCGCTGGCCCAAGGACAAGGGCGTCGTCATGATGCCGGGCGGGTGAGGGTGACTGACGAGGATCGGCCATTTGCGGACGACGACTTCGTGCGTGGCGAAGACGCTCCCGGGCTGACCGTTTCGTGTCATCGCGGCAATGCGATGCGGACGCGTAAGCCGCCGGCTGGCCTGTTACTGAGGACGAGTTCGCCGCGGTGGGCCTGCACAATCGATTGGGCAATCGCCAGACCAAGGCCAACTCCGCCGGTCTCCCGGTTTCGTGAATCTTCAAGGCGATAAAACGGCTCGAACACGCGCGAAAGCTCTTGTTCGGGAATCCCGGGACCTTCGTCGTCAATCACGATTTCGATTGTTTTTGGCGCCGTTTTGATCGCCACGCTCGCTACCTTGCCGTATTTGATGGCGTTGTCGAGGAGGTTGCGGATCGCCCGCTTCAAGGCGTCGGGCCGGCAGTTGTAAATGATCGGTCCGACGGGCTGCATCCTGACGGGCATGCCGGCGTCAGCCATGTCATCGACGATGCTTTGGACCAGCGCCGCGATGTCGGTGGGACGCCTTGTTTCGGTGGTTGTTTCGTCGCGGGCGAACTGCAGGATCATGCCGACCATCGAGTCCATCTCGGCGATGGTGGCCAGCATCTTGTCGCGCTCCTGCGGGTTTTCGACGTTTTCGACGCGCAGGCGCAACAGCGTCAGAGGCGTTCGCAAATCGTGCGAGATCGCCGCCAGCATGCGCGTCCGGTTGTTGATCAGGCTGCGCAGCCGGGCCTGCATGGTGTTGAAGGCGCGCGAGGCCTGACGGGTCTCGATCGTGCCGGTTTCCGGCATTGGTGAAGCGTTCAAGTCATTGCCGAGCCGTTCGGCAGCCGCCGATACCTCGGCAAGCGGCGCCGTCACACGGCGCACCGCCCATACCGAGACTGCGAGAATAACGATTGCCATAATCCCCATCGAAAGCAGGAACTGACGCGAAAACGCCGAACCGCCCTCCGGCAAAGCGGTCGCGAAGGAAAGCCATTGGCCGTCGGCCAGCGGGACCGCGACCTGCAAGGCACGGTAGCTGCCGAATCCACCGAAGCCGCGAAAGCCATGCATCATCGGACCTCGCCCCATCATCGGGTGCGAGCCGCCGAACAAGGCACTATCCGGCAAGGAGGCAGACACGCGCGGTTGCCGGCCCGGCGATAGAGAGAGTTGATCGATGAGATATTCCCTGATCGCCTGAGCAACCGCAGCGTCTTCGTCGTCCGCGACAATCGCCGGCGACTGGGCCGAGAGCGAGACGCGAAATGTCTGATCGCTCAGGCCGGCCACGATCCGTTCACGCCATTCGCGTGGAGCTTCCTGCACCAGCTTCGTCAGATTGGTAATGCGCTGTGCAGCGGCAAATCCGCCGACCGCCCGCACCGCCTGCTCACGGTCCAGCGTATAGATCCACGACCCCGCCAGCAGCGACACGATCAGGCCGGCGACCAGAACCAGCAGGGTCTGACCGAACAGGCTGTTGGGCAACAGCCGGTTCATTTACGGCTCACCGCGGGCGTGAACATGTAGCCGCCGCCCCAGACCGTCTTGATGATCTCGGGATCAGCGGGATCAAGTTCGAGTTTCTTGCGAAGGCGACTGACCTGAGTGTCGATACTGCGGTCGAGGCCCGCTGCAGAGCGACCCCGCGCCAGGTCGAGCAGCTGGTCGCGATTGAGGACCCGCTGCGGTCGTTCGACCAATGCAATCAGCAGATCAAACTCGCCGGTGCTCAGCGGCACCGTGACACCATCATCGCGAAGAAGCGCGCGTATACCGGTGTCCAGGCTCCATCGGTCGAATTGATAGCTCCTGGGGCGTTTCTCCGAGTCCCCTTTCAACGCGTTTTCCGTGCTGCGGCGCAGGACCGCTTTGATCCGCGCGATCAGTTCGCGGCTGCCGAAGGGCTTCGGGAGGTAATCGTCGGCCCCCATCTCCAACCCGATGACGCGGTCGATCTCTTCACCTTTTGCGGTCAACATGATGATCGGAACATTCGACTCGACACGAAGCGTCCGGCAGAGCGATAGCCCGTCCTCGCCCGGCAGCATGAGATCGAGGAGGATGAGGTCGATGCAGCCATCGGCCATGACCTTTCGCATGGCGCGGCCGTCCGCCGCCGTGCTGACCCGGAATCCTTCCCTGGTCAGCGCGCGCGAGACGAGATCCCGGATCTCGCGGTGGTCATCGACGATCAGAACGTGTGGCCCAGTCTGCATGCCGCTATTATAGACCAAAGCAACCGCGGTTTTCGCGGAATGTGTGTCGAATTATGGCGGCCGCTGCGTTTGACAAACTTTGTCACAAGAAACCCGGTTGCTGAAACACTTGGGTGAAATCCGGCCTCTCCAATGTGTGCAGAAGCAACGGACCCTCTGTTGCGCAGGCGTTGGAGATCGAAATGAAGAGGAAGGTTCTGGCTATCGGCGGCTTCGCAGTGGCCGCCCTGCTGGTCGGCGGCTGGGCCCTGGCGCAGTCAGCCGATCATGGCCCGCGCGGAATGCGTGGTATGGGGATGGGTATGCACGGCCAGATGGGCCGAGGCATGCACGGCCCCATGGGGCAAGGCATGCGGGACCAAATGGGCTCTGGCATGATGGGCATGGGCCAGGGAATGATGGGGATGCACGGGGGCGACGCGACCATGGACGAGCGTCGCGATATCCATGGGCTCCTTTTCAACCATGATCGTATCAAGCGTACGGTGACGAATCTTCCAGACGGAATTCGCACCGTTACGGAATCGGACGATCCCGAGGTCGCCGCGACGATCAAGAAGCACGTCGCCGAAATGGGAAAGCGGGTCGAAGAGGGACGCGACCCGGGACTGCCGATCGAGAGCCCGGCTCTGCATTCGATCTTCCGAAACAAGGACAAGATCAAGACCGCCTATGAGACGACCGGGAAGGGAATCATCGTCGTCCAGACCTCGGACGACGCGAGCACCGTCAAAGCCCTTCAGGAACACGCCGCCGAGGTGACCGATCTTGCCCAGCGAGGGATGGTTGCGGCCCACGAGGCCATGATGAAGAATAGTGGCGGCATGATGGGACGCGGCATGCGCATGCACGGTGCCATGGCTGACCCGCAGCACCATCAATGAAGCCGATGACGGCACGGCACGCGATCCCGTGATCGCGTGCCGTGTTGGGGAAGTCGAGGAACGGCTGCCTACTTCGCCTTCAGGAAATCACCGACTTCCAGCAGCACGAATTCATTGTCGTCGGCCTTGTTGGGATCGCGGCTGGACGAGAACGGCAGGTTGTTGTCGTTGCCGACGATGATATGGGTGGCGTCGACACGGTCGACGTTCTCGATGGTGAAGAACGGGAACGTCAGCACGCCGTCGTTGAGCGGCTTGCGCGTCTTCTTCTCGGGGTCGCGGATCTTCAACAGGTCGATATAGGCGATCTTGCGGACCGGCTTGCCAACATTGGCGTCGGTCAGTTCGACCTTGTAGACGCGCTTGAATTTGGCCAGGTCCGGAAAGCAGCTCTCGCCGCGGGTACCCTGCGGGCAGGCCTTGTCCGCGGTGCCTTCGCCGTTGTCGCGCTCGATGATCAGGCCGCTCGAGGCATCGATCATGTTGAAGTCGCCGATCGCATGGCCGTTGTTTTCGAACACATAGTGCCAGTAGCGGCCGGTGAACTTTTCCGCCGCGACGTCGAATTCGAGGATCCGGGCGGCTTCCTTGCCGCCGACCTTTTCCACGTCCTTGGTGTCGGCATTCCACATCGGGCCTTCCAGCAGGCCGTACAGGAACTTGCCGTCCGTCGATGCGCCGAAGCCTTCATAGCCCTTGGAGCGGCGCAGATTGACGGACGTATAGCTGGCGCCGGGGGCCGCCGGCGACTGCACCGACCAATGATCCGGCGAGCGCACCGGCTTGCCGTCGGCCATGGTGTCGAACACTCCCAGCACCTTGCCTGATTTGTCGGCTTTCAGGATGTAGGGGCCGAACTCGTCGCCGATCCAGAAGGTGTCGCCGATGATCTGGAAGCCTTCGGTGTCGAAGTCGGCGCCGGTGAGATAGCGCTTGGGGGTATCCTCATGCAGGATACGGAACGGCACCTTCCTGTCGGGGTCGTGCAGGAAGACGGTTTCCTGGCGGTCGATCTTGCCGGTCGCCCAGTCGATGTTGTGCCGGTTCAAATACAGCATCGAGTCGGCCGAGTTGTAACGCGAGCCCATGCCGTTGTCGGTGAGCACCCAGAACGAACCGTCGGGCATCACCTTGATGCCGGAATGGCCCTGTAGCGGCTGGCCCTTGAACGGCAGCGACACGCCGGTCGGGCGCTCATAGGATTTTCCCATCACGCTGCCGATGGCGTCGACCCGGCGGCCGGTAGTGTATTTGCCCGCAGTCTTGAGATCGGCAGGCGCGTCGGCGGGCGCATCGACAAAGGATTGCGCCGGCAGCACGGCATGGCCCTTGAGCGTGGCCGGAAATTCGCCTTCGCCTTGCGCGAACGCGGCCCCCGTAGCCAGAACGATCGATGCGACGGAACAAAGCAATGACAAGCGCATGGTTAGTCTCCTGAGTTGACCATGCGGTGTTCTGCGCAGCGCGCATTACAGCGCGCTGACGGTTTTATGAAGCGCGCGTGACGCCTGTGGGCGAATCTGCGGCCTTACGCCGCCTCACGCGGCGTGCGCGGGGAAGGAATCATTGGTTGTCGAGGCCGCGCCAGTGGTCGCGCCCTGTCGTCGAGAGCTGGTTCGAGAGCTGGTTCCAGATCTGAGACGCGAAGCACTCGAAACGGTCCACAAATGAGATAAGAGCCTGCGCTATTGGTGATCAGTCTTATATAGACACGGAAAAGCTCGGTCATTACTCTGTAAGCCACGCTGGCGCGTTCGATCGCGCTCCAAGCTCCCAATCTCCGGCAGATGACAGTCGGCGCAAACATGTTTTCGATTCATCGCAGCATGAGGCTGCCGAGCCGTTCGCACTTGTCCAGCAGCTGAGGGGAGGTCCCGAGGAGCCTAGAATGCGCAACACCGCTGGCGGGGAGAGACGGTTCAAATTTTTCAAGGATCAGACCTACCATTTTCAGACCCTGCGGGCGCTGAGCGACATTCCCTATGGCGGAGCGGACACGGCGGAGGTTCTTGAGACCATCGGGCATATTACGGCAGGCGACGCCGATAGCTGGTTCACCGCGTGGGAAGCCACTGGTGACAGCGTTTCAGCGCTGGCGCGGCGTACACTGGACCCGATCAGTCGCGGGCGGGCACTGCTTCGTGCACACAATTATTATCGGACTGCCGAGTTTCTTCTCGGGCCTCACGATCCGCGACGGCCTATATCCTGGCAGAAGAACGTCGGCGCGTTCTACGAAGGTCTCGATATTCTCGGTGTCAAGTTCGAGCGGTTCAGGGTGCCGCATGGCGAGCATCATCTAAATGGGCTCTACTTTCCCGGCCCAAACGGATCAGAGACTCGGCCGTTGATCGTGATATGCGGCGGCTTCGATTCGACCCTGGAGGAGCTTTACTTCGCGCTCGTGGCAGCCGGGCTTGAGCGCGGTTACTCCGTTCTCGCCTACGAGGGACCGGGCCAGGGATCCATCATTCGCGATCAAGGAGTCCCGTTCACGCATGAATGGGAAAAGCCGACCGGGGCCGTCCTGGACGAGCACCTGAGGACACACGATCGGCCCGCAAGAATAGTTCTGGTCGGAATGAGCATGGGCGGGTATCTCGCCTCCCGCGCCGCGGCATTTGATGATCGCTTCGACGGCGTCGTCGCCTATGACGTTTT
>JBKJUA010000273.1:0-12611 GCA_046590305.1 Bradyrhizobium sp.
TGGACCGCGGAAGACCGCGTCCATGTCTGGACCCATAGCCAGGGGATCTATCTTCTCCGCGCCGATCTCGCGCTGGTTTTGAAATTGCCGGTCGAGAACATCACGGTCGAGCATATGGAAGGCGCCGGCTGCTACGGGCACAATGCCGCCGACGATGTCGCGCTCGACGCCGTGCTGCTGGCGAAAGCGGCCCAAGGCCGGCCAGTGCGCGTGCAGTGGTCGCGCGAAGACGAGATGTCGCATGCGCCGTTCGGAGCGGCAATGGCGATCGAGCTCGAGGCCGATCTCGACGCACGAGACGAAATCGTCGGCTGGCGCCACAGCATCTGGAGCAACGGCCATACCGCGCGGCCCGGGCGCGCGGCTCAGCCTGCCTTGCTGGCGGCAACCGAGCTGGAAAGTCCGTTTCCACGTATGATCTCCACCAATCCGCCATCAGCCAACGGTGGCGGCGCCGATCGCAACTCGGTGCCACTCTACGAGTTTCCGTCGTGGCGGATCGAATGCCATCGCCTGAGCACGATGCCGATCCGAACCTCCGCGCTGCGGACCCTTGGCGCGCAGGGCAATGTTTTTGCGATCGAATGCTTTCTCGACGAACTCGCCGCCGAGCGCGGCGAGGATCCGGTCGCGTTCCGGCTGCGCCTTTTGTCGGACGAGCGGGCCAAGGATGTGATCCGCGCCGCCGCGAAACGCGCGAAGTGGAAACCGGTCAAGCAAGCCGGGACGGGTTACGGCCTCGGATTCGCACGCTACAAGAACACCGGCGCTTACTGTGCCGTCATCGCCGAGATCGAGGGCGCCGAGGATATCCGCGTCAGGCGGCTGACCATCGCGGTCGACGTCGGCGAAGCCATCAACCCCGATGGCGTGATCAACCAGATCGAAGGCGGCGCGATCCAGGCCACCAGTTGGGTATTGAAGGAGCGCGTCCGCTTCGACCGGCAACGCATCACCAGCACCACCTGGGGGTCGTATCCGATTCTTCGCTTCAGCGAGGTGCCGGATGTGCAGGTCGAACTGATCCAGCGCCCCGACAGCGAGCCTCTCGGCGCCGGCGAAGCGGCGCACGGACCAGTCACCGCGGCGATCGCCAACGCCGTATTCGATGCGCTCGGTGTGCGCGTTCGCAACCTGCCGATTACGCGCGACAGCTTGATCGCCGCGATGGAATTGAACTCATGACGGCGTTGAACATCCTGAGCGGCGGCGCGGCGCAAGGCCTGGTCGCAGGTCTTGCATCACAATTCAAGGCGAGAGCCGGCCTCGACATCGCGGGAGAGTTCGGCGCCGTCGGCGCCATGGCCGACAAATTGCGCGCCGGCACCAATGTCGATGTCATCATCCTGACGGCGGCAATTGTCGCCAGACTGGCGGAGGAGAAATTGGTAGTCCCCGCCTCTATCGCCGACATCGGGCTGGTCGAGACTGCGGCCGCCGTCCGCGCCGGCGATTCCCTGGTCAGGGTCAACGATGCGGCCGCCTTGCGCGATGCGCTGCTCGCTGCGGACGCAATCTTCGTTCCCGATATCAAGGCGTCTACCGCCGGAATCCACGTTGCGAAGGTCCTGCAGCAACTCGGCATCGCCGATGAGGTGGCGGCCCGGCTCCAAATTTTTCCGAACGGCGCGACCGCAATGCGACAACTGGCTGAGACCGACGCGGTCCGGCCGATCGGCTGCACGCAAGCGACTGAGATCATCAGTACCAAAGGGGTAATTCTGTCGGGATCTCTGCCTCAGGGATGCGATCTATCGACCATGTATACGGCGGCGGTGACCACACGGGCGGCCCATGGCAAGCAGGCGCAGAGCCTTATCGACCTGTTGATCGGCGCCGATCAGCGCGAGATACGAACACGTGCCGGCTTTATTGACGCGGGGAAGTAACAGAATTCAATGGCCGCTCGATCGCCATTTCAACAGCCGCTTCTCGACCAGCGACATCGCCAGCGCGGTCAGATAGCCGATAACACCAAGCAGCATCACGCCGGCAAACAGGTCCGCTGAACGGAACGACCGGGCCGACAGCAGCACCCAGTGTCCGAGGCCATCGAGGCCGGCGAGAATTTCGCAGACGACGGACAGGATCAGCGCCACGGTCGCGCTCAATCGCATGCCCGCCAGTATGTCCGGACTTGCCGACGGCAACGCGATCTTGAAGATGACCGCCAGCCGCGACATGTGCAGCGACCGAGCTACCTCGTAAAGCCGCGGCTCGACTGCCGCGAAGCCATGTATCGTTGCCAGCAGCATCGGCCAGATCGCGCCAAACGCGATCACGAACAATGCCATGGTCTGGGTCAACCCAAACATCGCAATCGCGACCGGAATGACGGCGGATACCGGCAGAGGCCTCAGGAATTCCAGCGATGGCGCGACGTAACTTCGCATCGTGCGCGACGAACCGATCAGGGCTCCAAGCGCGATACCGGCGATCGACGCGACGAACCAGCCATAGGCCATGTGCTCCAGGGTTCCCAGCAGCTTGTCCAGGAGGTCGCCGCTGGCAAATCCCCGTACGAGCGACGCCCAGGCGCGATCCGGCCCGGGCAGGAACACCGGCGATACCAGCCGCTGATCGGCAATGAACTGCCACAGCCCGATGAAGCCCGCGGCAACCGCAAAGCTGGCGGCACGCCAGTACAGCACGGAGCGGTTCATGCGGAATCTCCAACCAAAGCCGCGCGTCCGAATAAATGGCGTTGCGCGAGCATCAGGCCGGTGTTCAACAGGTAGCCGATCAGACCTATCCAGAACAGATAGGCCAGCATCAGGTCCGGCCGCAGCGCTTGCTGCGCCGTCATGATCGCAGCGCCCAGCCCGATCGGATTGATCGCGATCTCGACCGTGACGGCGACGATCAGCGCGATGCCGGCAGCCAGGCGAAAGGCCAGGAAAATCCGTGGCAGCGCCGCCGGAATGATGATCTTGCGAACCCGGTCCGCCGGAGATAACCGCAGTGCGCGCGATACTTCGATCAGGCGCGGCTCGATGCTGCCGACGGCCGCGCGCGTCAGGATCAGGATCGGCCAGACGCATGCGAATGCAACAATCGTGATCTCCATGCGATAGCCGAAACCCAGTGCGATCAACGCGATCGGCAACAGCGCAATGGACGGAATGGGGCGGATCGATTCAATGGTGACTTCCATCAGCCGGTCGAAGATGTGGAAAATACCTAGCGCAATACCGAAGGCAAGGCCGACGGCGCCCCCGATCGAGAGCCCGGTGAATGCCGAGATCAGCGTGTCCCGTGTGGCAGTCAGCATGGAGCCGTCCTGGAAAGCCTCGACAAGCGCCACGGCAATGGCGCTCGGCGGCGCCAGCGAGTCGCTTTTCAGATCAACCGCCCGGGCCCAGATCTCGAGTAACGCCAGGATCGCGATCGGAAGCAGGAACGCCTTGATGCGCTCCGGGATCATGCTTCCGACGCCTTGATGAAATCGAACAATTCGCGGCGTAGCCGCAGGAATTCGGGATTTTCCCGCGTCGTCAGCTGATCGCGGGGCCGCGGCAGATCGATTTTGAGTTCGATACCGATGCGGCCGGGATGCGGTAACAGGCCTATGACCCGGTCACCCAGGTAAATCGCCTCTTCGAGATCGTGGGTGACGAACACGACCGTCGCGTCGCTGGCGCGGACCAGCGACAGCACTTCGTCCTGCAGTCCCTGACGCGTCATCGCGTCGAGCGCGCCGAACGGCTCGTCCATCAATAGCGCTTTGGGCTCTTGCGCGAGGCAGCGCGCGATCTGCAGGCGCTGCTGCATCCCACCGGACATTTCCGCCGGATATTTTCCGGCGTGGTTGGGCAATCCGACTTTCCTGAGCAGTTCGTCGATGCGGACGGCGCGCTGCGAGGCGGCCATGCCGGAAGCCTCCAGCGCCAGCGAGACGTTGCCGGCGGCGGTTCGCCATGGCAGCAGCGCCTTGCCGTAGTCCTGAAAGACGATGGCGATATCCCGCCGCGGCGCCAGCATCGGCTTGCCGTCGAAGGCCACGGTACCGCTGGTCGGCTGATACAATCCGGCCGCAAGCCGGAGCGCGGTAGTCTTGCCGCAACCCGACGCCCCGATGATGCAGAGGAATTCGCCCGGCTTCACGTCAAGGCTGATGTCTTCCAGAATTGCCTTGCCGCCGAGATTGAGCGTGACACCGGAAAAGGCGATCTGCGCCCGCCCCGGACGAAGGCCGTTCGCCCCCTGGTTCACTGCCGCAATCATGTTCACGATCTAGCCCCCTTTGGCCGGTGGATAGACGTAATTGAGAGTCGAACCCAGGTGTGACCTGAGCCTGGCCTGCGCAGCATCGACATCGCGCGCCAGCACCAGGTCCGCAAGATCCTGATGGGCCGCGACAAAGTCTTCACCGCTACCCAGGCCGCGCATCATGACCCGGCGATAGCGGTAGGCCTGATCGTAGAGATCCGAATGTGCCTGCAGCAGCCGTCGCGACCCGCAAACCGCCAACAACGCGGTGTGGAATCCCTTATGCAAGGCGTCGAACTCCGGCGCGCCTTCGCGAAACTTGTCGCCGGTTCGCTGAATGTGCCGGCGCATTTGATGCAACGCGCTGACAATTCCCGCTTCCCAGGCATCGTCGCCGTGCGCCATCGCAAGCCGCAGCGCCTCGATCTCGACCACCGTGCGCATCTGCGTAATGTCTTTCAGATCCTCGCGGCTGACATCGGCCACCCGGAAACCGCGCTGGCCGATCCCGACGATGAGTCCCCTCGAAATGAGCCGGGACAGGCCTTCACGCAGCGGCGTGGCGCCGATGTCGTAGCGCTGGACCAGATCGACGATTCCAAGACGCGCACCAGGCGCGAGATTGCCGGCAATGATATCGCGTTCCACCAAGCTGGCCGCGCGCTCGCTCAAGGTGTCCGAACCCGACACCTCCCCTGAACCGCTTTGCACCGCTGACGCCATGCTCTGTTCTATTTCAGGATCAGCTTGTTGAGATCGAGCTTACTCTGCAACATCTTCTGCGT
Source organism: Bradyrhizobium sp. (assembly GCA_046590305.1). Lineage (GTDB taxonomy): Bacteria > Pseudomonadota > Alphaproteobacteria > Rhizobiales > Xanthobacteraceae > Bradyrhizobium. Next base: position 4,995 of record JBKJUA010000273.1, read on the forward strand.
CGCCATGATCTCGATCCACCAGGCCAGCTGCTCCGGTTTGAGGATCGGTTCCGACCGGTTAGGCGGCGTGGCCTTGACCAGTTCGATGGGCTGCTTGGTGAATTTCTGAATCGAGGTGGAGGCTTTGTCCCGGTCGTTGTTGACGATGGAAGCAGCTTCCACGATCGCGACGCGGAACTTCCTGATGGTGTCGGGATTCTTCTCCGCCCATTCGCGCGAGGCGGCGTAGAAAATGATCGGTTCGGTCCGCGCGAGTTCGACGGCGTAACGGGCGCCGACCGAGCCCAGTCCGGCATTGGTCATCCGGGTCACGAACGGCTCCGCCGTCAGGACGGCGTCGACACTGCCCGACTTCACGATGTCCATCATGGTCGGAAACGTCACCTCGACAAAATTGACCTTCTTGGGGTCAACGCCCTTCTCGACCAGCCATTTCACGAACAGGACATGGAGGAACGCGCCGAGCCCGGGTGCGCCGACCTTCTTGCCGACGAAATCCTTCGGCTCGTTGATGACGATGCCATTGCGCACGAACGCGCTGACATTGCCGTTGGTGACGGGACTCATCACGCTCGCACCCGCAACCGCCACCAGGTCGAGGCCGCCATCGGCCGCCTGCAGAAACACGGTAGAGGTCGGCCCGCCGATGTGGATCGAGTTGGAGAGGATCGCGGCCGGAATGTTCGAATTGATGCCAATCAACACCATTTCGGCATCGAGGCCATGCTTCCTGAAAATGCCTTCGTCGATCGCGACCATCGCAGAAGCGCAGTCGGACGTCGCGGTGCAACCTATCTGGATTTTGTTCTGCGCATGGACCGGGCTCACGGACAAAACCACCGCAACACCTGCTGCCGCCAGGAATCTGGTCATTAATCGCCTCCCGATCGCGATATTTTCGATCGCCTCTTGTTTATCGATATTTTTAATGATCATATATTTTATCAAACTGCAAGAGGAGATAGCGGTGAAACTTGCGACATTTCGATCCGGTGGCCGGGAGAAGATCGGTCTCGTGCATGGTGATAACCTGAGGCTGTTCGACCTGGCGGCGGCTGCGGACCGGGAGGGCAAATCCAATCCGGCCTTTGCATCGATGCTGTCGCTGATCGATGCTGGCTCGCCAGCCCTGGACCAGGCCCGGCAGTTGTTCGACAAGAGCGGCAAGGATGAGAGCTTGTCCGAGAATGTCGCTGCCGCCGAGATCCTGGCGCCGATCCCCGAACCTCGGCAGATGCGTGACGGCATGTCGTTCCCGCTTCATATCCTGCAGGCCCCGCGTGGCCAGCTCAAGCTTGCAGCGCGCGCGAAGAACGACATGGCGGAGCTGGCGCGGATCGATGCCGAGCCGCTGGGCGAGTTGCCCGAGGTCTATCGCAAGCAGCCGATCTACTACATCACCAACCGCTTCAGCGTGCGCGGCACCAACACCACGGTGAAGTGGCCGCGCTACAGCAAGGTGATGGATTACGAACTGGAGTTCGGCATCGTCACGAAGAACAAGGGTGCAAATGTTTCCGCGGCAAAGGCCAGGGATCATATCTTCGGCTATACCATCTTCAACGATTTCTCGGCGCGCGATGCCCAGCGCATCGAAATGGAAGGACGGCTCGGCCCCGCCAAGGGCAAGAGCTTTGACGGCGGCAACGTCATGGGACCGTGGATCGTCACGCCGGACGAGATCGGCGACCCCTACAACCTCAGGATGGAAGCCCGCGTCAACGGCAAGATGCGCTCGCAGGGCGTTACCGAGGGAATGCTGTTTTCATTCGAGGAGATCATTGCGCATGTCACCCGGGATGAAACCCTGATGCCCGGGGAATTCATCGGGTCAGGCACCGTCGGCAACGGCTGCGGGCTTGAACTCGGCTGGTATCTCGAACACGGCGACAGCATCGAACTCGAGGTCGAAAAGATCGGAATCCTGAAAAACACGGTCGAGCGGCAGGACGCCTGAAGCTCGATACGTGAACAAGAACAGCAAAACTCTTCGAGGAAGCGCATATGGCCAGACAACTGATCGACATTTCCGTGCCGCTGCAGAACGACGTACCGGCCGATCCGCCCGGCGGACATCCCACCATCCAGTACATCGATCACCAGCAGGGCCTGCCGCGCATGCTGCAGTTCTTCGACGGGTTGAAAGCCGAGGATCTGCCGGACGGGCAAGGCTGGGCGGTCGAGCAGGTCCAGCTCTCCACCCACAACGGCACCCATCTCGATGCGCCCTGGCACTTTCATCCCACCATGAACCGCGGCGAGCGCTCGTGGACCATTGATGAAGTACCGCTGGAATGGTGCCTGCAACCCGGCGTAAAGCTGGACTTCCGGCATCTTCCGGACGGCTATGTCGCGACCGCAAAGGATGTCGAGAACGAGCTGAAACGCATCGGTCACACGCTTTCACCTCTGGAAATCGTCGTGGTCAACACCAGCGCCGGGATCAAATACGGCCGGCAGGATTACGTCACGTCAGGCTGCGGCATGGGCTATGAAGCGACGATGTATCTGCTCGAGCGTGGCGTGAGGCTGACCGGCATCGACGGCTGGAGCTGGGATGCGCCGTTCGTCCATACCGCGAAGAAATACGCGGAGACCAGGGACGCCAGCCTGATCTGGGAAGGCCACAAGGCCGGACGCCATATCGGCTACTGCCATATCGAAAAGCTGCACAATCTCGAGCAATTGCCGTCGACCGGATTCACCGTGTCGTGTTTCCCGGTCAAGATCGAACGCGCTTCGGCGGGCTGGACCCGGGCAGTCGCCATCATCGAGGGGTAAAGCGGCAGCGCGTCGTCAGGTGGGTGGCGGCAAAGGCCTAAGGGCCTTGCCAAGCTCGATGCGGCGGATCCACCACCATCGCAACGGCGCGCTAAGCGCCGTTGTCGCCTGATCCCGCTTCGGCCAGCGCCTGCAGCGGCACGGCATTCAACACGACGATGGCCCCGTGCTCGAGGCGAACCCATTTGCGATCCGCCCAGACCCGCAGCTGCTTGTTGATGCTTTCCCGGGTCATGCCGACCATTTCGCTGATTTCCTGTTGGGTCACGGCGATGGTCCGGCCGCCAGGCGCAAGCTTGTGCTTTTCGGTCAGGCGAAGGAGCGCGCTGGCCAGCCGGCCCGGCAGGTTTTGCAGGATGATCTGCTCGACCTGTTCGCTGGTCCAGCGCAGGCGCGTGCACAACAGCTCGATGAACTTCATCGCCAGCGCCGGCTGGCTCTTCAGAAACGGAATGAATTCGCGGCGGTCGATGATGAAGAGCTCGCAACTGGTGTTTGCCGTAGCGTCGGCGGACCTGACCTGCCCGTCGAGCACCGTCATTTCCCCGAAGATTTCGCCGGCGCCGATTAAATTCAGAATCGCGCTGCGGCCATCGACGGAGGAGATGCTGATCTTGACGGTGCCGCTGATTACCGCAAACATGCTGGTGCCGGCATCGCCCTTGGAAAAGATCGTGGCGCCCCGCTTCAGCGTGGAGTGTTTGGCGTAGCGGCAGAGCTGATCGAACGCTTCGGGTTCAAGATCGCAGAAGATCGGATGCTTGCGCAGCACCGATAATTTGCTGCTCGGAGCCTCGCGAGCTTCACCCGTCTTGTCCTGAGGCACGCCAGTCACGACCATCTGATACTTTGCCCATCAACGGCGGGGCGTGCTGACGCAAGGCTAGACGAGAGCAGTAATCCGCCGCGCCAATTTATACTCCGGCGGGCAGCACACGGCAAGAAACGCCCCGGGTTATCTCGAGGCCTTTCAAATAGTTGCTCGCCCAGGATGCGACAATTAAGAGAACAATTTTAAATAGGCGCAGGAACTGGATGGGGGAACCGGAGATACACTCAATCCCGGCCTCCCCGGCCCACGCGGCCTCCGGCAATCACTTCAGCCCGGGGTTTGGGCACAGCATGTGGAGGCCGATGTAGATGTGGCCGTTATGCGCAAACGTCTTGACCAGCAGTTCGTGGGTCGCATCGACGTTGTCGCCGACCTTCAAGACGAGTGGCAACGGCGTGGCAGACCTGAGGTTGGTGGCGATGACCTCAGTAATTCGATCACGGATCGCCTCGGGTATTTCGCCGGAGTTCTTTTCCCAGCTGCTATATCCATCGGTCTTCCCGGAGTTGTCCGCCCAGTTCTCGGTCTTGGGAACCAAAAACTTCGTATACTTTTGCCCGAACTTATAAGGACCATGCTGCTTTTCGTATTCCGTAAATCTCCTTACTGTTTCTGCAAGATTTTGGGGGCTGTACAATTCATTGATGGTTTGCTCGAATTTTCCGCCATAGACGATACCGGACATTGATTTACTCCCTTAAAGAAAAGTGCGTTTGGATTGCAATTTTTTATTCACCCGAGAACTTGGAGAGAGTTGCCTTAGCACGTTCGAGCTGAACAGTCATTTTCGAACGGTCAAAGAGGGCGATAGCCTGCACGAGTTCGTCCTGGGCCTCGGCGGTCCGGCCGGAATCAGCCAGTAAACGACCCAGCATGCCCCTGGCGGCACCCAGTAGGGGGCAAGCCTCAAGTCTTGCAGCGATTTCGATGGTTCGCTTCATAGCTCCGATGGCTTCGTTTACCAGGGCGGAACCCTGCGAAGACAGGATCGTTGCTTCAGCAAAAATCGCGAGCGCCTCAATCCCCTGATATCCCTTTTGCTTGGCTCCCGCCTGACATGCACGGACGACATCCAACCCACGCGGGATATCGCCGAGTTGGCTGTAGGCGGAAGCAAGATACACCGAAGCGACCAAGGTGCTGGTCGCGTGACCCAATTCCTCGGCTTCGACCTTAGCCTCAAGGAGGATATCCCTCGCCTTCGCCGCGCTCCCCTGTTGCACGTGCAGATTCCCGAGCGCGCACATCACTAAAGGCAAGAACAGCCGGACCTCGTTATCACGTGAAAGCAAAGCAGCCTGCTCGAGGGCGCTCTTCGCTTCATCGAGGTCACCGCGAAACATTTGCATGGCGCCGCGCGCGTAATCTGCCGCGATGATATCGTAAGCCAAGCCGCTGTTTTCTGCGAGTTCGATGGCCTGCTTGGAGCACCGTTCGGAATCGTCGAACTCACCCATCCAGCCATGGACGAGAGTCTTCATCATATGGCAGAGCACCAGAAGACTCGACCCTGTTGTCCCGGGCGGAACATTTCGGGGCGCGTGTGCAATTCGCGCGCTCGCCTGGTTTAGAACCCGTCCCGCGTCCCTATATCGGCCGGCAAGGAAATAGGCTTGCCCAAGGCCGTACTCGGCGAAACCCAGCCAGGTTGCATCCGCCAGACTGTCGGCCAGAGCAACTGCCTGCTCTCCTGCGGTGATGGCCTCGTAGGGCGTGCCATAGAAATTCAGCGCCGCTGCCCTTACGGCAATCGAAGCAAGCTGTCTCGACTCATCGCCGATCTTCTCCGAGCGCGTTTCCGCGTCATGACACAAATCAAGCCATTCCGCAGTCTTTCCAAACGGCGAAAACGCCATCCTGGCCTCGATACGCAAATCGATCGCCCGTCGCTCGCGCGCCGTCGAGGCCGGTTGCTTGTCGACCGCGTCCATCGCAATCTGGAAGTATTCTGTTGCATCGCGGAATGCGGATCTGGCCAAGGCCTTCTTCGCCGCCATGTATCCGTATTCGTCCGCCTTCGCCCAGTCCTGCGCTTTCACCGCGTGGTGGCACAACGCCTCGGCGACCTCCTCCTGGCGACCCAGAGCATTGGCCTCCAGCGCCGCCAGTATCCGGCGATGCAGTTGCTCCCGCTGCGGGCGAAGGATCGAATCGTAGGCAACCTCGCGGATGAGATCGTGCGCGAATTCGTATTCCGGCGCGGCCAGCCATTGCGACTCGACCAGAAAATCCAGAATTTCCAGCGACCAAAGGCGGCTCTGCAGCTCGGCGGCCGGCATGCCGGTCACGGCCGTCAGCAAGGGGGGCGGAATGCGCGGTCCGACGACGGAAGCGAGCTGGAGAAGCGCCTTGTCCTCCTTCGGCAAGCGATCAATGCGGGACGCAATGACCCCCTGCACGGTGGGCGGAATTTCCAGCGCGTCCCAGGGGGTTTTGGCGGCAAACCGGCCGGCGTCGGCGTCGAGGACGCCACGATTGAGCAGTTGCCGCGCAACCTCCTCGATGAAGAGCGGAACCTGGCCGGTGTGACGAAGGATGTGAGCCTTGAGCGCGCCGAGATCCACCCCCGCGCCGAGCAGATCGTCAAGCAAGGCATTTGCCGCGGAGATGTCGAGCGACCGCAGCCAGATCCGGCGCACATCCAGCCGAGCCAGCCATCCCGGCGTATCTTCCGTGCGCCATGTCAGCAGCACCAGCAGCGGATGGCCTGCCGTCAGCGACATCAAGGCCTCGATCGTGGTTTCGCTTTGGCCATCGATCCAGTGAAGATCCTCAAGAAGCAGGACAGTCGGCCGTGTCGCGATCACCCGGCCGATCGCATTGCGGACGGCATCAATGATCGCGCGGCGCCGCAACAGGGGTTCGAGTTCGTTCCAGCGGCTGTCCATAACCGGCTGGTCCAGAACCGAACAAAGCGCGGCCGGCCAAAGATCGGAATGCGCGGCTGCCGGCCCTTCCGACAGGCCAGGTTGATCCGCCGGCTCGGCATGGCCCGCTTGCAGCGCGCTCTGGAGCAGTTTCTTCAGCAGTGCATACGGCACTGCCTGCTCCAGCGGATTGCCTTCCGCCTCAAGCACCTGCCAGTTCTTCTCCCGCAACGCACCGACAAATTCGTGGGCGATTCGGGATTTTCCGATGCCGGCCGTCCCTACCAGCGCGACGATCTGTCCGGACGAACCGGCCTCCCGCGCCGCTCGCTCGAGCAGGGAAATCTCTTCGGCCCGCCCGACAAAGGACGAAAGCCCTTTGGTAGAGCGGGCGCGCCAGCGGGTAAGCCCGCTGATTTCGCCGAGTTCGTAGCAGGGAACAAGCGCGGAAAATCCCTCCAGCCGCCTCGGGGGTAGCGCGTTGAAAGTCACCAGTCCTGCGGCCAGGCTCTGGCAGGACTCCGACACCAGGATTTGGCCGGCTTGCGCGGCATTCTCAAGCCGCTTGACCAGATGAACCGCAGGGCCCCCCGCTTCATATATCGAGGAGAAGTCGGCCTCGATCACGTGGGCGACGACATAGCCGGAATGAACCCCGACCCGCACCTGAAGTGCGGGGTCGTTCAAGAGTTTCACACGGCGCACCAGTTCGACCGCCGCGTGACAAGCCATGACGGCGTGATTGTCATCGGCATGCGGGGCGCCAAAAAGCGCGATCAGCCCGTCACCGCCCTCCTTGCTTACAATCCCGCGGTTGCGGCGAACCGCGGTGCGCATGGCAATCAACGCCGGCTCGAGCCGGGAAATCGCCGCCTCGGGGTCCAGTTCCGAGATCAAATCGGTCGAGCGCTGCAGATCCGCACAGAGCACCGTGAGATATTTCCGCTCGCCGGCGATGCGACCGCGAAGTTCGGGTGTTACGGGCGGATGTTCAGGGACGACCGCACCGCAGGACGAGCAATACACGTCACCGGCTTTCAGGGTCGACTGACAAACCTGACAAACCACCCTCGGCTCCTCCATCCACCCGGATCTAGATTAGCGAAAGATCATGGCGGAACAAGCATTTACAGCCGT
>JBKJUA010000032.1:0-5027 GCA_046590305.1 Bradyrhizobium sp.
GGCTTCCGGCACGACGGGAATACGCTTCTCGAAGAACTTCAGCGCCTCGCCGAAGCGGTAGCCGTTGGCGAGCGGTTCGCAGATGTTGAGGTCGACGCGGCGGGTCCACATCCGGCACTCGGCGCGTTCTTCCGCTGTCGAGCCGATCAGCGCGGGTGCGGGATTTTTCTCTTCGAGATATTCGCAGATCGCGGTGATCTCGGACAGATAGGATCCGTCATCGAGTTCGAGCGTCGGCATCTGGCCGTGCGGATTGCGCTTCAAATGCTCGGCTTCGCGATTTTCACCCTTGCGCAGATCGACGGCCTGCTTCGGGATGTCGATGCCCTTTTCCGCGATGAACATGCGGACGATATGCGGGTTCGGTCCGATCGAGTCGTAGAGTTTCATGGCATGTTTCCTCAGGTTCATTGCAGCATTGTTGTTGCTGCTTTTGAACAGGCTGCCGGGCTGGTTGTCAAACGGACTTAGCCTCTCAGCCGTCGTCGAGCTTGTTGAGGTCGCGCACCGATTGCATGATTGGTTCGAAATTCGAGCGCGCGTCGAGCGCGTCGAACAGTTGCGCGGTGTCCGACAGCAGGGTGTGGGAGCGCTGAATCGCGATGCGGACGTCATCCTGCGGCGTGTCGGACAGCCGGCCATGTCCTGACAGCAAAATCCTCGAGTTCAATCCCTTCAGCCGCTCCAGCGACTGGATGTAGTCGGCGATGCTGCCGGATCCGAACACGCCGCCCATCACGCCGCCGGGCATCAGCGTATCGGCGGCAAACAGCAATCCCTGGTCCTGCTCGAACAGGCTGATGCAGGCCGAGGTGTGGCCCGGCGTATACATGACGTTGAGACGGAAATTGCCGAGGTCGATCAAATTGCCTTCCTCCAGCCAGAGATCGACATTGATCGGCACCGGCGGCTCGCTGAACATCTTGCGCAGCATCGAGAAATCGTCGCGCAGCATGATCTTGTTGGCGGCCAGCCGGTGCGCGGCGATCAGGGTGCGGCCGCCGAAATGATAGGCGGCGCCGATATGATCGAGATGCTCGTGGCTGAGGATCACCATGTCGATCGATTCGGGTGGACAGCCGACATGACAGAGGCACTCCAGCAGCGCCGGATAATTGGATGACAGCCCGACGTCGATCAGGATGGTCCGGTTTTTCCCGCGCACCAGATAGGCGTTGGCGGCGCGGTTCTTGAAACGGATCTGGTAGACGTCCGCGGCGGCCTCGATCAGCGAGCAGGCGTCGTTGTTAAACAGAATCGGAAACGGGCTCGGCTTGCGGTCGCTCATGGGGTCGCCGCCCTGAAGTTGACGGCGTTGGAGGCGCGCAGGCGCTTCGAGAGCGCATCCATCACCATCAGTGCGAAAGCCGGCTGCTGGCTAACCAGATACACGAAGCGGGCATGGTTGATCCGCATCACCCTGGTGTTTGGCGCCGCCGCAATCGCGGTGGCCGAGCGCGACGAACCGTCGATCACCGCCATCTCGCCGAAGAATTCGCCCTTGCCGAGGGTTACGATCACGGTCTTGCCGGCGCCGCTGAGTTTGGCGATCTCGACGTTGCCGTCGAGCACCACGAACAGCTCGCGCCCGGTCGAGCCTTCCTCGAAGATGACTTCATCCACATCGAATTCGTTGATGCATTTCTCGATGGCCATGGAGTCGCCGCCTTCTGGCTGGTCGCTTGGGCATGTTAGTCCGGAAACCGGGCGGCGCAAACGGGACATCGGGACGCTTCGGGACCGATGCCGCAGAGCAACATGAAGGGGTTGACCGTCCAACCCGGGAGAGCGAGTTCCTAAAATTTTGGTAAGGCCACCGCCGGTAACGATTTCGCAACCAATGAAAGTTACCAAATGGTGAACCTTTACGGGAGAATTCGAACGTGAGCGAACAGCAGGCCGAGCCGACCAGCAGCGAAACCGGATCCGTCAGCGTCGGGCCTGTCGTTTCCAGCTCATCCGATGCGGCTAGCCAGCCGGTGGCGGGTCAGGAAACCCCGAAAGCCGTGGGCCAGATCGAATCTCCCGATCTGGTCCCCGCGCAGGGCGACGCGGCCAGAGCGGACGCAGCCAAGGTTGAATCTCCCAAGGTTGAAGCCCCCAAGGTTGAATCTCCCAAGGTTGAAGCTCCCAAGGTTGAAGCTCCCAAGGTTGACGCTCCCAAGGCTGAAGCCGCCGATACTGCCAAGGCCGACGCGCCGCGCGCGCCAGGCAAGATCATGATCATGTCATCCGGCGACCGCACCTGGGACCACCAGGGCGTCGAGCCCGAAGTGGAAGCCGAGCAGGCGCAGGGCATGTTCGGCAAGCGGCGGCTGTCGGCGCTGGCCGCCGTGGTGGCGCTGGCGGCGATATCAGGCGCGCTCGGGGGCGCATTGGCGACCGCGGGCGTAATGCAGTTTGCCGGCGGAACCTCGGCAACATCGAGCAATCTGGTACTCGAAGCTTCCGTTGCCCGGATCGACGCCGACATCCTGGCCCTGAAGGCCGGCGTCGAGCAAACCTCCAAGGTCGGCATCGTCAGGGACAACAAGGCCAGCGACCGTCTCGACAAGATCGAGAAGGCGCAAGCCGAGCCCGTCGCCAAACTCGCCAGGCTCACGGAAGCCGTCGAGAAGCTCAAAGCCGCGCAGGCAGCCCCCGTGCCGGTCGCAGCCGCCGCAGCGGCCAAGGACGTCACCGGCTCGATCTCGCCGCCGGCAACGGCGGTCGCTGCCCCGGTTCCGCTGCCCATGCCGAAGCCGGAAGTGGCGAGGTTGCCGACGGTCGAGGGCTGGGTGCTGCGCGAAGTCGCCAATGGCGTCGCGCTGATCGAAGGACGCCAGGGGATTTATGAAGTCTATGCCGGCGATCCCGTCCCCGGCCTCGGCCGTGTCGACGCCATCCGCAAGCAGGACGGCCGCTGGGTCGTCGTGACCAGCAAGGGCCTGGTGGTCGCGCGCTGATATTTGGCGCGGGCGGCTTCTTGCCTCTCCTCGCAAGCGAGGAGAGGTGGGCGAATTCTTCAGATGCAACGAGACATCCGGTCCACTGTTCCGCCATTTTCCTGATGGAAAGCCATTGCCCGTAAGATGCCTGGAATGAGGCCTCCGCTGCGGTGTTTGTCAGGATATGGGCCGCGCGTTGCCATTTGTTTTCATCATCCTTGTTGGGCTGTGCGGTGCCATGCCCGCGCGCGCCGCCGAAGCTCCGGCGCTGGAGCGTGGTGCAGCGATCACCGATCCGCTGGCGTTGCGCGAACTCGATCGCGGCCGGTTTGCCGTGGCGCGGATCATGGCGCCCGAGAGGTCCGTCGATATTCCGCTGACCGGCGGGCAGTTGTTCGCCTTGCCATCGATGGCGAAGGTCCGCCCGACGCTCGATGCCGAGTTCGACCGGTATGTCGTCAGGCACAAGGCCAACCTGCCGAACGAGAGCATCGGCGTCGGAATCGGACATGACTTTCAATTGTTCGACCGCACCATGCTCGATTCAGATGACGCGCGCTTCGTGCTGGCCGGCATCGTCAACCGGATGGACCGCGCCTTTGTGTCGCCGGAGAGTTGCGGCGAAATCAGGCTGATCTACCGGCTGACGCGGACGACGCCAGCCGGCGAGGACGGCGCGACGAGGCGCCTGCCGATGACGCTCAATGTCGTGCTGAAGGCAAAAAGCGGCGGCATGATCGACGCCAGAGGCGTCGGGATTACCTGCGCCGGGATCGCCCGGCGCTGGCTGGACGACGGCGAATCGATGCTCACCGGCGCCGAACTCGCGGCCCGGCTGCTCGCTCCGAACGGCCCGCTCGATCTGATCCGGCCCGAAAACGTCGATCGCATCGAAACCAATCTGCAGATCGCGCATGCGCCGAAATCGGCGGCCCGCGATTTTCGCACCGATTATCTCCTGAAAGTGTTTCGCCTCGATCCCACGTCGCGCGTGTTCGTGGAAGCGCCGATGGAAAACCAGATCGATCGCGAGCGGCTTCTGGCCGACGCCGATCTTGGGCGTGACTTCAAGGCGTGGCTGCTCGATCCCAGGCATCTCAATGAATTAGATCGCGGCACTGTCCTGATCCCCGAACGGTTCCTCGCCAAAGCGGCGATCGCCGCCACGCCATCCGGTTTCGATCCCTCGCAACTGCAGCAGGCGTTCGGCCTGGTCGAGGGGGAGGGTACCAACGCCGTGTTCAGCGAGAACGACATCGTCGCCGCGCTCAGGAAAGCCGCCGACGTCGGCGTGACGCCCGCGAACATCCGCTCGGTGGCCGGCTTCAAGCGCCGGCTGAACGATATCACCTGTTCGGGGTGTCATCAGACCCGCGGCATCGGCGGTTTCCATTTTCCGGGCGTGGACTCGATGACGGCCAAGCCGTCCAATTCAACCGTCGTGCCTGCGTCGCCGCATTTCTTCGGCGATCAGATCCGGCGCCGGGATATTCTCACCTCGATGAAATGGGGCAGCAGCCCGGATTATTCGCGCGGATTTTCCGAGCGTCCGCAATTGCGCACGAGGTCGGAATTTCTGGCGGAGCTCAAGGGCACCGGCTACTATGACGGCTGGGGCGCGCATTGCTACCAGCACGGCGCAAAGGCCGCCGACAACGATCCGAGTTTTCGCACCTGGACCTGCGCGGCGGGACTTGCCTGCGAGGCCGTCGGCAAAACCTCGCGGATAGGAATGTGCTTCGTCAGGAGCCGCTAGGAATGTGTGACATCAATGTGACTACCCGACGGGCAAATCACTTCGCTTTATCGGAAGTCGTGTCAAGCCCCTCGCGAAAAAATATTTCTGTTTATCGGAATCGAAAATCAGGCTATAGGATTCCCATCCCGTCCCACTCAGAGGGGCATTGCAAGGTCGTCAGTGCGGGACGGGGAGGCGATGGACGCGGATGGCGCTCTTGACCAGGGCGCCGGAAGCGGACGAGCGAAATCGTGTTGTTCTGACACCCCCGACGTCGGTGTCAAGCTTGCGGTCATTCCCGCAGGTGACGGTGGCAATAGAGCAGGGCTCGCCGGGGAGATCACGTATAAGCCGTAAACCAT
>JBKJUA010000049.1:0-27091 GCA_046590305.1 Bradyrhizobium sp.
CAACGTTCAATGCGGCCGGATGTTCCTCCTGCCATGCCGTGCCGGGCCAGCCCGATCGCCTGAAGCTCGGCGGCGGGCTCGCCATGCCGTCGCCGTTCGGGACTTTCCATGTGCCCAACATCTCGCCCGATCCGGCCGACGGCATCGGGCGCTGGACCGAAGCCGAATTCGTCACCGCGGTGCTCAAGGGAACCGCGCCTTCCGGCGCGCATTATTTTCCGGCGTTTCCCTATGGCTCCTACGGGATTGCCCGGGTCGAAGACGTCCGCGACCTGTTCGCCTATCTGAAGACGCTGGCGCCGGTGTCCGGCAAGGTGCGCGATCACGACGTGCCGTTTCCGTTCAATGTCAGGCGCAATGTCGGAATCTGGAAATTTCTGTTCATGGATGGCAAGCCTTTTCAGCCGGATCCCGCACGATCGGCGCAGTGGAATCGCGGCGCCTATCTGGTCAACGGCCTCGGCCATTGTGCCGAATGCCACAGCCCGCGCAATTTTCTCGGCGGCATCGTTACGGCGCAGCGCTTTGCCGGCGGACCGAACCCGGAAGGCGAGGGCTGGGTGCCGAACATCACGCAGAAGCGGCTCGGCGACTGGAGCGCCAAGGATTTCGCCTACTTCCTCGAGACCGGGCAGACGCCCGAAGGCGACACCGCCGGCGGATCGATGGCGCGCGTGATCCGCAATACGTCGCAACTGTCACCTGGGGATCGCGCGGCGATGGCGGAATACATCAAATCGCTGCCGCCGGTGGAGGGACCGCCGCGGCCGAAAAAGGCGGAGAAATAGTAGAGGGTATTAATCCGGTGCGGAGGCTTGGCTTACCTCGCCCCGCTTGCGGGGAGAGGTCGACGCGCGAAGCGCGGCGGGTGAGGGGGACTCTCCATGCGATCGCGCTCGCGGATAGTCCCCCTCACCCGGAGACTGCGCTATCGCTCCGTCTCCGACCTCTCCCCACAAGCGGGGAGAGGTGAAGTGTCATCGCTCAGAACGTATCGATCAGGCCGGCCTTGGTGAGGGCCGCCTTGCGCGCAGCCATCCACTCCTCGGTGAATTTGGCGGCATCCGCCGACGGGCTACCCTTGCTGAAGTCGGTCCACGCCGCGGCCAGAATCTCCTGCCGCTTGAACAGCGCGTTGTTGTGCTTCTCCTGATCGTCACTCCAGGCGCCGGCTTCCTGCAGCGCCTTGACCGCGCCCTTGTGCACCGGCACCGCCCAGTTCTTGGTCTGCCCCTTCACCGCCAACCCGCCGGCGCCCGGCGCGCCGTCCTTGAAGCCGTCATAGCCTTCGATCATCGCCTTGGTCAGCATGTAGACATCGTTCTCGGCCTGATTGCCGTACACCGTGTAGATCGGATACGGATAGGTGCCCATCTCGATCGGCTTGTCCTTGGCAATGCCCGCGCCGCAGGTGGCGTTATGCTCGGTGAAGAACGGCCCGACCTTGCGCACGCGATCCCAGCCCGCCTTGTCGGAGTGCGGCAAGGACGGCCAGACGATGCCGCGCGGCGAAGTCTGCAGCTCCTTGGCAGGCCCCGAGATGGTCGAACCGAACATCGCGTCGACGTCGTTGTTGTTGGCGCCTTTCCACATCGCGTTGTTGCTGGCGAATTCGACGATCTTGACATCCTTGGCGGTCAGACCGGCGAACGCCAGCATTGCCAGCGCATTCTGGTTGAGCGCAGGAGAGCCGACGACAAAGCCGACGCGCTTGCCCTTCATCTCCGCGAGGGTTTTCGCCCCGGCGTCGCCGGCGATCGCCAGCGACAGGCCGTTGCAATCGACCGAACTCAACGTGATCTGGACCGCCTGCGGTCCCCACTCCTTGGTCGCGAATTCGAACACGCCTTCCTGCGCGAAATAGACGCCGGCGCCCATCGCCGAGATGGCCGCGCGATTGAGACGCAGCGGCTGCAGGCGGGCGACGTCGTTGCCCGCGGGCAATACGCGGGTGTCGGTGCCGTATTTATCCTTGAGCATCTTGCCGATGGCGACAGTGATGTTGAACCCCGACGTACCCGTGTCATAGGCCGTCATCGTCACGCTGGGCGGCAATTTAACCTGTGCGGCCGCCGTCGATGCCGCGACCGCGGTTCCGGTCAACGCAATGGCCGCCAGCATCATCTTCGGATTGATCATTCCATTCCTCCCGTTGCGGCTGTCGTTGCAGCCTTGAGACGCTTGTCGCCGATGCTTCCCGCTCCCGCAAGGGGAAGCTACGCCGGAAACAGGCTCGCGCATTGGCTCGATGTTTGCGGATTCCCCGCGCTCCCGCAAGATCGAAGCGAGATACCGACGGAGACCAATCCGCGCACCCGGACCAGGCTGATCCGACAGCCAGCGTACCGCGTGGGTTGCAATGGCGATCGTTGCGATTGTGCCGGCTTCTTCTCTAATCCTAGCCGCCGCCGAATGCCTTGAAGGTGATGATGGTGTGGGTGTCCTGGATGCCGGGAATGACCTGGACCTTCTCGTTGACGAAATGGCCGATGTCGGTGGCATTGTCGACGTAGAACTTGACCAGCAGGTCGTAGTCTCCAGCGGTGGAATAGATCTCCGAGGCGATCTCGGCTTCGGCGAGCGCATTGGCGACGGCATAGGACTGGCCGAGCTTGCATTTGAACTGCACGAAAAAGGGAACCATCGCTGTCGTCTCCTGGAGGGCGTCTCGTTGAGTGCAATATAGCGTTTTCAGGTAATGTTGATACCGTTTGCGTGAAGAAAACGCGGTAGCTGAAAAGGCGAATCCAGCGGCCTGTGACCAGCGAACTTGCTGTCGATATCGGACCGCGCTAGGACAGCGTGCTGGATTGCCAGGAATGTTGCGAGCCGAACCATGACAATTCCGATCGCGCTCACCATCGCCGGCTCGGATTCTTCCGGCGGCGCCGGCATCCAGGCCGACCTCAAGAGTTTTGCTGCGCTCGGCGTTTACGGCGCCTCCGTCATCACCGCCCTGACCGCGCAGAACACGCGGGGCGTCACCGGCATTCATCAGGTGCCGGCTGATTTCGTCACCGCGCAGATTGATGCGGTATTCGGCGATCTCGCTGTCGGGGCCGTCAAGATCGGCATGGTGGCGGACCTCGCCGTGATCGACGCCATCGCCGCGGGACTGCGAAAATGGTCGCCGAAACACATCGTGCTCGATCCCGTGATGGTCGCAACATCGGGCGATCGGCTGCTGGCAGCCGAGGCTGTTGACGCCTTGCGCAAAAAGCTCATTCCGCTGGCGTCGCTGATCACGCCCAACATGCCGGAAGCCGCCGCTTTGCTGGATGAGTCGGTTGCCGCCGACGAGGCCGCGATCGAGAGCCAGGGCCGGCGGCTGCTGGCGATGGGTTGTCCCGCGGTGCTGATCAAGGGCGGGCATGGGCAGGGCGCCGAGAGCATCGACTATCTCGTCACCGGCAGCGGCGCCATCGCGCTGGCGGCCCCGCGCATCGCCACCCGGAACACCCACGGTACCGGCTGCTCATTGTCGTCAGCCGTCGCCGCCGGCCTGGCGAAAGGCGAGGACCTGGAAACCGCGGTGCGGAATGCAAAAGCCTGGGTCAGCGCCGCGATCGCGGCGGCCGACCGGCTCGGCGTCGGCCATGGCCACGGGCCGATCCATCACTTTCACGGATTTTATTAGCCTCCGCTGCTGTCGGCGACTGCCATGCTCCTAACGGGGCATCGCGGAGCGATGAAAGTGGACAATCTTCCACTCCGAGCCGCGCTTTGCGATCACGAACGTCACTCGGCCAGGATTGCTGAACGGTTTTCCGTCCGCAACTCCCATCGAGTCGTTCAGGCCGGCGATCAGAACGAGATTGTCCGACAATACCATCACCTCCGAAGAACTGATGGGGGCAGCGCGTGGACGCCTGGTAAGTATCGCATCCTCGAAATATTTTCGGATTGCCGTCGGCTCCGTCACGACCGACTTGCTGCCAGTGCCCATGAAAAGAGCATCGGCGGAATACAGGGCGACGATTGCATCGACATCTGACGCTGCAAACGCTTTGGACCATTGGTCCAGCACTGCCAAAGCATCTTCCTTTGGCCCCGCCGTGCCACTCGATGAGTGCAGAGCAACAATAAAGAAAGCTAACATTAGTGCGCGCATGTGCCCTCCAATTCCGTGACGCCCGCTTGCAGCCGTCAGCCTCCAAACGTCGGCTGGCGCGGGTGCACGCAATCTTTGAAAACGTCGAAGCCCTTCCATACCGGCTCAGGGGCATCGTATCCCGGTCGCGGTGCGTAAACCGAGGGATCGACCAGCTGCATGTCCGGGATGTAGCGCGGACAATTCGGGAAGATCACGCGCGCGGTCACACGGACGATCATCTGCGCGCCGACGGTGCTGGCGAGCAGCGGGTCCTCGCGGCTCACTGTCGCCGTGCCGTTGACGCGCAGGCGCTGCGGCCTGCCATGCAAGGCGATGAACAGCAGCCCGACATCGGCATTGACCACGATGTTGCCGAGGCTCTTGAACATCCCGTTGCCATCGTAATCAGGGAATGCGAGTTCGGACGGGCCGGTAACGGTCACGAAGCCCGGCATGCCGCCCTTGAATGAACAATCGGGCTGCCCCTCGGCGTTGCCGGTAGCGAGAAAGAAATACGGCGCGCTCTCGATAAACACCCGATCATCGGGCGTGAATTCCTTGCGACAAAATTCTTCCAGGCGGTCGGAAATCCGGCGGCTTTCGAATTGATCCTGCAGCCGGCGGTTGCCCTCGTGAAACATGACGCTGTCGGTCATCGCTGCTCTCCTCGGTCACACGGCAGTCGGGCGGGATGTTCGTCGCCCTGCCGGGGGCAAGTGTAGCACCGATTTTCCGGCCGCACGCGCCCCGCGCAGGCGCGTCAGATCAATTTCATCGGCCTGTCAGCCACCAGGCGAAGCTCGATGCTGCTGATCAGATCCGAGCGGAGCGTCTCGGCTTCGCCGATGGCGTCCATCGTCTGTCGCAACGTGCTGACATTCGATCCAAGCGAAACGATTCCGCCCAGCACCACGGCGATCGATCCCAGCGCGGCAGCCGCACTGGACCCGAACAGGCCGAGCATCATGACGAGCAGCATGGCGCAGCCGCCGCCGATGGCCGCCTTGGAAACCAGAATGATCTTCCGGCATCGCTCGGCGACCTCGGCAAGCTGCTCAAGCCGCGCTTCGATCCGCGAAATCTCGTCGTCCGGGTTGTCCTCAGCCATCAGGCTGGCCTGCCGGCCATCGTCCCTTCCCAATTCAGGCCGGTGGCAGACCGAGCGCCTGCCCACTCTCTATCCAGACCGGCAATTCGCGCTGATATAAGGCATTGGCTTCCTTGAATCCGATTGCCGGGTCGAGCGCGAAGGTAGCGAGAACTTCCTTCACTTTCGGATCCTGGTTGGCCGCCACGCAAAGCTCCGACAGCCGATTGACGATCGGCTGCGGCGTCGCCTTCGGCAAGGCCCAGCCCGAGAATCCGCTGACGCTGAAGAACTTCGACGTCGCGCCCTGTTCGGGCAGCGTCTTGACGTCGGGGATCGCGGGGACCTTCCTCGAATGCACCGCGAACAGGATGCCCTTGTTGCTCTGCAGGACGGATTGTGCGGCCGTATAACTGCCCATCGCGACATCGAGCGTACCGTCCAGCAGGCCCGTCCACATTGGCGCTTCGCCCCGGTAGTGGATCGGTTCGATCTTGAGACCATACTGCTTGTTGAGTTCATTGATGGTCATGTGCGGGGCCGAGCCCGCGCTATAGGTGCCGAAATTCACCTGACCCTTCTTGCGCGAGAAGGCCACGAAATCGTCCAGCGACTTGACGCCGGACTCCAGGCTCGCGATCAGCAGCAGGCCGGCGCCGGGGATGATGCTGACGAGCGTCAGGTCCTTGTCCATGTCGTAGCCGGGGTTCTTCATCATCACCCGGTTCATCACATAGGTGGTCGAGATCGAGCACAGAATGGTGTGGCCATCCGGCTCCGCGCGCGCGACTTCCGCAGCGCCAATCGAGCCGGAGGCGCCCGCCTTGTTTTCGATGATGACGTTCTGCTTCACCTGCCTGGAGATGTAATCGCCGAAGGCGCGCGCCAGCAGGTCGGTCTGCCCGCCCGCCGGGTAGCTGCACACCATGCGAATCTGCCGCGACGGCCAGGGCGCTTGCGCCGAGGCGCCGCGCGAGAGCAACGGCATCGCGGCAGCTGCCGCGCCGCCGGCGATGAAGTGACGGCGATTGAATTTGGTCAACATGATTCCTCCTTGAATTTTCCGCGAAGGTATAGCATTGCCCGCCTTCTGCAATGTGCGAAAGGCGGGACAGATTGGCGCATTCGACAAGGATTCGGGCTTCGATTGTCATGCCGATCAACTTGCGATAAGCACGGCCCTAAATGTACATCTTGGCCTGGGTGGGACGTCCAGGCAATTCGATAGCTGGTGGAAGAGAGAGCATGGCGCGTAAAATTCTGATCCTTGGAGCTTCCTATGGCTCCTTGCTGGGGACCAAGCTTTTGATGGCGGGTCACAATGTGACCCTGGTTTGCCGGAAGAAGACCGCGGAGCTCATCAATCGCGACGGTACCGAAGTTCGCATCAAGCTGCGCAACGAGGCGGTACACCGGGCGATTTTTTCGCGCGACCTGCCGGGGAAGCTGGACGCGACCGAGCCCGGCAACGTCGACATCTCCCGTTACGACATGGTGGCGCTGGCCATGCAGGAGCCGCAATACACCAATCATACGGTTCGGGTCCTGATGATCAAGATCGCCGCCGCGGGGCTGCCGTGTCTTTCGATCATGAACATGCCGCCCTTGCCCTATCTGAAGCGGATCCCGGCGCTGGCGGACATGGACCTGGAAGAGGCCTACACCAATGCGCAGGTGTGGGAGCGCTTCAAGCCGGGACTGCTGTCGCTCTGCTCGCCCGATCCGCAAGCCTTCCGTCCGCCGGAAGAGGCGGCGAACGTCCTTCATGTCGGCCTGCCGACAAACTTCAAGGCATCGACATTCGCCGATGAGCAACACAACAAGGTGCTGCGCGAGCTGGAAGCGGACATCGACGCGGTGACGCTGGATGGCCATGACGTTCCGGTGAAGCTGAAGGTGTTCGATTCGCTGTTCGTCCCCTTGGCCAAATGGTCGATGCTGCTGACCGGGAATTATCGCTGCATCACGCTGCACGAGCCGCAGTCGATCCGCGACGCCGTGCACGGCGATCTGAAGCTCTCGCAGGCGATCTATGACCATGTCGACACCGTCGCCCGGCGTCTGGGAGCCGACCCGCAGGATCAGGTGCCCTTCGGGAAATATGCCAAGGCGGCGGAAAGCCTGCTCAAGCCCTCATCGGCGGCCCGGGCGGTCGCCGGCGGCGCGCCCTTCATCGAGCGCGTCGACCTGCTGGTGAAGCTGATCTCGCATCAGCTCGGCATGGCCAATGCCGAGATCGACCGCACGGTCGAGATCGTGGATCAGAAACTGAACGAGAGAATTGTGGCGGGTGGCTCGGCTTGAACTGACGGAGCTCCATCGCTGTTCGGGCATGGGCGCGCACCGACACTCCGTCGCTTGGCCCCGGAATTTTCTTGGGATGGCAGGCATCTGCCGATAGAAGCGATTTGGCTTGAACCGGCTGGAGCGGACGCTCATTATTGTCCCAGGGGGCCGTTTCCAGAGCTCCCTCTCTTGGGAGGACACTGATGAAAGCATTCACATTGGGTGCGGCGATCACGCTTGCGTTTTCCGCCGCCGCCTGGGCGCAGGCACCCACCTGGACCGTTCCGGCCGAAAGCCAGCGCTGTCCGTCGAAATGGGGCGCGGCCGACGAGCGTGGTTCGGCCAATCACCAGAAACCCGCAGCGGTGATGAACGGCGCGAAGCTGATCAAGACCGGCGAGGTGATCGAACTCGCCCATGTGCTCGGTCCCAGCATGGCGTTCTTCGGGACGCGCCGCTTCGACGTGCACACCAAGCGCACCTTCATGAACCAGTTCTCCAACATGCGCGGCTCGAACGAAGAGATCATCATCACCGAGCTTGGCCAGGTCGGCACGCAGTTCGACGGCTTTGCGCACCAGACCCATCTCAACAGCTGGTACAATTGCCAGAAGGTCGACGAGAACGTCGACCGCGGCGGCTTCAAGAAGTTCGGTATCCACGCGGTGGGCACGCTGTTCACGCGCGGCGTCCTGATCGACGTCGCGGGCTTCAAGGGCGTCGAGATGCTGGGCGACAATTACGAGATCACGGTCGAGGACCTCGAGGGCGCCCTGAAGAAGCAGAACCTGACGCTGCAGCCCGGCGATGCGGTGCTGATCAACACCGGCTGGGGCAAGCTCTACGGCAAGGACAACCCGCGCTACGTGAAGTCCTGTCCGGGCCTCGGCGTGCCGGCCGCGCAGTGGCTCATAGCGAAGGACCCGATGCTGCTCGGCGCCGACAACTGGCCGGTCGAGGTCTCGCCCAACCCCGACAAGCAATTGTCGCTGCCGGTGCACCAACTGGCGCTGGTGGTGAATGGCGTTCACCTGCTTGAGAACCTAAAGCTCGATGAACTCGCGCAAAAGGGCGTCGGCGAATTCGCCTTCGTGATGCAGCCGCTCAAGATTCAGGGCGGCTCGGGCTCCACGGTGTCGCCGGTCGCGGTGAGATAACGGCGGTTTCGATCGGCCCGGTGCGTGATATTGCAAGCTGCGATCACGCGCCGGGCCTGTCGGCACCCCCGTCACTTCGCGCCGGATTTTTCCAGGATGACAATCATTTCCCGATAGCCGCGATTCTTCGCAAGCTTGAGCGGCGTCGCGCCGCTGCCGTCGGGAATATTGACGTTGGCGCCGGCTTCGACCAACGCACGCAAGGTGTCGGTGTGGTTTCTGCCGCCATCGCCGAGCACGATGGATTCGATCAGCGCGGTCCATTGCAGATTGTTGACGTGATCGAGCGGCGCCCCGGCGGCAATCAGCGTTCGCACGACTTCGGCGTGGCCGAGATGGGCTGCGGCGATCAGGGCCGTCCCGTCGTAACGGCTGGTGACGGCTTTCGGATTGCCGCCGCCTTCGAGCGCGACCTTGAGCATCGGTACGTCATTGGCAACCGCCGCAATGGTGATGATATCGTAGCGGTCGATTTCGAGTTTGTTCGGATCGGCGCCGAGCCGGATCAGGGTGCGGGCCGCCTCGTACTGCTTCCGGAAGGCCGCGACATGCAGCGGCGTGCGATGGCGGCTGTCGGTCGCTTCCCTGTTCTCAGCCGCGGCGATCCGCTTTTCGATATCGACGACGTCGCCGCGGGCGGCGGCGGCATGCAGGCCGCCATAGGCGCGCAATTCATCCTCGGTCGGGGCGATCTGGGCCGCTGCCGGCAGCACGGCCAGCAGGGTGAGAAAAATGATTACTAGGGCATGCATGGAAGGAAGCTCCGGCGCGCTGACCGCGAAACATAGCATCGAAGATTCAATCCACCAATCGGGAGCCCAGGTTTTCGACGATTGTCGATACGGTGCGGCTGTGCTTCCCTGCTGCAATGGAACGGTTCGATGCCGATGGCGTTCTTCGCATGCGGTGGCGGCATGGTGTTTCAATCTCGAGGGAGGCTCCGATGCGCATTTCCGCTTTGGCGATTTTGACCGGCGCGACGGTCTTGATGGCGACGCCGACCCTGGCCCAGACCTACGATCCGAAGTATCCGGTCTGCCTGCAAATTTATCGGGGCATGACGGATTTCTATTTCGAATGCGGCTACAGCTCGATTCCGCAATGCCAGATGTCGGCATCGGGCCGCGCCGCGCAGTGCGTCGTCAATCCCTATTACACCGGCACCAAAAAGCCGCCGCGACAACGCGAGCGGAGAGAACGCCGAGAGTATTGAGCTGATCGAGCGCATGACGCGCTCGGCCGTCCAACAACAGCCCCGGTCGTCGTCCCTCCGAACGCAGGGACCCATAACCCCGGTCGTCTGAAGCAACGGCGCGGTGATCCATCGGCGGCATCACCCGTCATCGCGCTGTCACGAAGACCTGCTAGCTGCTCGCGCATGGGAAGTGACGCGATGAGTGACGAGGGTCCCGAGCGGCGCTTTCGCACTTTGTTTATCTCCGACGTTCACCTCGGAACCCGCGGCGCGCAAGCCGGCCAATTGCTGGATTTCCTGCGCTGCCATGATGCCGACACCATCTATCTGGTCGGCGATATCGTCGATGGCTGGGCGCTGCAGTCCAGCTGGTACTGGCCGCAATCACATAATGACTTCGTGCAGAAAATGCTGCGCAAGGCGCGCAAGGGCGCCAGGATCGTCTACGTGCCGGGCAATCACGACGAGTTTCTGCGCAACTATTACGGTACCCATTTCGGCGGCATCGACGTCGTCGAGGACGCCATTCACGAGGGCGTCGACGGCAAGCGCTATCTGGTGATCCACGGCGATATCTTCGATCTGGTGGTGCAGAACGCGCGCTGGCTCGCCCATCTCGGCGACAAGGCCTATGATTTCGCGATCCGGATGAACCGCCTGGTCAACTTCTTCCGCCGCGCGTTCGGCGTGCCCTATTGGTCGCTGTCGCAATGGGCCAAGCTCAAGGTCAAGAACGCCGTGAACTACATCGGCGCGTTCGAACAGACGCTGGCCGCCGAAGCGCGCCGCCACGGCGCCGACGGCGTGATCTGCGGCCACATCCACAGCGCCACCATCCGCGACGAGCACGGCATCCGCTACATGAACTGCGGCGACTGGGTGGAAAGCTGCACCGCGCTGGTCGAGCACGAGGACGGCCGGTTTGAAATCATCAGCTGGACCGACCCGCTGCACCTGATAGCACCGGTGGCCGCCATTGCGGCGCGGGCGGCCTGATGCGCGTCCTGGTCGCGACCGATGCGTGGCATCCCCAGGTCAACGGCGTGGTGCGGACGCTGACCATGATGGCGGAGGCGGCCAGGCCGCTCGGTGTCGATGTCAGTTTCGTCACCCCGCAATCGTTCCGCACGGTCGGGCTGCCGAGCTATCCCGACCTGCGGCTGGCATTGCCGTCGCCGGGCAAAATAGCCGGGCTGATTGCCGAGGCACGTCCCGACAGTATTCACATCGCCACCGAAGGCCCGATCGGATGGCTGGCGCGGCGCTATTGCCGCCACCATGGATTGCCGTTCACCACCAGCTTCCACACAAGGTTTCCGGAATACATCTCCGCGCGCTTGCCGGTCCCGGAATCGTGGATCTGGGCGGGATTGCGCTGGTTTCACAACGCCGGCCAGGCGGTGATGGCGGCGACGCCGGCGCTGGCGAGCGAGTTGCGTTCGCGCGGCTTCCGCAACGTGGTGCTGTGGCCGCGCGGGGTCGACATCCGCCACTTTCATCCGCGGACTGTCGATCTCGGTCTGCCGCGCCCGATCTTTCTCTGTGTCGGCCGCGTCGCGGTAGAGAAGAACCTGGAGGCGTTTCTCGACCTCGATCTGCCCGGCACCAAACTGATTGTCGGCGACGGGCCGGCGCGCGCGGCGCTTGCCTGCAAATATCCGCAAGCGGTATTTCTCGGCGCGCGGCAGGGCGAAGCGCTGGCGGAGGCCTATGCGGCCGCCGACGTCTTCGTGTTTCCGAGCCGCACCGACACGTTTGGGCTGGTGCTGCTCGAAGCGCTGGCCAGCGGCCTGCCGGTCGCCGCGTTCCCGGTGACCGGCCCCCGCGATGTGATCGGCGCAGCCCCGGTCGGCTCATTGCACGACGATTTGCAGGTCGCGTGCCTGGCTGCACTGAGCATTTCGCCGCAAGCCTGCGTCGCCTTCGCCGCAAAGCACAGCTGGGAGGCGTCAGCCCGCGCCTTCGTCGATAATGTCACAAATATCCTCATCGATCCGGAAGGCAATCGGGTTCCATCCGAGCTGAACCAGCCACGTTTCGTCGGCTGAGCCCGTTCGAAGCAGCTTGCCCGCCTGGCGGCACAGGCGTAACTTTGCGCGATGACAATCGCCATCCTGCCTGTGACTTCCGCCGACATCGATGCGGCCGCCCGCGTCATTGCGCCATACGCGGTGCGAACGCCGCTGTTGTCGCCGTCCGTTCTCAACGAGCGGATGGGGACCCGGATCTTCCTGAAGCCGGAAATGCTGCAACGGACCGGATCGTTCAAGTTTCGCGGCGCCTTCAACAAGCTGTCGTCGATCCCGATCGATGCGCGGGGCGGCGGCGTGGTGGCGTTCTCGTCCGGCAACCACGCCCAGGGCGTCGCCCATGCGGCGCAGCTGCTCGGCATGCAGGCGACCATCGTGATGCCGGCAGACGCGCCGCTTTCCAAGCGCGAGCGCACCAGGGCCTATGGCGCCGAGGTCGTGCTGTATGACCGCGACCGCGAGGATCGCGAAGCGATCTCCCGCGAGATCGCCGACAGGCGCGGCGCCACGCTGGTGCGACCCTATGACGATCCCTATGTGATCGCGGGGCAGGGCACCGTGGGCCGCGAGATCGCGGAGGATATGGCCGCGCTCGGCCTCGCACCCGACATCGTGGTGGCGCCCGCCTCGGGTGGCGGCCTGATCGCCGGCGTCGCCACCGCGATCAAGGCGCGTTATCCGCAGGCCATGGTAATGTCGGGCGAGCCCGAAGAGTTCGACGATCACGCGCGCTCGCTGCGCGCGGGCAAGCGCGAGGCGCACGGCTCAAAAGGCCGCACCATCTGCGATGCGCTGATGGCCGCGATCCCCGGCGAGATCACCTTCTCCATCAACAGCCAGCTGCTCGCGCAGGGCATCACCGCCAGCGATGCCGAAGTGGGCACCGCGGTCGGATTTGCCTTTCGCGAATTGAAGCTGGTGGTCGAGCCCGGCGGCGCGGTCGGCCTCGCCGCCCTGCTGGCCGGCCGCATCGACGTCAAGGGCAAGAACGTCGTGATCGTGCTGTCGGGCGGCAATGTCGATGCGGATTTGTTCGCACGATTGATCGGCTGAGCGGCTAGATCAGGCGAAGGTGCTTACGAGAAGAATGCGATCTTCTCGGCCTGGCTCATGCGCCGGATCGGCGCCAGCGGATCTGCCCCTGCCGCCTGGGGCCGGCTCAGGATTCCCCTCGATATCAGCGAGGAGCCAAGCGAAGGCTCTTCGGCAGCTTGCAGCGCGGGTTGCAGCGACGGTTCGGCGGCCGGCGGCTCTGCCGCGGCGGCGATCGGCTCGGGTTCGGCCTCCGGCGCGACGCTGATGGTTTCGGCAGGCGCGAGTTCCGCGACGGCGATTTCTGCCGACTCCATTTCGGCGACATCATCGAAATCTGTGGAATCGTCCGCGGCCATTTCGAGCGCGATCATGTCGAGGATCGCATCGTCCTGGGCTTCAGCTGCCTCGGCGGTCAGGGCCTCCAGCTCGTCCACGGTCTCGGCCAAGACATCAGCGGTCTCCGCCATGGCGTCCACGGTCTCGGCCGTGACGTCGGCGGTCTCCACCATCGCGTCAATTGTCTCAACCGCTACTTCCGCGGTCTCCGCTGTAACGTCTGCCGTCTCCACCATCACCGCCTCGGCTTCCGCCGTCGCGATGGCTTCCTCGGCCAGTACCGACGAGGCTCTCACCGTGGCTTCGGAATCGTCGGCGGGGGCGGAGGCCGCAGTCTCTGTCGCCGTCTCCAGCGGCTCCACCAGAGCGGCGAGCATTTCATCCGACGGGGCCGGCGGGGCGGCGGCCGACGGGCTGTCTTCCACCGCGGCTTGCGGCGAGGCGGGCGCGGCCTCGCTGCCGCCGAGCGCCGCGAGCCGTCGCTCGATGACGTCGAACGCAACAAGCGGATTGATCGATGCGATCTCGCCGCAGGCGCCTTCGATGGCGTTGATCTGGGAATCGATCAGGTCGCAGATCCGGCCATCGGCGCCGATTTCGCGCCAGCGCCAGGCGATTTCCCGGATGATCCGGCTGCCCTTGCGAACGGGTCCCAGTTTTTCTTCCAGCGCAAGGCCGTCGAGTGCGGCGACCCGGGCCTCATCGACCGCGGTCCGGATCGCGGCCAGTGCTTCCCTCAGCCCGTTGTCGGGGGCCGGTTGGGGTTGCCGCTGGGCGGCGAGGTTTTCCTCGAGCCGGGCCACCGCCTCCAGCACCATGCTGGTATCGGCATTGCGGTTGCGCTTGGCATATTCGCCGAGGAACCAGCGGCCCCGCGACGTCTCCATGAACGCCTTGCTGATCGCGTCATAGTCCTCCTCGCTCGGCTGGGCAGCGCGAGCGGAGATCGGAGACAGCGCAAATGCTTCGTCGGCCATGCAAGACTCACCGCGCAAATGTCAGCGCGTTGCGTTAACGATCATCACGATATCGAACGAATCGCAATTGAATTGATGCCGAGCGAATCACAAATCCCCACCGCATCTCAAGCGGCCTCCAGGCGATTCGCCACGCGGCTGGCGCTGTTTTACGGCACGCTATTCGGCCTCATCGGCACCCATCTGCCGTTCTTTCCGGTGTGGCTGAAGGCGGTCGGGATCGACGCGTCGTGGATCGGTATTATTACGGCCGTCCCCGCGGTGACGCGCTTTACGGTGCTGCCGTTCATCACCGGCCTGGCCGAACGGCGTCAGGCGCTGCGCGGCACCCTGATCGTGGCGGCGTTTGCGACCGCGCTCGGGCTGGCGCTGGTCGGAACCCAGCATCTGCCGCTCGCGGTATTCCTGATCTACGTCGTCACCTCCTGCCTGTGGACCTCGATGACGCCGCTGACCGACGCCTATGCGCTGCGCGGCGTGGCGCGCTACGGGCTGAATTACGGACCACTGCGGCTGTGGGGCTCGGCGGCTTTCGTCGCCGGCGCGCTGGCTTGCGGGTTGCTGGTCGACCTGATCGCCGCCGCACAGCTGATCTGGGTGATCGCGTCGGTGGCGGCGCTCGGCGCGCTGGTCAGCCTCGGGCTGCAGCCGCTGGACGGCCCGAAAACAGCGGCGGCGCCGACGCAAGGCACCACCGCGCTGCTGCGCGATCCCGGCTTTCTCGCCATCATCGCCGCCTCGGCGCTGATCCAGGGCAGCCACGCCGCCTATTACGTCTTCGCGTCGATCGCCTGGCAGCAGTCGGGCCTGGGCGGGCTGACCATTGCCGGGCTCTGGTCGCTCGGCGTACTCGCCGAGATCGTGGTGTTCGCGCTGTCGCCGCGGTTCAAGCTGCAACCGGCGCTGCTGGTGGTGACCGCAGCATTGTGCGCCGTCGCACGCTGGTCGATCACCGCGCTGGACCCGCCGATCGCGGTGCTCGCCGTGGTGCAACTGGCGCATGGTCTGACCTTTGGGCTGACCATGGTCGGCACCATGGGCTTGATGGTGCGGCATGTGCCGATTGAGGTGATGGCGCGGGGGCAGGGCTACCTGGCGGCCAGCACCGGCATCGTCACCTCGATCGCCTCGATCTCGTCCGGCATGGTCTTCGCCCGCTACGGGCAGGGCGTGTATTATCTGATGGCCGCGATGGCGCTGTCAGGCGGCCTCATCATGTGGTTTTCGCGAGACCGGCTCTCCGATCATCCCCACAGCGCGGCTTCGGGCGGATAGACCAGGCTGCCGTCGTAGCGCATTCCGCCGTCGCGATCGCGCGCCAGCAACAGCGGGCCATCGAGATCGACGAAGCGCGCCTGTCGCGCCAACAGCATCGCCGGCGCCATCGCCAGCGAGGTCCCGACCATGCAGCCGATCATGATGTCGAATCCGAGCGCCTGCGCCGCATCCGCCATTGCCAGCGCCTCGGTCAGCCCGCCTGTTTTGTCGAGTTTGATGTTCACGGCATCGTAGCGGTCACGAAGTCCATCGAGCGAGGCACGGTCATGCACGCTTTCATCGGCGCAGACCGCCATCGGCCTGCGGATCCGTGCCAGCGCTTCATCCTGCCCGGCTGGCAATGGCTGCTCCACCAGCGTGACGCCGACCTCGGCGCATTCGGCGAGATTTTGCTCCAGATTGTGCGGCGTCCATGCCTCGTTGGCATCGACGATGAGTTCGGATTCGGGTGCCGCCTTGCGCACCGCGGCGATTCGCAAGCCGTCGCCGTCGCCGCCGAGCTTGATCTTCAGCAATGGCCGGTGCGCCGCTTTGGCGGTCGCCGCCGCCATCGCCTCGGGCGACCCCAGCGAGATGGTGTAGGCGGTGGTGCAGGCGGCAGGCGCCGGCCGCCCGAGCAGGTTCCAGACGCGCTGGCCGCTGGTCTTGGCTTCGAGGTCCCATAGCGCGCAATCCAGCGCGTTACGGGCGGCGCCGGCCGGCATGGCGGCCTGCAGGGCCTGCCTGTCGAGACCGCGCGATAGCGGCCCCTGCATCGCCTGCAGGGCGGCCAGCGTCGCTTCCGGGGTCTCGCCATAACGCGGATAGGGGACGCATTCGCCGCGCCCGGCATGGCCGCCATCGCTGACCTCGGCCACGACCGTCACCGCCTCGGTCTTGGCGCCCCGGCTAATGGTGAAGGAACCCGCGATCGGCCAGCGTTCGATTCGGGCGGCAAGCACGAGAGATTTGCTGGAAGTCATTTCAAAATCTGGCAATTTCTGAACCATCCGGCTTGCCCGGCGTAACCAAGTATGGCTGTTAAGGGGCATGTTCTACAAGGCGGCGGCGCGTTGGATGTTTCCCTTCGTGATGAGCAGAGATTCGGCTGGGGTGTTGGCATCGTGAGCAGCGACCCGACATTGGAGCGGATTGCACAGGGCAATGGGCTGGCGCTCTGCGCCGCGGGTTCATGGACCGCCCGCTTTGCGCCTGATCTGGAGCGGATCGTCGCCGACGCCGAAAAGCTGGCGGGCAGCCGGCCCAACATCTTCATCGACGTCTCGCAGGTCTCCAGGCTCGACACTTTCGGAGCATGGCTGATCGAGCGGCTTCGCCGCAGCCTGACCCAGGGCGGGGTCGAGGCGAAGATCGCCGGGCTTTCGGCCAATTATTCCACCCTGGTCGATGAAGTGCGCCGGGTGAAGGCTTCGCCCGCGCTCGACGCCAGTCCGGTGTCGCTCACCGGCATGCTGGACCAGATCGGCCGCAGCGTGGCCGGCGTCGGCACCACCCTGGTGGGCCTGATCGACATGCTCGGCGCGGTACTGGCCGCCGGCGGCCGGGTGCTGATCCGGCCGCGCGGCTTTCGCCTGACGTCGACGGTGCACCACCTCGAACAGGTCTGCTGGCGCGCGGTGCCGATCGTCGTGCTCATCACCTTCCTGATCGGCTGCATCATCGCGCAGCAGGGCATCTTTCATTTCCGCCAGTTCGGCGCCGACATCTTCGTGGTCGATATGCTCGGCGTGCTGGTGCTGCGCGAGATCGGCGTCCTGCTGGTGGCGATCATGGTGGCGGGCCGCTCCGGCAGCGCCTACACCGCCGAGCTGGGCTCGATGAAGATGCGCGAGGAAATCGACGCCCTGCGCACCATGGGATTCGATGCGATCGAGGTCCTGATTCTGCCGCGGATGCTGGCGCTGGTGCTGGCGCTGCCGATCCTGGCGTTTCTCGGCGCGATGGCCGCGCTCTACGGCGGCGGGCTGGTGGCGTGGCTCTATGGCGGGGTCGAGCCGGAAGCCTTCCTGCTGCGCCTGCGCGACGCCATTTCGATCAACCATTTCATCGTCGGCCTGATCAAGGCGCCTGTGATGGCGGCGGTGATCGGCATCGTCGCCTGCGTCGAGGGCCTCGCGGTGCAGGGCAGCGCCGAGTCACTCGGACAGCACACGACGTCGTCGGTGGTGAAGGGAATCTTCTTCGTCATCGTGATGGACGGCGTGTTCGCGATCTTCTTCGCATCGATCGGAATGTGACGATGGCGCCGCAACCCCAAGCGCAACCTTCCGACAACATCATCCGGGTGCGCGACATCACCGTGCAGTTCGGCAAGAACCGTATCCTCGACGGACTGAACCTCGATGTGAAGCGCGGCGAGATCCTGGGCTTTGTCGGCCCCTCCGGCGCCGGCAAGTCGGTGCTGACCCGCACCATCATCGGCCTCGTGCCCAAGGTCGCCGGCAACATCGAGGTGTTCGGAATCGATCTCGAAAGCGCCGACGCCAAGGCGCGGCGCGGCGTCGAGCGGCGCTGGGGCGTGCTGTTCCAGCAGGGCGCGCTGTTTTCCTCGCTGACGGTGCGACAGAACATCCAGTTTCCGATCCGGGAATATCTCAGCCTGTCGCAGCGGCTGATGGACGAGATCACCGTCGCCAAGCTCGGCATGGTGGGCCTCAAGCCCGAAGTCGCCGACCGTTTTCCCTCGGAACTCTCCGGCGGCATGATCAAGCGCGTGGCGCTGGCCCGCGCGCTGGCGCTCGATCCGGAACTGGTGTTCCTCGACGAGCCGACCTCCGGCCTCGATCCGATCGGCGCCGGCGACTTCGACGAGCTGGTCCGCACCCTGCAGCGAACTTTGGGCCTGACCGTTTTCATGGTAACCCACGACCTCGACAGCCTTTATACGGCTTGCGACCGGATTGCGGTGTTAGGGAACGGTAAGATCATTGCGGCAGGATCGGTTGCCGACATGCAGGCCTCGCAGCATCCCTGGCTGAGGCAATATTTCCACGGCAAGCGCGCCCGCGCCGTGATGAGCTAGTACCGGAGTTGTTTGATGGAAACGCGGGCGAATTACGTCCTGATCGGAGCCTTCACGCTGGCGGTGATTGCCGCGGCGTTCGGCTTCGTGCTGTGGTTTCAAAGCCTGCATACCACCAAGGCGCGCAGCCCGATCCGGATCGTGTTCGAAGGCCCGGCCTCCGGCCTGCGCAACGGCGGCAGCGTCAATTTCAACGGTATCCGGATAGGCGAAGTCATCTCGGTAAAACTGGACAACCCGCGTCGAGTCGTCGCACTCGCGATGGTAGAGAACAAGGCGCCGATCCGGAAAGACACCCTGGTTGGCCTCGAATTCCAGGGCCTGACTGGCGTCGCCGCGATCTCGCTGAAGGGGGGCGAGGAGGCGGCACCCCCGGTTCCGCTGGATGAGGACGGCATCCCGGTCCTGACCGCCGATCCGAGCGCGCTGCAGGACGTCACCGAGGCGATCCGCGCCACCCTGCAGAACGTCAACCGGATCGTCGCCGACAACCAGGAATCGGTCAAAAACTCGCTGCGCAATCTGGAGACCTTTACCGGCGCGCTGGCGCGCAATTCCGAAAAGATCGACGGCATCATGGTCAAGGTCGACGGCGTGATGGGCAAGGCCGACAGCCTGATGCTGGGCCTGAATACGGTCGCTGGCGGCAGTTCCGGCGGCGAGCTGTCGGCGATGCTGAAGTCGATCAAGGACCTCGCCGACGACCTCGACAAGCGTACCAACCTGCTGATCGCCGACGGCCGCCGCACCCTCGGCGACATCAGCCGCGCCGTGAACAATTTCGATCGCAACCCGAGCCGGGTCATCTTCGGCGGCAGCAACAACGCCGCGCCGGCCGAACCGCCGCCGGCGGCGAGGCCCCCCGCGGCAGCTGCACCGCCATCAAGGCCGCCCGCGGCGGGTGCTGCGCCGCGCAGGCCGCAGTAGGCGATCAGCGCGCTCGAACCGGGTTGACGAATTTCAGCCCGGCAAAATCTCTCTCGTTATCGGTCGCGACGACGCAATCGTTGGCCTCGGCTGTTGCCGCGATGATCGTGTCGAGCGCGCTCCGTGGCCGCCCCTTGGCGCTACTATCGGCCATTAACCTCGCCCAGATGAGGGCCGCCTTTTCGTCGAAAGGGAGCACGCGACCCGCAAAGAGTGCTTGCGGTCCTTCCGGGCCAGTGAACCAGGATTCCAGCAAAACACGTTTTTTCCCGGTTGGCTTTTCCAGCACTCCGCGGTGGATTTCCGCGACGGTCAACGCGGAGATGAACAAATCATTGTCGGACTGTGCAGCCATCCATGCGAGAAGGGTCGGCGAAGGGGTCGGCTTTACGACATTGCTGATGATGTTTGTGTCGAGGAGATAGCGGGTCACAAGTCGACCTTGCGCCCGGCTTCATACGAACGGGCGAGATTGAGATCGGCCCCGACCAGCGGCGAGCGGCGCAAGGCGGCGAGGATGCCGCCCTTCTTTGGCGGTTCTCCGGCGATTGTCCGGCTGACGGCAGCACGGATCCGCACCGCATCGGGATCGCCTTCAGCAAGTCGCTTCGCCAACGACCGGATCAGATCACGGTCGGCGTCAAGGCCGAGAACCTCGAATCTCGCCATGCCGCGCTTGGTCAACCTGGTGCGATAGTTCCGTAGCGCTCTTTTCTGTGCGGTATTGCCCATGCCAACTCCCAGGGTTTGGAATTGTATCCAGATATATATCCAGATCGCTGGGTTATCGCAAGTGGCGGCCCAATGACGAAGCATCCCAAAAACAAAAACGGAGGCATCGCTGCCTCCGTTTTTATTCTGTCATCAGCCCGAGACCTTACCCCAGCCGTGCCGCCGCATGCGCGAGCAGGGTGTAGACCAGCCCGGTTTCCGAGGTGAGGTGGCTGCGCAGCATCGCCGGGCCGCGTTCATCGCGCGCGACCTCGTCGAGCAGCCGCTCGAACTCGGTGATGTAGCGGTCCACCGTCTGCTTGAAGCCGCGGTCGGCGCGATATTTGCGGGCGACCTCATCGAAGGCCTTCTGGCCGGCCGGCGTGTAGAGCCGCTTCGTAAAGGCCTTGCTCTCGCCGCGCTGATAGCGATCCCACATTTCAGCGGCGAGGTTGCGATCCATCAGGCGGCCGATGTCGAGCGACAGCGACGCCAGCGGGTTTTCGTTCGCGGCCGCCTGCTGCGGCGCGCGGGGGCGCTGGGCCTGGCCGGTGCCGGCGGCATCGGTGCGGTTCAACAGGTCGGACAACCAGCCGTCACGTCCCTGGTCGGAACTGGCGGGGCTGACCGGCGGCGCTTCGGTGCGGCGCGGGGCGGGCCCACCGAGGTCCGGCGGCGGCAGGGTCGATGCGGCGCTGCCGCCACGCGGCGCGGAGCGGGACTGGCCACCGGCGGCGACCAGCATCGGCTCTTCCTCGCGCTGCACGCTGGCGCGGCCGGTAGCGACCACGTCGAGGCCGCGGCCATGATGGGCGACGATCCGGTTCAGTTCAGCCAGTGCCTCGATCTGGTCGACGATCACCTTGCGCATCTGCGCGGTGCTTTCGGCGGCCTCCTGCGGCATTTCCAGCACACCGCGGCGCAGCTCGTTGCGGGTGGCTTCGAGTTCGTGGTGCATTTCCGACGCCATCTGCTTCATGCTCGCCACCATGTTGGCGAACTTGTCCGCGGACTGCTTGAACATCGCGTCGGCTTCCTGCGTGCCCTGCTGATAGAGCTCGCTCATGGCTTCCGCCGTCAGCCTGCGCTCTTCCTCGGCCGTGGCCCTGACAGCCTCGAACTGATGACTGATGGCAGCCGAACCCGCACCGGCGGTTTCCGCAACCACGCGGGCGATATCGCGGGCGCGCTCTTCCGCGGCCGCCAGCGATTCATCCAGCAGGCTGGTGAAGCGCGACAGCCGCTGATCGAGATCGGCGGTGCGCAGGTCAATGGTGGTGACCAGCGATTCCAGTGCCGATTTGCGCTCGGCGACGGAGATCGTGGTGCTGCGGTTGCTCTGCTCGACCACAGCCGCGGCCTCGACCAGGGCCTGGCCGTGGTGCGCGAACTGGCTGGACAACGAACCGAGGTCTTCCAGCGCCTTCGAGGTCTTGGAGTTGAAGACGCTGAGCTGGTCTTCCAGCGTTTGCGTCGCGACGCCGTTGCGCGAGGTGACGTCGTTCATGGCGGACACGAAGTCGGCCACACGGGTCACCAAAGCGCGCTCCAGCGAGTTCAGGTTGTCATGCGCGCCGGTCAGCACTTCCTGCAACAGGATGTTGCCTTCACGCAGCCGCTCGAACAGGGCGACCGTGTCGGTGCGCAGGATCTTGCTGGTCTCCTGCATTTCGGTGACCGCTGCGATCGATACCTGACGCGACTGGTCGATCGCCGCGCGCGAGGACTGCTCGAGCTCCTTCAGCGACTTGGCCACGGCGCCGGTGGCGAGTTCGCCGGCGGACGTGATGGTCCGCGCGACGTCGGAGCCGTTGGTCGTCATCGCCTGCGAGAACGCCTGGCCCCTGGTCTCGATCGCCTTCAGGGCGTCGGAGGTGACGCGGTCGATATCGGTCTGGAGCTGATTGGTCTTCGAGCCGATCGCCTCGACCAGCGTTCCGCGCTTGCCGTCGATCATCTGCGACAGGCGGTCGGCCTGCTGCTGCACATAGGTGACGATTTCGTCGGTCTTGCCGGTCATGGTGGAGCCGAACGAGCCGCTGGCGGCGAGCACGGTGCGCTCCACTTCAGCCGAGGTCGACTTGACCTTGGCGGAGACTTCGTTCGACGCGGCCACCAGTGCGCTCTGCGCGTTGAGCGCGCTGGTCTGGATATTGTCGGTGGTGTTGGCGGTGACCGTGCCGAGCGAACGCTCGATGTCGGTTGCGATCGCCTTGATCTGGCTGGCTGCATCGGCGGAAGTTGCCGTCAGCGAGCTTTGCGCCTCGCGTGCGCTGGCCAGGATCGAAGCGGCGGTGTCGGCGCCGACCGCGGTCAATGTGCGTTCCACATCGATCGCGAGCGACTTGACATGGTTGGCGGCATCCGACGATGCGGCGACCAGCATGGTCTGGGCCTCGCGCGCGCCCGTCGTAAGCGCTTCGGAGGTGGAAGAGCCGGCGAGCGACAGCGAACGCTGGATATCCGCTGCCAGCGACTTGACCTGGCTGGTCGCATCCGCGGACGCATTGACCAGCGTGTTCTGGGCTTCGCGCGCCCCCGAGGTGATCGCCTCGGCGGTCGAGGTGCCGGCCATGGTCAGCGTCTCGGCGGTGGAGGTGCCGGCGATCGACAGCGAACGCTGGATATCGGCCGCCAGCGACTTGACCTGGCTGGCCGCATCGGCGGACGCATTGATCAGCGTGCTCTGGGCTTCACGCGCGCCGGCGGTGACCGCCTCGGCGGTGGAGGTGCCGGCGATCGACAGCGAACGCTCGACATCGGCGGCCAGCGACCTGACCTGGTTGGTGGCATCCATCGAAGCGGTGACCAGCGTGCTCTGTGCTTCGCGCGCGCCGGCGGTGATCGCGTCGGCCGTGGACGTTCCGACCATCGAGAGCGTGCGCTCGACGTCTGCGGCCAGCGACTTGACCTGGCTTGCCGCATCCGCGGAAGCGGTGACCAGCGTGCTCTGGGCTTCACGCGCACCGGCGGTGATCGCCTCGGCCGTGGAGGTTCCGGCCATCGAGAGCGAGCGCTCGACATCGGCGGCCAGCGACTTGACCTGGCTTGCCGCGTCCGAGGAAGCCGTGACGAGCGTGGTCTGCGCCTCGCGGGCGCCGGCGACGATCGAACTGGCGGTGGCCGAGCCCGCGGCGGAGAGCGTGCGCTCGACGTCGGCTGCCAGCGACTTGATCTGACCGGCGGCCTCGGTGGAAGCCGACACCAGGGTGGACTGCGCATCGCGGGCGCTGACCAGGATCGAGTTTGCCGCGCCGGTGCCGACAGCGGTGAGGGCGCGCTCGACTTCTCCCGAGGTCAGCTTCAGCTGCGCGCCGACGTCGCTCGAGACGGTCAGCAGCGATTGCTGCGCGGCGCGGGCGCCGGTCTGAATGGTCTCGCTGGTATTGACCACAAGGTTGGTCAGCGAGCGTTCCGCGTCCTCGACGTGGGACCTGATCCCGGACGACAATTCCTCGGCGCGGGCCATCAGGCCCTCGCTGGCCTGCCGGCCGCTGCTCTCGATGCGGCCTGCCACGGCTTCGATGCGCGAACCCAGGAGGTCCTCGAACTGCGCGACGCGCATATCGATGTCGGAGGCAACCGCGCCGACGCGGGTTTCGATGCCCTGGTGGATTTCCTGGAAGCGCGCGGTGATGGTGTCGGTCAGGTGCGCGCTGCGGCCATCGATGGTCAGCGTCGCATTGGTGATGCGCTGTTCGACGGCGTCGACCGCCTGGGCCGCGCCCGACGTCAGCGACGTCGTGAGATAGGTCAGGCGCGAGTCGATCGAATGGATCGCCTGTGCGGTGCCGTCGGTCAGCGACGTGGTGAGGTGGGTCAGTCGCGAGTCCAGCAGGTTGACCGCCTGCGAGGCGCCGTCGGTCAGCGACGAGGCCAGCGTGCCGAGGCGGTTGTCGATGGTTTCGGTGACCGACTTCGCGCGGGTATCGAAATTCTGTTCGAGCGATTTGAGGCGGCCGTCGATCGATTCGTCGAACGACCTGATCCTGCCCTCCAGCGAGCTGTCGAAGGATTCGATCTTGCCGTCGAACGACCTGATCTTGCCTTCGATCGAGGTGTCGAAGGATGCGATCTTGCTGTCGAGCGAGGTGTCGAGATGGGCGACGCGGCTGCCCAGCGTGGTCTCGAACTGCACCAGACGCTGGTCCAGCGAAGCGGTGATCTCGCCGCCGTTGCTGCTCAGGCGGGTATCGAAGGTGTCGACATAGGTCTTCAGGGTGTCCGAGATGTCCTGGGTGCGCTGACCCATGCGGTCGACGATTTCGCCGCCGAAGGTTTTGACGGTGCGGTCGAATTCCGAGATGTGGCGGGTGATCAGCGCGCCGAGCGTGCCGCTGTCGCGCGCGAATTTCTCCGCCAGTTCGCCGCCCTGGTTGCGCACCAGCTCGTCGAACGCGCTCATCTGCAGGGAGAGGGTGTCGTGCGCGGTTTCGGTCTGGCTGACGACCTTGGCCACCAGCGAGTTCACGGTGACGTCAAGCGCGTCGCTGGCCTTGTCGCCGGAGGTGAGGATCTGGGACGCCAGCCGGTTGCCGGCCTCGTCGATCTTGTTGACGAGATCGCCGCTGCGTAGTTCGAGTTCCAGCAGCAGGGAGTCGCTGGAATTCTTCAGCGAGTCGTGAACCTGCTCGGTGCGGTCGGAAATGCCGTCGACGATGGTGGAAGAGCGCTGCTCGAATTCGCTGGTGATGCGGTCGATCCGCTCGTTCAGCATCTCGTGGACCCGGTCGGCGAGATCGACGAATTCGTCGTGCACGTGGCCGGTCTTGAAATTGAGGCTGGTGGTGAGGCGTTCGCTGGCGTCGAGCACCGCGCGCGTGGTTTCGGCGCTGGCTTCCTCGAGACGGTCGAGCAGGTCGCCGCCGCGCTCGCCGAGCGCGAGTATCATGTTGTCGCCGGCGTGGCTGAGCGCGCCGGTGATGTGTGCGCCGCGTTCTTCCAGCGCGCCGGTGATACTCTTGGCGACTTCATCGACGCGGGATGCGATCGCGTCCGAAATCAGCGCGATATCGTGGCGCAAATCGATCTGCACGCCGGAGATGGCGCTGCGAACCTGCTCGGCCTGTCCGACCAGATTGTCGCGCTGGTGGGCGATATCCTGCAGCAGCGCGCGGATGCGCACTTCGTTGTCGCTGTAGGCGCGCTCCAGCGCCGAGACTTCGTTGGCGACGAGGGTTTCGAGTTCGCCGGCGCGCGCGATCGCGCGCTCGACGCCGTCGCCCATGGCGGCGACTTCGCGGCGGATCGCCTGGCCGACGGTGACCATGGAGTCGGAGGCGGCACCTTCGGGCTCCGAAAAGCGGATCGCGACCTGCGCCATCGACTGCGCGATCATGCGCAATTCCTGGCCGCGCCAGGCAAGGCTCGCCAGGAAGTAGAACAGCAGCACCGGCGCGAAGAACAAGGCCGCGAGGCCTGCCAGCACCAGCGTACCGCCGGGGCCCTGGCCGATCGACGCCTGCAGCGCAGGCAGGAAGCTGAAGGTCAAAAGCCCGCAGCCGATGATCCAGACGCCGGCAAACAGCGTGGCGAGGGTATAGACGTTGCGGGCGGGGCGGCCCTTCTGGATCGCCTGCAGAATCTGGCCGATGGTTTCGCGGTCGTCATTGGCGGCACGGCGGGCCGAGCGCGGCTCCTCGATGGGCTCGAAGATCTGCCGGTCGGCACTTACGGTGTCGAAATTGTCATCGTAGGACGGCGCCGCAGGCGCATTGGACGACGCATCGCTGCGGACCGAACCGCGCGTGTTGTCGGTCGCCGGTGCGTCACTGATGTTGAGGGCTTCCTGAATGGCAGAAAGCGCGACTTCGGTGGGGTCTTTGACCTTTTTGGGATTGTTCGCCATGTTCAGTCTGAGCCCTCGTTTTACTTTTTACGCGTCCGATCGAGGCTTGCTGGAAACTCGCTCGCAAGCCCGAAACCGGTGTCGTTCCCCGTGCGGAGCCAAGGCGCGCCCTCTGCTCGCCTTCTCCGCCACCATCCGGAAACATCCTATTGGCTGAGCCGCGCGAATGAAATGGCTGCGATTAATACAATCTTAATCATCGTTAACAGCAGGGGCGCGTAACGCCTTACGGGTGCACAAAATTCCCGGATCGGACTGTCGATTGGGGCGACTGTTCGCCGAAAACAAGGCGAACTTGCGGCAATTGCGCCAAACGTTCCATTAACCATTTTCGTGTTTGGCTGGCGGGAACGTCGCTGCCCGGGACCGATTTGGCCGGGAGATTTGGGTTCTCGCCATGCCGCTTCATCTGGAACAGGTTGACTGGATGCCATCGCCGCCGCTTGCTCCCGATGACGATCCGATCGATCTCGAACATCTCCGGCGCATGACGCTCGGCGATGCCGACCTCGAACGCGAGGTGCTGGCGATGTTCGCGGCCCAGACCGTCAGCCTGATCGGCTCGCTCGCCACTTTGCCCCCGGAAGCCGGCGCGCTGGCGCATACGCTAAAGGGCTCGGCGCGCGCGATCGGCGCCTTCGCCGTTGCCGACGCCGCAGAACGGCTGGAAGCCGCCATTCAGAAGGGCAGCGATCCCTTATCGTCGCTTGCCGGACTGAAGGATGCCGTGACTGAGGCGCGCGCCGCCATCGATGCGATCTTGCGCCGATCCTGACATTGCCGCCGTCCGAGGGCGCCGCACCAGCCGCGCGGCAGGTTTTCGCCCCGGCCGCTGGCGCAGAACGGATCGACCCGTTATAGGACTGCCCGGACCTCTCTTCATCCCGGCAGTAACGAGCAATCATGGCCAAGATTCACTTTGTCGACCACAACGGCGAAACCCGCATTATTGATGTCGAAAACGGCGCGACCGTGATGGAAGCGGCGATCCGCAACGCCATCCCGGGCATCGAGGCCGAGTGCGGCGGGGCCTGCGCCTGCGCGACCTGCCATGTCTATGTCGATGAAGCCTGGCGCGAGAAGG
This sequence comes from Bradyrhizobium sp., assembly GCA_046590305.1. GTDB lineage: Bacteria > Pseudomonadota > Alphaproteobacteria > Rhizobiales > Xanthobacteraceae > Bradyrhizobium. Next base: position 27,067 of record JBKJUA010000049.1, read on the forward strand.
TCGGCGCGCCGACCCCGATGGAAGA
>JBKJUA010000016.1:0-6210 GCA_046590305.1 Bradyrhizobium sp.
CCGAGATCGAGCGAGGAGGTGCAGACCACGCCGCGCAGTTTGCCGGCCGCCATCGCGTCCTCGACCTTGCGGCGCTGGGCGACGTCGAGCGAACCGTGATGCAGCGCGATCGCGAGATTGTCGTCGTTCATCCGCCACAGGTCCTGGAACAGCATCTCGGCCTGGCTGCGGGTGTTGACGAAGACCAATGTGGTCTTGTTGGCTTTGATCAGATCGTAGACTTCATTGAGGGCGTGGCGCGCGCTGTGGCCGGCCCATGGCAGGCGCTCTTTGGTATCGAGCATCTCGACGATGGGCGCCGCCGCGCCGCCGGCGACGACGATGTCGGCGGCTTCGCTTTGGCGATTGCGTTGAGGCACCAGGAAGCGCGCCAGCGATTCCGGCTCGGCGACCGTGGCCGACAGCCCGATGGCGCGCATTTGCGGCGCCAGCTGCCACAGCCGCGCCAGCCCGAGCGCGAGCAGATCGCCGCGCTTGGAGGTCACCAGCGCGTGCAACTCGTCGAGCACGATACGCTGGAGCGAGTTGAACAGGAACGGCGCATCGTCGGACGACAGCAGCAGCGCCAGCTGCTCGGGCGTGGTCAGCAGGATATCCGGCGGATAGCGCCGCTGCCGCGCCCGCCGCGACACCGGCGTGTCGCCGGTGCGGGTCTCGACCTTGATGGCGAGACCCATCTCGGCGATCGGCGTCTCCAGATTGCGCGCGATATCGACCGCGAGCGCTTTCAAGGGAGAGATATAGAGGGTGTGGAGACCGCGGCTGCCCTTCTCCCCTCCCCCCGCGCGCTTAGCGCGTGGCGGGGTCCGAGGCGAGCAAAGCTCGCTCTCGAGGTTGGGGGTGGGGGGTGTCTCAGTGCATTCGACTGCCAACGAGTTTGCGGAAACACCCCCCACCCCCAACCCCTCCCCGCCGCTTCGCGGGGGGAGGGGGGAAGAGCGCAGCGGCGATGCGTCAGCACTTAGCTCCACCAGCGTCGGCAAAAATCCCGCCAGGGTCTTGCCGGCGCCGGTCGGCGCGATCAGCAGGGCCGAGCGGTCGTCGCGGGCTTTTTGCAACAGATCGAGCTGATGCGCGCGGGGCGACCAACCGCGGCCGGCGAACCAGCGCTGGAATTTTTCGGGCAGCAGAGCGGGCGACGAACGGTCTGGTGGAGGTGATTTCACCGCCGCAGGTTAGGCCTGCCGGACTGGGCCGGTCGAGCCAAAAAGCCAAATAGTTTCAGACGTGTTACCGGCGAGTACAGGCATCGATTTCGGTCCGGTGTAACATCCAAGACACAGACAATATCCGCCGTGGCGGATAGGTTCTTGCCCGGAATGGAACTTGGAATGCAATCATGAAAAGACTACTCGCCACAACGGCGTTTCTGGCAGTGGCGGCGAACGCCCAGGCGGCGGACATCGCGGTCAAGGCACCCTACCTCAAGGCGCCGGTGGCGATGGTCTACGACTGGACCGGATTTTACGTCGGCGTGAATGCCGGCGTCGGCGTCGGGCGCAATAGCCAGACGCTGTCGTTTCCAGGCTTTCCCTCGTTCGAACGATCCTATTTGTCACCATTCGGCGCCCTCGGCGGCGTCCAGGCCGGCTACAACTGGCAGACCAATACCATGTTCGGCCGGATGGTTCTCGGTGTCGAAGCCGACATCCAGGGCACGGGCCTTCGCGACGACTACACCTGCCTGCTGACCTGCCGGACCGCTCCCCCGATCGCGGGCCAGTTCGATCAGCGGCTCGACTGGTTCGGCACGGTTCGTGGCCGGGTCGGTTTCGCCAACGGCCCGGTGCTGCGCTACTTCACCGGCGGTTACGCTTACGGCAACGTCAAGACCAGCATTACCGAGACCATCCCGCTCGCAGGCTTTCCCGCGACTTTTACCTCGAACCAGACGCGCGGCGGCTGGACCTTCGGCAGCGGCGTCGAAGCCGCGCTGGGCGGCAACTGGACGGCCAGGATCGAGTATCTCTCCATCGACCTCGGCAACCAGTCCAACAGCTTCGTGCTCGGCGGCTTCCCGCAGACGCTCGAAACCGAAATCCGGCAGAACATCTACCGGGTCGGCCTGAATTACCGCATTGGCGGCAACAGCGCTTACGCACTGGCGCCCGCAGCGAACTGGGCCGGCCTCTATCTCGGCGGCAATATCGGCTCCGCCACCGCGCGCAACGAAACCTCGCTGGCCATTCTGGGCACCAACGAATTGTTCACCCTGGCGCCGGCGGGCAGGATCGGCGGCGTGCAGGCCGGCTACAACTGGCAGGCGGCGAACTTCGTGTTCGGCGTCGAGGCCGACATTCAGGGCTCGACCCAGAAGGACAACAAGACCTGCGTCGCGAATTGCCAGGGGCTCAACGGCACCTACGCCAATTATGACGCCAAGATGCCGTGGTTCGGTACGGTTCGCGGCCGCCTCGGCTACTCGGCCGGGCCGGCGCTGTTGTACGCCACCGGCGGTTATGCCTATGGCAGCATCAAGACCAATATCGACTCGGCGTTCCTGAACGGACCGGTCACCAGCCGCTTCTCCGAGACCAAGGGCGGCTGGACCGTCGGCGCGGGCATCGAAACTCCGGCCACGCTGTTCAGCTTCTTCGGACCGAACTGGACCTCGAAGAGCGAGTATCTCTATGTCGACCTTGGCTCGACCTCGGGAATCATCGCCGATCCCGGCGGCCCCGCGGTTTCGACCACCAAAGTCACGCAACACATCTTCCGCAGCGGGCTGAACTATCATTTCAACTCGCCGGTGGTCGCGAAGTACTGATCGGCGACGATCGACTGAAATCGAAAACCCCGGCCTCGCGGCCGGGTTTTTCTATTGATCAGTCCTCGCAGCCCTTTGCGGCGACAGCGATCAGGCCCGGCACCTGCGCACCGCTCTCGGTGCGGGACGATGCCGGCTCCAGCCGCTCGAGCATCAGGCCGGCGGCTGCGATCAGCGCGCGCACGCTGGCCGCGCCGTAGGCGTAACGCAGCCCGTCGCCGAGCACCACACCCTCGCCGGCATGGCTTTCGAGCGTGAACGCGAACAGCCCGCCCGGCGCCAGCACGCGCGCGACCTCGCTCAACAGCGGCGCCATGTCGTGCACATAGACCATCACGTCGGCGGCGAGAATCAGGTCAGCGCTGGCGTCCGGTCTGCGAGCGAGGCCTCGCACGATCTCGGCGACGTCGAGTTCGGCGTAGAGCCCGGTCAGGCGGGCGCGCTCGATCATGCGCGGCGACAGATCGATGCCGATGATGTCACCGGCGATGCCTGCGAAGGCGCGCGCGGCAAGCCCGGTGCCGCAGCCGAGATCGATGACGCGAGCGAATGCCGGCGGCAGGCCCGTCGCAGTGCGCGCGCCCAGCACCGCTGCCAGCAGCAGCGCCGGGCCGCGATAGCCGAGATCATCGACCAGTGCCGCATCGAATTTCGGTGCATATTGATCGAACAGCGCCGTCACATAGGTCGGCCGCATGCCGGCGAGATCGGCGGCGCCAAGCCGCATCAGGCGCAGGCCGGCGCCGTTGCGATCGCCGGGATCGGTGCTCTCCGCGGTGCGGAACGCGGTGATGGCGCCTTGGCGGTCGCCCAGCAATTCGCGGACTTCGCCCAGCGTGAACCATGCCGTGGCAAAGCCCGGCGCCAGATCCGTGGCCTGCACGAACAGGTCTTCGGCCGCCACCAGATGGCCGCTCAGTTGCAGGTCGCGGGCAAAGTCGAAGCGCCGGTCGGCGAGCATGTCGCCTGACGACATGAACAGGCGCGCTGGCATGTTGGGGAACCGATCGGTCGGAGGATTGCGGAACTGATTGCAGCGTTCGGAGATAGGTTAACAAGACTCGAATGAAGCTATGGCAGGACTATATAACTAAAATGCGTCCGCAAGACATCCTGCTTCCAGCTCCCGCCGGCCTTCGCTGCAAGCCCGGCGACTTCCACATCGACCCGGTGCGGCCGGTCGAGCGGGCCGTCATTACGCACGGCCATTCCGACCACGCCCGGCCGGGCCATGGCGCGGTGCTGGCCACCCGGGAGACGCTCGATATGATGCGGCTGCGCTACGGCGACAATTTCGCCGGCAGCACGCAGGTTATCGCCTACGGCGAATCGATCCAACTCGGCGATGTCAGGATAAAATTTCATCCCGCCGGCCATGTGCTGGGTTCGGCGCAGGTCGCGGTCACCTGTGACAACACCCGCATCGTCGCCTCAGGCGATTACAAAGATGCGCCCGACCCCACCTGTACGCCGTTCGAGGTGGTGCGCTGCGACGTCTTCATCACCGAGGCCACGTTCGGGCTGCCGGTGTTTCGTCATGGCGATGCGGCGGACGAAGTGAAGAAGCTGCTGGCCTCGGTGACGCTGTTTCCGGAGCGCGCCCATCTGGTCGGCGCCTATTCGCTTGGGAAGGCGCAGCGCGTGATCGCGCTGATCAGGGCTGCCGGCTACGACGCGCCGATCTATTTGCACGGCGCGATGGAGGCGATCACGCGCTACTATGAGAGCCGGGGTATCGCGCTCGGCGATCTGCGCCCCGCCAAAGGCATGAAGAAGGTCGATCTCGCCGGCACCATCACGCTGGCGCCGCCGTCGGCCACCGCTGACATCTGGACCCGGCGGTTTCCCGATCCGGTCACCGCGTTCGCTTCGGGCTGGATGCGGGTGCGCGCCCGCGCCCGGCAGCGCGGCATCGAACTGCCGCTGGTGATTTCCGACCACGCCGACTGGGACGGATTGACCGCGACCATCGAGGCCACAGGCGCGCGCGAAATCTGGGTCACCCATGGCCAGGAAGACGCGCTGGTGCATTGGTGCAAGACCAAAGGCCTCGCGGCGCGGCCGCTCGACCTCGTCGGTTACGGCGATGAGGACGAAGGTGACGCGGCGCCGGCCGAGGGCGCCACGCCATGAACCGTTTCGCCGAATTGCTCGACCGGCTGGCTTACGAGCCCGGCCGCAACAACAAGCTGCGGCTGCTGACCTCATATTTCCGCGAAGTCGAAGATCCCGATCGCGGCTACTCGCTGGCGGCGCTGACCGGCGCGCTGTCGTTCAAGCACGCCAAGCCCGGTGTGATCCGCGCTCTGATCACCGACCGCACCGACCCGGTGCTGTTCGCGCTGTCGTATGATTATGTCGGCGATCTCTCGGAGACGGTGGCGCTGATGTGGCCGAAGGCTTCGTCACAGATGCAGTCTTCTCCCCTCCCCCCACTCGCTTCGCTCGCGGGAGGAGGGGAGAAGATATCGAATCGCCACAACAACCCGCCCCCGCCGACCCTCGCCGAAGTCGTCACCACGTTGCGCACCCTCGGCAAGACCGAACTGCCGAAGCAACTGACGCGATGGCTCGACGAGCTGGATGAGACCGGCCGCTGGGCGTTGCTAAAGCTCGTCACCGGCGCGATGCGGATCGGGATTTCGGCCCGGCTTGCCAAGACCGCCGCGGCAGCGCTCGGCGACAAGGACCCGCACGATGTCGAATTGATGTGGCCGGGCCTCGAGCCGCCCTATCTCGACCTGTTCGCGTGGCTGGAAGGCCGCGCCGACGCGCCTGTCAATCTCGATCCGACGCCGTTCCGCCCTGTGATGCTGGCGCATGCGATCGAGGATGCGGATTTTGGCAATCTCGACGCCGCCGATTTCATCGCGGAATGGAAATGGGACGGCATTCGGGTGCAGGCGGTCTCGGGCCGTGACGCTGAGGGACATATGCAGGCGCGGCTTTACTCGCGCAGCGGCGAAGACATTACAAAGAGCTTTCCCGATTTGCTGCCGTCACTCCGCCTGCCCGGCGCCATCGACGGCGAATTGCTGGTGCTACGCAACGGCCGGGTGCAGACCTTCAACGTGCTGCAGCAGCGCCTGAACCGGAAAGCGGTGTCGCCCAAACTGACGAAAGAATATCCGATCCACCTGCGTGCCTATGATCTTCTCGGCGAAGGCGATGACGATCTGCGGACTCTGCCGTTCACCGAACGCCGCAAGCGGCTGGAAACCTTCATTGCAGAGCTCGATGATAGCAAAGTCGACCTGTCGCCGGTGATACCATTCGACAGCTGGGGCGCGCTGACATCAGCTCGCGCCGATCCCGCCAGCGCCGGCGCCGGTGAAGATTCCGAGGCGGTCGAGGGCGTGATGCTGAAGCGCCGCGACGCGCTCTATCTGCCGGGCCGCCCGAAAGGGCAGTGGTGGAAATGGAAGCGCGATCCGCATTTGATC
>JBKJUA010000338.1:0-2891 GCA_046590305.1 Bradyrhizobium sp.
GCGGCACGTTTTGCCCTCTTCCGCAACGCCGGCCGGATCGCTCTACTTGATACTACGTCAGGTAGTAGGGGGCTTAACTATGCAGAATAGCGTGCGGACTATCGCGCCGAACCACAATCAAATCCGCACGGAGGTCGTGACGACATACGAGCAGTTGATGCATGCCTATGCCATCCGCGCCATCTGCTTCATGGAAGAGCACGGCGTCAAAGCCCAGCAGACCTTCGACGGCAACGACTATCAAGCTACCCACATGATCGTCTACGCCGGCGACGAGCCGGTCGGAACCATGCGCATCCGATGGTTTAGGGATTTCGCCAAGATCGAGCGCATAGCCTTTCGCGAGGCCTATCGCAACACGCATGTCCTGAAAGCATTTGGGTGTTTCGTATTCGACCACATCGCCCGCAAGGGATACGACAAGATCATCGGCCACGCGCAACCCAAATACGCACGGCTGTGGAGAATCATCCACGGGTTCAAGAACGCCGAAGGCAAGGAGCCGGTCTACTTTGACGGTCATCCGGAGCCGTACATTGAGCTCGTCAAGGAGCTAACCCCTCCACACAATGCAATCTCGGCAAGTACGGACGCGACCGTCCTATTCCGGACCGAAGGGTTCTGGGATAAGCCATCGCAGTTCGAGGCGGCATAGTTGGCCCCGCTATCGGCCGAGAATAGCTTAAGCAGTCATACAACTCACAAGAATACGAGCACCACCGTGGATTTCTCCCGGACCTACATGAAGCAGGTGGTCGCGATCCACCAAGCCATGTTCGAAAAACTCCTGTTCGATGAGGATGCGGCCGTAAGTCAGGACCTGGCCGAGCTATTCCACGACGCCGGCAGAACCTACCTGCAAATTTCGGAACGGATCAACGAGACCTGTCTGTCTCACCAATTTCTTCAAGATTGAACATCTTCCGGAAGCCGGCATCGTACACGCTCGGCGGATTGTTCAACCTGAATTGGTCGGCAAACCAGGGATTGTTGCTGCCGAAGACATCGCTCAGCCAGTCGAAGACGAGGCGGACCGGGCGCGCATTGAGCCGGTCCGTAAGCGCGCTCAGGTAGAGAGGAACCGAAATCCTCAAGTCGATTTCCAGCGGTACGACGCATGGTTCCACAAGCGTGTAACTGCCAAGCAGACCTATTCCTTGCCCGGCCTTGACCAGCATGCCGTAGGCGAAGGAATTGTCGCAATAATGCGCGATGCGACCGCGCGCGACGGCCTTCTGCCAGCCATCCCACTGCCCGTAATATTCCGAGTGCAGGAAACTATGCTGGTCCAGATTGTCGCGCGTTGGCAAGCCGTGCTTCTGGATGTAGTCCTTCGCGACAACAGGAATGAAATGAATCTGCCCGAGCTTTCGAAACCGGATGCCGGACGACTCGGCCGGGCTGATACCGATCATCATGTCGGTTTGGTTTTCGCGCAGGTGCATGAGATTGACCGAGTTCTTCAGATGCAGCTTAATTTTTGGATATTGCGCGGAGAATTGCTCAAGAGCCGGCGCGGCAAACAGCGCATTCAGCCCGTCCGTGATGCTAACGCTCACGGTGCCTTCCGCTTCGGTGGTCTCCGCCTTCAGGTCGCTGGTGATTGAATAGAGTGTCTGATCCAGCCGGCACAAAGCTTGCGCGAGCGCCTCTCCCTTTTGGGTCAGCTTGACCCCCCGGGCAGTTGCGATGAAGAGCTGTGAGCCGACCACATCCTGGAGGCGTTTGACCTGACGACTCACCCTCGGTTGACTGGTGTTGGTGATCTCGGCTGCGCGGTTGAACGACCTGGTCTTGGCCACCGCGAGAAAGACGCGCAGTTCGCCCCAGAATTGTCCGCTCAGGAGATTCTCGTCGTCGAGCGGGCTCCCGTTAAATACTTCCTGCTCCTCGTCGAATGGATCCATGGCTTTCACATTCAAGCGGACGGGGCCAGAAAATTTCAGAACGCCTTAACCAGACGTAGCTGCCCCGCCATTTCCCGCAAGATTAAACATCTTCCTGAAACCGGCGTCGTAGATGCTCGGCGGATTGTTCAACCTGAACTCGTCGGCGAACCAGGGATTGTTGCTGCCGAAGACCTCGCTCAGCCAGTCGAATACAAGTCGAACCGGGCGAGCGTTCAACCGGTCGGTGAGCGCGATCAGGTAAATGGGAACTGGAATCCTCAAATCGAGTTCCAGCGGCACGGCGTTCGGCTCTACCAGCGTGTAGCTGGGCAGCAATCCGATTCCCTGCCCCGCCTTGACCAGCATGCCATATGCGAAGGAATTGTCGCAGTAATGCGCGATGCGTCCGCGCGCTACAATTTTATGCCAACCATCCCAGAGCCCGGTCCTGGCGAGATAATATTCCGATTGCAGGAAGCGATGCTGTTCCAGATTGTCGCGCGTCGGCAGACCGTATTTCCGGATGTAGTCCTTTACAGCGACCGGGATGAAATGAAGCTGCCCAAGCTTTTGAAAACGGATGCCGGCTGACTCGGTCGGGCTGTAGCCGATCATCATATCGGTCTGATTTTCCCGCAAGCTCAAGATGTTGATCGGGCTCTTCAGGTGAAACCGAATTTTGGGATATTGTATGGAAAACTGTTCGAGCGATGGCGCGGCAAAAAATGCATTCAACCCATCCGTTATACTGACGCTCACGGTGCCTTCTGCCTCACTGGTCTCCGCCTTCAAGTCGCTAGTGATTGAATAGAGCGTGTGATCGAGCCGGGACAAGGCCTTCGCGAGCGCCTCGCCGCTCCGGGTCAGTGTGATCCCGCGCGCGGTCGAAATGAAGAGCTGCGAGCCGACCAAATCCTGCAGGCGCTTGACCTGACGGCTCACCCGCGGCTGGCTGGTGTTGGTGAGTTCGGCGGCGCGGTTGAACGACTTGGTCTTGGCCAC
>JBKJUA010000432.1:0-7658 GCA_046590305.1 Bradyrhizobium sp.
TTCCAACAAGACCTGCTTCCAACAGGACCTGCGACATGGGAGACCGGGAGTGAACGTCAAGGCCACCCTTTCGCCCGACGACCTCGCGCGGGCCTGTGCGGACGCGATGTGGCGGGAAGACGACGCCAGCAAGGGCCTTGGCATGGAGATAGCAGAGGTCGGGCCCGGCCACGCCACCCTGACGATGACGGTGCAGCCGCACATGGTCAACGGCCAGCGCATCGCGCATGGCGGCTTTATCTTTTTGCTGGCGGATTCGACCTTCGCTTTCGCCTGCAATTCCCGTAACGAGCGCACCGTCGCGGCGCAGTGCGACATCACCTTCATCAAACCCGGCAAGCTCGGCGACCGGCTGGTGGCGACGGCGCGGGAGATTTCGCGTAGCGGGCGCTCCGGCATCTACGACATCAGCGTCACCGTCGAGGATGTCGTGATCGCCGAATTTCGCGGCCATTCCCGCACGGTCGGCGGCACCTGGCTGCCGCTCGAGGCCGAGACCAAATCGACATAGAGGGAATACGCTGTGGCTTTGACCAACGCGCGATCCGGCAGCAGCGTTTACAGTGCCGAAATGGACGAGGCCGAACGGGCTTCGCGCGACGAGATCATCGCGCTTCAAACCAGGCGCATGGCATGGACGCTGGCGCACGCCTACGACAACGTCGCGCATTACAGGAACGCCTTCGACAAGGCCGGCGTGCATCCCAAAGACTTCCGGCAATTGTCGGATCTCGCGAAATTCCCGTTCACGGTGAAGACCGACCTGCGCGACAATTACCCGTTCAACATGTTCGCGGTGCCGCGCGAAAAGCTGGTCCGGGTCCACGCCTCCTCCGGCACCACGGGCAAGCCGATCGTGGTCGGCTATACGCAAGCCGATATCGACATGTGGTCGGAGGTGATGGCGCGCTCGATCCGCGCCGCGGGCGGCCGCACCGGCATGATCATGCACAACGCCTATGGCTATGGCCTGTTCACCGGCGGGCTCGGCGCGCATTACGGCGCGGAAAAGCTCGGTTGCACCGTGGTGCCAGTCTCCGGCGGCATGACCGAGCGGCAGGTGCAGTTGATCAACGATTTCAGGCCCGACATCATCACGGTGACGCCGAGCTACATGCTGGCGATCCTGGACGAGTTCAAACGCCAGGGCCTCGACCCCCGGAAATCGTCTCTGAAGATCGGCATCTTCGGCGCCGAGCCCTGGACCAACGCGATGCGCGCCGAGATCGAAGCGGCGTTCGACATGGATGCCACCGACATTTACGGCCTGTCCGAGGTGATCGGCCCCGGCGTCGCGCAGGAATGTATCGAGACCAAGGACGGGCTGCATATCTGGGAGGATCACTTTTATCCTGAAGTGATCGACCCCGAGACCGGCGCGGTATTGACCGACGGCGAGAAGGGCGAGCTGGTTTTCACGTCGTTGACCAAGCAGGCCTTTCCGATCATCCGCTACCGCACCCGTGATTTGACCCGGCTGTTGCCGGGCACGGCGCGGCCGGGCATGCGGCGGATGGAGAAGGTCACCGGGCGTTCCGACGACATGATCATCCTGCGCGGCGTCAACGTGTTTCCGACCCAGATCGAGGAAGTATTGCTCGGCACCGACTGGTGCGGCGGCCATTTCATCATCGAACTGACCCGCGAGGGGCGGATGGATGAAATGACTGTGATCGCGGAGTCGCGGCCGGAACACTGGGACGACAGCGGCCTGGTCGAGCACACCGAACGGGTCACCGCCACTATCAAGAACACCATCGGCATCACCGCGCGGATCCGCGCGGTGCCGCCGGAGACGCTGGAGCGCTCGCTCGGCAAGGCCCGGCGCGTTTACGACAGGCGACCGAAGGAATAGGCTCGACAGCAAGATCGGAGAAATCCATGACCACCAATCCCTCACGCCGTGATGTCCTGGCATCATCGATGGCCGTCGCCGCCGGTGCGGCTCTCCCATCCCTCGGATGTGTGAGTCCAGCCATGGCCAACCCCAGCCTGATGTCCGCCACCGAACTCGTCGCTGCCATCAAGGACAAGAAAATAACCGCCACCGAAGTCGCCAAAGCCGCCTTCGCGCGCGCCGAGCAGGTCAAGGATCTCAACGCGCTGATTTTCGTGAACAGGGACCCGGCGTTGGCGGCGGCGGCCGAAATCGATTCGTGGGAACGACCCGGCCCACTTCCGCTCGCCGGCCTTCCCATTGTCGTCAAGGACAACATCAACTCCGCCGATATGCCGACGTCCGCGGGCACTCCCGCGCTGCAGAAGGCGCAACCTGGCGCCAACGCACCGTCGCTGCAGAAGCTCTTCAAAGCCGGCGTCATCATCGTCGGCAAAGCCAACATGCACGAACTGGCGTTCGGCATCACCAGCACCAACCTGGCGTCGTTCGCGGGCGCGGTGAAGAACCCCTACGACAAGACGCGGATACCCGGTGGGTCCTCCGGCGGCACAGCGGCAGCTATTGCCGCCGGCATCGTGACCTGCGGCCTCGGATCCGACACCGGCGGATCGACCCGCGTGCCCGCTGCGCTCTGCGGCATCGTCGGATTGCGGCCATCGGTCGGCAATGGTGGCGCAGAGCGCCGTTACAATGACGCCAACCAGGTGGTTCCGATCAGTCACACCCGCGATACGGTCGGGCCGATGGGCCGCCACGTCTCCGATGTGGCGCTGCTGGATTCGGTGATCACGGGCACACCGATCGCCAGGCCGGAGCCGCTGCGCGGCAAGCGGCTCGGCATTCCCGCGGTGTTCTGGAACGGACTCGACCGCGATCTCGAAGCCGTGACAAAAGCCGCGCGCGCGAAATTGGCGGACGCCGGTGTCGTCCTTGTCGACGTCGATATGCCCGGGCTGTTCGAGCAAAACGCGAAAGTGTCGTTCCCGGTCGCGCTGCATGAACCGATCGCTGATATTCCCGCCTATCTCAAAGCGTCCGGGATCGAAGGCATCACGCTGGCCGACATCGCTGCCAAAATTGCCAGCCCTGACGTCAAGGGCGCGTTCGGCGCCATCACCGCCGACGCCTTCGGCGCTGCCTATCAGGATGCGATCACGGTACAGCGACCGGCGCTGCAGAAGATGTACGAGGCCTATTTCCGCGACAACAATCTGGATGCCATCCTGTTTCCCACCACGATTGCGCCCGCGCCTGCGATCGACGCCGAGAAGGGATCGGGGGAGATGTCGATCAACGGCGGCAAGCCGGTGCCTGTCTTCGACACCATGATCCGCAACACCGACCCCGGCAGCAACGCCGGCCTCCCGGGCCTGTCGCTGTTCGCCGGCATGACGCCGGGCGGCCTGCCGGTCGGGATAGAGATCGACGGTCCCGTCGGCAGCGACACCAAGCTGCTGGGGCTTGGGATGTCGATCGAAGCGATTTTGGGCTCGGCGCCGCGGCCGAAGGTTTAGTCGTCATTCCGGGGCAGCCCGCAGGGCTGAACCTCAGATGTGCAATTGCACATCGGGGAATCTCGGGCAGATAATTTCTGGATTCCGGGTTCGCGCTAACGCGCCCCCCGGAATGACGGCGGGTTAAACGTGGTCGTAATCCACCACGACCCTGTCCGAGGTCGGCTTCGCCTGGCAGGTCAGGATAAAACCCACCTTGAGCTCCCACGGTTCCAGCGAATAGTTCACGTCCATCTCGGCGCTGCCCTCGACCAGCTTGGCGCGGCAGGTCGAGCACATGCCGCCCTTGCAGGCGAACGGCAGGTCCATGCCGGCGCGCAACGCCGCGTCGAGAATGCCTTCGCCGTCGGCGACCGGCACCTCGCGGCGCTTGCCGTCGATGATCAGCGACGCCATCGCCTTCGGTGGCGCGCCCGCTGCGATCACCGCCTTGGGCCGCGGCTTGCCGCCGAACTCCGAAACGAACCGCTCGACATGAATGCGACCCTCGGCAATGCCGATATCCCGGCAAGTCGTCTCGATGTCCTCGCTCATGCCTGAAGGCCCGCAGATGAAGACGTGATCGACGTCGGATGCGGGGACCAGCGAGCGCAGCAGCACCCTCACCTTCCCGCCGTCGAGCCGGCCGTGCAGGATCGGCAGATCCTGCTCTTCGCCCGAGATCACGTGGAATACCGAGAGCCGCTGCATGAAGCGGTCCTTCAACTCCTCCAGCGCCTCGCGAAACAACATGCCTGATGTCGAGCGATTGCCGTAGAACAGGAAAAACCGGCTGTCCGGTTCGCGCGCCAACACGCCCTTCACGATCGACAGGATCGGCGTGATGCCGGAGCCCGCGGCGAAGCCGACATAGGTCTGCGCTTCATCCGGCACCGGCACGACGCCGAAGCGGCCGGTCGGAGTCATGACGTCGAGTTCGTCGCCGACCTTCAATTCGTCGGCCGCCCAGTTCGAGAACGCACCGCCGTCGACTTTCTTGACCGCGATGCGCAATTCGCCGTCGTCGGGTCCGGAGCATATCGAATAGGAGCGGCGCACTTCCTCGCCGTCCATGGTGGTGCGCAGAGTCAAATACTGGCCGGGGGCGAAATGGTAGTCGTCCGCAAGTTCGCGCGGAATCGCAAAGGTCAGCGACACCGCGTCCCGGGATTCGCGGCGCAGATCGTTGACGGCGAGCTTATGGAATCTGGGTGCGTGGGACATCGAAAGTTGGGCCTCTGACCTATCAGCGTCATTGCGAACACAGCGAAGCAATCCATTCTTTCTTTGCTTGGAGAGATGGATTGCTTCGCTACGCTCGCAACGACGGGGGTGACGATCTCAGTGACACTTGAAATAATCGAACGGTTCGCGGCAGCTCTTGCAGCGCCACAGCGCCTTGCAGGAGGTCGAGCCGAACTCCGACAGCACCTCGGTATCCCCGGAGCCGCATTGCGGGCACGTTACCTGCTGCACGCCGAACAGCGCGCGGCGGGAGCCCGCCGCCTGCGGCGGCGCGATACCGTATTCCCGGAGTTTGCGGCGGCCGTCTTCGCTCATCCAGTCGGTGGTCCAGGCCGGCGACAGCACGGTGCGCACTTTCGAATTGCGAAAACCCTCGCGCTCCAGCGCCAGCTCGATTTCGAGGGTGATCATGTTCATCGCGGGGCAACCGGAATAGGTCGGCGTGATCGCGACCTCGACCTGGCCATCGCGGATCGCGACATCGCGCAGCACGCCGAGATCGGCGATGGTCAGCACCGGAATCTCCGGATCGAGCACGGATGCCGCGGTGTTCCAGGCGTGCTGCCGCAATTCGGAATCGCTGAATAATGCGCTCACCATACGGCCCCCGGAAAGGTCCGCGGCATCGACTGCAGTTCGCTGAGCAAATGGCCGAGATGCTCGCTGTGCCGCCCGTCGCGGCCGCCTTGCTGCATCCAGCCGCTGTTTGGCAGATCAAGCGTCGCTTCGCCCACGACATCGGCAACGGTTTTCAGCCATTGCGGACGCAGGCTGGCGGGATCGATGGCCACGCCGGCGTCGATCAAGCCGCGCTCGCTGGCGTCGGCCTCGAACATTTCGCCGGTGAAAGCCCAGAGATGATCGATCGCGGCTTGCGCGCGGGCGTGGCTTTGTTCGGTGCCGTCGCCGAGCCGGACGATCCATTCCGACGAATGCCGCAAATGATAGGCGCTTTCCTTTTCGGATTTCGCCGCGACCGCGGCCAGCGTCGCATCGGCTGACTTCATCATTGCGCGCCAATAGAGATCGGCGAAGGCCGAGTAGAAAAACTGCCGTACCATGGTGCGGGCGAAATCGCCGTTCGGCTGCTCCAGCAGCAGCAGATTGCGATACTGCCTGACGTCGCGCAAATAGGCGAACTTGTCCTCGTCGTTGCCTTGGCCTTCGACCCTGGCCGCATAGGAATACAGTTCGCGCGCCTGGCCGAGCAGGTCGAGGCCCATATTGGCGAGCGCCATGTCTTCTTCCAGCATGGGCGCGTGGCCGCACCATTCCGACAGCCGGTGCCCGAGAATCAGCGCATCGTCGGCGCGGCGCAGCGTGTACAGCACCAGCGGGGTTTCGGAGACCTGGATCGAAGCGACTGCCATGTTCAAGAGCCTGTTTCGGTAGTTCCCTGCACCAGCAACGTCATTGCGAGCGCAGCGAAGCAATCCATTCTTTCTTTTCGCCGAGGGATGGATTGCTTCGCTGCGCTCGCAATGACGGTTTCAACAGTTGCGGACACGCATCAGCACACGACCCAGCACTCACATATGCCCGACTTCTTCCGGCACGTCGTAGAACGTCGGGTGCCGGTAGATCTTGGATTCCGCCGGCTCGAACATCATGCCCTTGTCGGACGGATCCGACGCCGTGATCGCGCTCGACGGCACTACCCATATCGACAAGCCTTCGCCGCGGCGGGTGTAGAGGTCGCGTGCGGCTTGCAGCGCCATGGTGGTGTCGGACGCATGCAGCGAGCCGACATGTTTGTGGGCGAGCCCGTTGCGGCTGCGGATAAAGACTTCCCAGAGCGGCGTATTCGGCGTGGCCATGATCGTCTCCAGATCCCTATTCGGCGGCTTGCGCGGTTTGCCGATGCCTGCGTTTTTCGGCATAGGCCTCCGCGGCCTCGCGCACCCAGGCGCCTTCGTCATGCGCCTTGCGGCGCGCCGCCAGCCGGTCGCGGTTGCACGGGCCGTTGCCGGCCAGCACCTGCTTGAACTCGTCCCAGTCAATCGCGCTGTATTCCCAATTGCCGGCTTCATTCTGCTTCATGCCGGGATCGGGAATGGTCAGGCCGAGATACTGTGCCTGCGGCACCGTGGCATCGACGAATTTCTGGCGCAGTTCGTCGTTGGAGAAGCGCTTGATCTTCCACTTCGTCGAGGTATCGCCGTGCTGGCTGGCCTGATCGGGCGGCCCGAACATCATCAGCACCGGCCACCACCAGCGGTTCAGCGCGTCCTGCGCCATCGCCTTCTGCTCTTCCGAGCCGCGCGCCAGCGTCAGCATGATCTCAAAACCCTGGCGCTGGTGAAAGGATTCTTCCTTGCAGACCCGGATCATCGCGCGCGCATAGGGACCATAGGAACAGCGGCACAGCGGAATCTGGTTCATGATCGCGGCGCCGTCGACCAGCCAGCCGACCGTTCCGATGTCGGCCCAGGTCAGGGTCGGGTAATTGAAGATCGAGGAATACCTGGACTTGCCGGCCAGCATCAGGTCGACCAGTTCCTCGCGCGAGGAACCGAGCGTCTCAGCCGCGGCGTAAAGATAGAGCCCGTGTCCGCATTCATCCTGCACCTTGGCGAGCAGCGCGGCCTTGCGGCGCAGCGACGGCGCGCGGGTGATCCAGTTGCCTTCCGGCAGCATACCGACGATTTCGGAATGGGCGTGCTGTGAGATCTGCCGCGTCAGCGTCTTGCGGTAGGCCGCAGGCATCCAGTCATTCGGCTCAATGCGCTCTTCGGCATCGATGCGGGCCTGAAACGCGGCGGCATGCGCGGCGTCCTCGACGTGGCGGTCATCCGCGTCGGACGTGTTGAGCGCCTGCGTGTACATGGCCGGTCTCCCTGGAGGCCTCTTTATCAAAATATATCAAAATAAGCGAAATTCAATACATTTTTGTAACATAATTACGGATCGCCGAACCGGCGCCCGAGTTCCCTCCCCGCCGCCGGCAGCGCCCCGGCCGGATTGGTTGCGTGGCGGTCAAGCCATTGTTCGGACGCGGGAAGCACGCCGCGATAGATCTC
>JBKJUA010000044.1:0-6221 GCA_046590305.1 Bradyrhizobium sp.
AGCGCAGCACGCAGTGATGCTGCTGATCCGGGGTCCATCCTTCGGAATCCGGCTGGGTCCCGGCTCTGCGGAGCGGCGTGAAAAACGTTGCATCGCATCCGGGACACGAGGTCCATCACCGTACGTAAAACACAAGGCTGGCGATGACCAGCATGGCCGTCACCGCCAGCATTTGCGCAAGCGCCTCCGAGCCCGCCCTTTTGCTGGCTTCCTTCATGCCGATCTCCCTAGACTTGGGCACCCCTGGTTTGGGCATGACTCATCGCCGCGCGAGCGCGCAGGCGACGATCAGCATTTTTACTCGGAACACCCCGCGACGAGCATTCGCTTCCATGAGTCCCCACTCAGCGAACGTCGACCCTGTCAGGACTGAACAGCAATACGGCGGCATTTTGGCTCACGGGCAGCCGGTTTGTGCGAGCGTACTGATTTTTTTTGCGATCACCGCCGCTCAGGGTTTCCGCGCGCGCTTGAGGCCATCGAGCTGACCCGATATCGCTTCGGGTTCGGTCACGGGATAGGAGCAGAACGTGCTGGTGCAGGCGAAGGCGGCGGGGCCTTCAGGATAATCAGGATAATCGACGTCGGCATTGGTGAGCTTTCCCTCGCGCTTGTCCCACCATTCCGCACGCTTATTCGTCAGCGGGTAAGCCAGCGCCGCTCGATACAGCGCAGCCGATCTTGGATCGTCCTTGGCGCCGACGATGGTGACGTGAACCGGCTCGTTGCGGAGTTCGTCTTCGGCGAGCAAAACGTCGGGCAAAAATCCGAAGGCTTCGAGGATCGGCGGCGATGTCAGGTATCCCATTCCGGCCTCGGCAACCTCGCGATAACGCTGAACACCGGTATAGGACGACAACAAGTTGAACATCCGTACTGCTGTGACGTTATCCTCTCGCTGCTTGACCGGCTTCGTCAACTGCTGTGCATCCGGCGCGGCCGAGGCCACGAAGCCGCCAGTCGCGGGATCAATGAAGGTTTTGGCGATGAAATCGGCGACTGCCTGTGCGCGGGCGAGCCATTCACGTTCACCGGTCGAACGGTGCAGGGCCAGCAGCGCCTTCGCCATCTCGACATTGTCGGCGAGATAGGGTCCGCCCTTGTCCTGTTCGGCATGACGGAAGCCGCCATCTGGCAGGTCGCGATGGATCAGTGCCCAACGAGCGGCACTGACCGCCAGTTCGCGCGCTTCCGCGGTCGCCGTGACATCGTAATAGGCGAGGATCCCCGAGATTGCCTGCGCGGTCTCGCGCGTATATTGCCGACGGTCGACACCGGGTTTTCCCTCGTTCATCCCCAGGGAGGCATAAAAGCCCCCGTCGGGA
This sequence comes from Bradyrhizobium sp., assembly GCA_046590305.1. Lineage (GTDB taxonomy): Bacteria > Pseudomonadota > Alphaproteobacteria > Rhizobiales > Xanthobacteraceae > Bradyrhizobium. The sequence continues at coordinate 1,326 of JBKJUA010000044.1, forward strand.
GCGGCCATCGTGTTCTTGAGAAAACCGTAGATGCGATCTGCAGCCTGCCGGTGAGCGGCATCGCCAAACATGGCCCAAGACCTCGCATAGGCGGACAGGCCCGCCTCCTGCGCAAACATGGGAAATTCTCCCGCCGGTTCGGACCAGTCGGGTTGCAGATTGACGTGGTCCATGGCGCCGGTGGCCTTGTCGATCATTTTGCCCGCCATTAACGTCAGAACCTTGCGAATTCGCGCTGCGTTTTTGGTGTCGCCTTGGCGGGCTTGCTGCAGTGCCCACGTTAGCATCGGGCCGTCGACGAATTTCGACCTGCTCCAGCCGCCGTGCCGGGCGTCCCAAGCCTGATCGATGAAGCCAAGAATTTCTTCGCGTTGCCGGTCTGTCAGGCCGGTCGACAGCGTTCGCGCCCGCTCTGCCCCGCCGGTGTCAGGATAGACCACAGGCGAGGGGTCTTCGATCGTGGCGGTCAGTATCGGCTTGAAGAATTGAGGTGAATAGAAACCCCGCAGCTTGGCGATTTCAGTGCCGTCGGAACCGAAGATGATGGTGGCAGGCCAGCCCCATCGCTCATAGCGCTGCGAAATGTCCGGTCGGCTGTCCTGATCGACGTGGACCGGGATGAACTTGGCCTTGAGAATGTCGCGAACATGCGGATCGGACCAAGTCTCGCGATTCATCACGTGGCACCACCGGCACCACCATGATTGCAGAGACACGATCACGAATTTCTTCTCGCGGGCGGCCTTGTCAAAGGTCGCGTCGCTCCATGCGCTCCAGAAGCCGTCGCTGTTGTCGATCGGTGCGGCATGAGCAGGGAGACCAAGAAGCAAGGAAAAAATCAACGCCCAGGTCCGGACCATGCTCCCCCCCAATCGTCTGTGTCGTCTCAGCAGCGCATATTGTCAGATGGTCCTGCAAGCCAGAATACACAGGTTGGTGATTTATACCCGCCGTTCATGCGCCGGATGTGATGGGTTGATTCGGCCCTTGCCGCAAGGCATGATCGAGCGGTCAATCATGAGAAAACACAGGATGAATGATGGCTCGTATCGAATATAGCGATCCCGCGAAGGCCAACGAGCGCACCAGGGAAATTCTCGGCAAGAACCGCAACGCCAATATCTTCCGGATGATGGCGCATTCGCCGAGCTATTTCGAACAATATTGCCGGCTCGGCGGCGCGATCCGTCACAAGGGCGAGCTCGATCCGGTGGTGCGGGAGCTCGCGATCACGCGCACCGGAATCCTGTGCGAGGCGCCCTATGAAATCGTCGCGCACAAGCGCATCGGCAAGAATGTGGGCGTGACCGACGAGCAGAACGAGGCGCTGGAAGACTGGCAGTCCGCCACCTGCTTCAACGAAGTGCAGCGCGCGGCACTGGCCTTCACCGACGAGATCGTCCGGCTGCACAAGCCGACCGACGCGACCTTCAACGCCATCGCGGCAAAGCTGACGCCGGCGGCGCTGGTCGAACTGCAGCTCTCGGTCGGGTTCTACGTGATGACGTCGAAGTTTCTGGAAACCTTTGGCATCGACATGCAGCCGGTGAGCGAGGTGGTTAGTTAACGGCATACCTTCGCAGCACGAATCTTCAATGCGCCGTCAGCAGATCCACTCTCGTATTGGCGACGATCAGACGGTCGGCCAGCAATTGGGCGAGGTTGCGCATGATGCGCTCGCTGGCTCTTGGGTGCTGCCTGCGAAAACGTTCGAAATCCCGCAAGGCTATTTCATAGGCCGTGGCGGCGGCATCGGCCAGCACGTCGGCGGAGCGGTTGGGTTCCAGCAGCGCCATTTCGCCGAACGCCATGCCGGCGGTGAGCGTCGCGAGCCTGATGCCATCCGGCAGCGCGACGTGCACGGCGCCGCTGCGCAGAAAGAACAGCGACGTCGCGGGGGTGCCTGTGGTGATGATCTTTTCACCCGGCTTGTAGGTTCGGATTGAGGCGATCGACGCCAGGTCGGTAAGTTCCTCCGCCGTCAGGCCCTCCAGCAGGGCCTGCTCGGACAATTCGGTGGTCTCGTGAAAGTCGATGGCGCCGCCGTAGCGATAGACCACCTGGTCCTCGGCCCACTCGATGGCGGCATCGAGCAGGTAGAAGTCGCGCACATTCGAGAGTTCGCCGGTCCATGCGCCGATCATTTTCCAGTCGCTGGAATCTCGCTTGATGCCGGACAGGATCACGGTGACGCCGTGGACCGCCAGTTCACGAAATTCCTCGGCCACCAGGCGGGCGCCGGCGCGTGTCATCGAGGTTACCCGGTGCAGGTCGAAGATGACGAATTGCGGACGGGGCTTTGCCGCGAGCTGACGCGACACGTAGTCGACGTTGGAAAACGACAGCGTGCCCACCAGTTCGATGACGCGGACATCCCCGTGATGCGCGGCGAGGATGTTGCGTTCAAGCGGGCGGCGGTCGCGCCGCGAGGGATTTTTGCCGATGTCGTAGTCGGCGATGATGCTGGTGCGGGCGTCATCGCTGCGGTTGAGCATATGCAGATCGTAATGCTGCGACAGCGCCTCGCAGACCCGGATGCCGCGCACGCTGTTGCCGTGGTCGTCGAGTTTCGGCGAATAGCTGCCGAGCCCGAGCCGCGCCGGCAAGGCCGCCAGGATGCCGCCGCCAACGCCGCTCTTGGCGGGGATGCCGACGCGATAGATCCATTCGCCGGCGTAATCATACATGCCGGAACTGGTCATCACCGACAGGGTGCGCGAGATCGCGTAGGGGGTCATGACCTGCTCGCCGGTGACGGGATTGACGCCGCGGTTGGCCAGCGTCGCGGCCATTACCGCGATGTCGCGCGCGGTGACCAGAACGGCGCATTGCCGGAAGTAGGTCTCCAGCACGGCGTCAACATCCTGATTGATGACGTGAGACGTGCGCAACAGATAGGCAATGGCCCGGTTACGGTCGCCGCTGACGCTTTCCGAGGCAAACACGGCCTCATCGACGGCGAGGTCGCATCCGGCGAAGCGGCCGAGCGCCTGGCGGATATATTCGAACGCGCCGTCGCCCTTGGCCTCGCGGATCAGGCTCGAGCAGGTGATCGCGCCGGCGTTGACCATGGCGTTGAAGGGGTGATTGTCGGCATTGAGGCGGATCGAATTGAAAGGGTCGCCTGACGGTTCGACACCAACTGCGCTCTCGACCCGCGCAGCACCGAGCGTGTCCAGTGCCAGCGCGAACACGAAGGGTTTGGACATCGACTGGATCGTGAAGGGGACACGGGTGTCGCCGGCCTCGTAGACGTGGCCGTCGAGGGTGGCGAGACTGATGCCGAAATGGGCAGGGTCGGCCTTGCCGAGCTCCGGGATGTAGTCGGCGACGGTGCCGCCGTTCTCCAGCGAAAAATCCGCGTGGCAACGGTCGAGAAACCGCAGCAGCGGCGGTTTCGAGGAGGCCCAAGAGGAAGGCGCGGAAGGCGCGGCGGCAATGGCTGAAGGCGACTGTTTCATCGCCCCCAGTCTTGCCGCGCAATCAGCGCGCGCGCAACCGGTGCGTCACAGGAGGCTGCCCGCGCATCAGCAGCATTGCGACCGCGACTGTCGGGATCAGGATCGCCAGCCCGAGGCTGGTGATCTGAAGTTGCGAGAGCGGGTTGATGCCGCCGCCGGGCGTCGCGGTGGTGAAACCGCCGATCACCAGCAAGACCCGCAGCGGCCATTCCATCATCCCGGTACGCCGGAGATCGCCAACGAAGGCCTGGTAGCCCTGGATGCCGCCGCAGATGAACAGCGTGCCGAACGCCGCCAGCGCCATCAGGCCCAGCCCTTCCATGTAGGGGCTGGCGCCCTGCAGCACCAGCGCCGGGTTGAGCACGAAGAAGAACGGAATGAAATAGATGATGCTGCCGACCCACATCGATTCCCAGCCCGTTCGCATCGCCGGCGAGCCGGCTATGCCCGCGGCGGCGAATGAGGCAATGGCGACAGGTGGCGTGATAGACGACAGCATGCCCCAGTAGAAGATGAACATGTGCACCGCCATCTTGTTGAGGCCGAGCTTTTCCAGCGCCGGCGCCACCAGGATGGCGAGGAAGATGTAGCAGGCCGTCGTCGTCAATCCGAGACCGAGGATCAGGCTGGTGATCGCGCACATTCCAAGCAGCAGGAAGGCATTGTCGCCGGCGATTCGCAGGAGATCGTTGGCGAGGCTGGAGACCACGCCGGTCATCGAGAACGCGCCGATCAGGAGACCGCAGCCGGCGAGAATGCCGACCAGCTCGACGAAAGTTCGACCGTTGACTTCCAGGAACTTGTTGATGGTGGTGAATTTCCAGCGGGTATCCCTGGAGAACAACTGGTTCAGCACCAGCAGCAGCGCGGTGGCAAAGAACGGCGCGTGGCTCTCGCGCTTGAAGTAGAGCAGCATGACGACCAGCAGGGCGATGACGAAGATGTAGTACCAGCCGTCCTTGATCGTATCCATCAATCTCGGCAGTTCGGAACGCGGGATACCCTCGAGGCCGTGCCGGGCGGCGTAGGAATCCACCTGCATGAACAGGCCGATATAGAACAGCGCCGCGGGAATGATCGCGGCCAGCGCGACGTCGGCGTAACTGACGTTGAGGAACTGCGCGATCACGAACGCGGTCGCACCCATCACCGGCGGCGCCAGCACCGCGCCGGTCGAGGCGCAGGCCTCGATCGCTGCGGCATAGGAGGCGCGGAAGCCGCTCTTCTTCATCACGGGAATCGTCATGGTGCCGGCGGTCAGCACGTTGGAAATGATCGAGCCGGACATCATGCCGAGCAGGCCGCTGGCGAAGATGCAGACCTTGGCGGCGCCACCGCGGAACGTGCCGCACATCGCGAACGCCAGATTGATGAAGAATTTGCCGGCGCCGGTCATCATCAGCGCGGTGCCGAACACCAGAAAGCCGATCACGGT
>JBKJUA010000239.1:0-3319 GCA_046590305.1 Bradyrhizobium sp.
TGGTCGCCTTCACCTTGCGGCCGTCAGGCGCGTTGCCGCCTTTGGTGGCAGGATCGTAGGTGCAACGCAGTTCGATCACCTCGCCGGCCGCGTGCTTGATGACCCCGGTGCATTTGATGAAATAGGCGTAGCGCAGCCGCACCTCCCTGCCGGGCGACAGCCGGAAGAACTTCTTCGGCGGGTCTTCCATGAAGTCCTCGCGCTCGATGTAGATTTCCCGGCCGAAGCTGATTTTTCGGGTGCCCGCCGCGGGATCGTCGGGGTGGTTGACCGCCTCGATCTCCTCGCTCTGGCCTTCCGGATAGTTCTCGATCACCACCTTCAGGGGCCGCAACACCGCCATCCGTCGCAGCGCGGAGCGGTTGAGTTCTTCCCGGATGCAGAATTCCAGCATCCCGACGTCGACCACGCTGTTGGATTTCCCCACGCCGATCCGCTTGACGAATTCGCGGATCGCCGCCGGCGGCACGCCGCGCCGCTTCAGCCCGGCGATGGTCGGCATCCGCGGATCGTCCCAGCCGGCGACATGGCCGCCGCGCACCAGTTCGGTCAGCACCCGTTTCGACAACAGCGTGTAGGTCAGGTTGAGGCGGGCGAATTCATACTGCCGCGGCTTTGACGGCACCGGCAACTTGTCGAGCAGCCATTCATAGAGCGGCCGGTGGTCCTCGAATTCCAGCGTGCAGATCGAATGCGTAATGCCCTCGATCGCGTCGGACTGGCCGTGCGCGTAATCGTAGCTCGGATAGAGCGACCAGGCGTCGCCGGTGCGCGGATGGTGCGCGTGCAGGATGCGGTAGAGTACGGGGTCGCGCAGGTTGATATTGCCGGAGGCCATGTCGATTTTGGCACGCAGCACCCGGGCGCCGTTCGGAAACTCGCCCGCCTTCATGCGGCGGAACAGGTCGAGGTTTTCCTCCTTTGGGCGGTCACGGAACGGGCTGTTCTTGCCGGGCTCGGTCAGCGTGCCGCGCTTGACCCGGATCTCCTCCTGCGACTGGTCGTCGACATAGGCGTGACCGGCCTTGATCAAGCCCTCGGCCCATTCATACAGCCGCTCGAAATAGTCCGAGGCATAATAGAGGTCGGTTCCCCAGTCGTAGCCGAGCCAGCGCACATCGGCCTGAATCGAATCGATATATTCCTGCTCTTCTTTGGTCGGGTTGGTGTCGTCGAACCGCAGATGGCAACGGCCGCCAAATTCCTGGGCTATGCCGAAATTGAGGGCAATCGACTTGGCATGGCCGATATGCAGATAGCCGTTCGGCTCAGGCGGGAAGCGCGTCACAACCTGGCGGTATTTCCCGGCGTCGAGGTCGGCCTGGACGATATCGCGAATGAAATCGCGGCCTGTCTCTGCCGCCATTGGTTCTGCTGTCATGTTGGTTCCCGATCGGATTCAGCGGACCTTCTGCCAAATCCGCAGCTCCCAAGGAAGGCCTGATGTAAGGCTTTAGTTATACACCGTTCCTGCTATACAACCCCGCGCTCCAAGCAACCCCTTATTGTCCCCAAAATGCAGCTGTAATGACCGATTCCGTCGTCACCCGCTTTGCCCCCTCGCCGACCGGCTTTCTCCATATCGGCGGCGCCCGCACCGCGCTGTTCAACTGGCTGTACGCCAAAAAGCTCGGCGGCAAGATGCTGCTGCGGATCGAAGACACCGACCGCGAGCGCTCCACCGAGCCCGCGATCGCCGCCATCCTGGACGGGCTGAAATGGCTCGGGCTCGATTGGGACGGCGACGTCGTCTACCAGTTCACCCGGGCCGCGCGCCACCGCGAGGTGGCGGAGCAACTGCTCGCCGGCGGCAAGGCCTATTACTGCTACGCGACCTCGGAGGAACTGACCGCGATGCGCGAGAAGGCCCGCGCCGAGGGCCGCACCCGCCTCTATGACGGCTTGTGGCGCGACCGCGATCCGAAGGAGGCGCCCGAAGGCATCAAGCCGACGATCCGGCTGAAGGCGCCGCTATCGGGCGAGACCGTGATCGAGGACCAGGTCCAGGGCCGCGTGGTCTGGCAGAACGAGAACCTCGACGATCTCGTGCTGCTGCGCGGCGACGGCAATCCGACCTACATGCTCGCGGTGGTAGTCGACGATCACGACATGGGCGTCACCCATGTAATCCGTGGCGACGATCACCTGATCAACGCCGCGCGCCAGAAGCAGATCTACGATGCGCTGGGATGGGACATTCCGAGCATGTCGCACATCCCGCTGATCCATGGCCCCGACGGCTCAAAACTTTCAAAACGTCACGGCGCGCTGGGGGTGGATGCCTACCGCTCGCTCGGCTACCTGCCGGAGGCGCTGCGCAATTACCTGGTCAGGCTCGGCTGGAGCCACGGCGACCAGGAGATATTTTCCACCCAGGAAATGATCGACGCCTTCGACCTCCCGGGCGTCGGGCGCTCCGCGGCGCGGTTCGACTTTGCCAAGCTGGAAAACCTCAACGGCCACTATATCCGCCACGCCGACGATGCCGCGCTGGTGACGATGTTCGAGGACGTCCTTAACCATCTGCCGGATCGCTCCAGCCTCAAGGCCAAGCTCAACGCCACCACGCGGGCGCAGTTGCTGCAGGCGATGCCGAGCCTGAAGGAGCGCGCCAAAACGCTGATCGAGCTGATCGACAGCGCCTATTTCATCTTCGCCGACCGCCCGCTCGAGCTCGAGCCCAAGGCGGCGGCGCTCGTGACGCCAGAAAATCGCGCGCTGATGGGCCAGCTCAAGGCAGCACTCGAGCCGGTTTCGCCATGGACCGCGGAGACCACGGAAGCGGCGATGCGGGCCTTCGCCGAAGCCAATGGCCTCAAGCTCGGCGCGGTGGCGCAGCCGCTGCGGGTAGCATTGACCGGCCGTACCACGTCGCCGGGAATTTTCGACGTGCTGGCGGTGCTGGGGCGCGAGCAATGCCTGGCCCGGCTCGACGACCAGACCCCCTCATAAGGTGGTATTGCGCGGTCGCCGTGGCCGTCTTGCAGTGCAAACAGCAATAAGCTACCCCTTTTCCAGGGTACTTCCAGAACACCCGGTTTCCCGCGCCATCCATCACGTTTTGGCGCCCCCGGCCGCCGGTTTTCGCAACGATCTCATCGGGGACTACACGATGGACGCAACATCCGACAAGAAATCCGCCACGCTGACCGTCGGCAACAAGTCGTACGATTTCCCGATTCTGAGCGGCACCGTCGGGCCCGATGTCATCGACATCGCCAAGCTCTACGCCCAGGCCGGCATGTTCACCTATGACCCCGGCTTCACCTCGACCGGCAGCTGCCAGTCCAAGATCACCTATATCGACGGCGACGCCGGC
>JBKJUA010000022.1:0-14765 GCA_046590305.1 Bradyrhizobium sp.
TGCTGTACGACGTGCACCGCACTGCGGCATTCGTGGCGGACCGGCTGCGCGAATTCGGCTGCGACGAGGTGGCGACCGGCCTCGGCCGCACCGGGGTGGTCGGCGTTATCCGGGGCCGCAAGCCCGCCGGCAAGGGCGACGTCAAAGTGATCGGGCTGCGCGCCGACATGGATGCGCTGCCGATCGAGGAAGAAACCAATCTGCCCTATGCCTCGAAGACGCCCGGCAAGATGCACGCCTGCGGCCATGACGGGCATACCGCGATGCTGCTGGGCGCCGCCCGCTATCTCGCCGAGACCCGGAATTTCGCCGGCGATGCGGTGGTGATCTTCCAGCCGGCGGAGGAGGGTGGCGCGGGCGCCGCCGCGATGATCGAGGACGGGTTGATGGACCGCTTCGCCATCGATCAGGTCTACGGCATGCATAACGGTCCGGGCATCCCGATCGGCTCGTTTGCAATCCGCTCCGGCCCGATCATGGCGGCGACCGATGCCGTCGATATCAGGATCACGGGACATGGCGGCCACGCGGCGCGGCCGCATATCTGCATCGATTCCGTGCTGGTCGGCGCGCAACTGATCACGGCGTTGCAATCGATCGTGTCTCGCAGTGTCGATCCGCTCGAGTCGGCGGTGATTTCGATGTGCGAGTTTCACGCCGGCAATGCGCGCAACGTGATCCCGCAAACCGCCGAGCTGCGAGGCACGATCCGCACCCTGACGGACGAGGTGAGGGCACTGGTCGAGAAGCGGGTGCGCGAGGTCGTCGCCGGCGTGGCGCAAATGACCGGCGCCAAAATCGATCTGGTGTACGAGCGCGGCTATCCCGTGGTGGTCAACCATGCCTCGCAGACCGATTTCGCGACCCAAGTGGCGAAGGAAGTTGCCGGCGACGCCAACGTTCACGACATGCCGCCGCTGATGGGCGCGGAGGATTTCGCCTACATGCTGGAAAAGCGTCCGGGTGCATTTATTTTCTGCGGCAATGGCGACAGCGCCGGGCTGCATCATCCCGCCTACAATTTCAACGACGAGGCGATCGTCTACGGCACCTCGTACTGGATCAAGCTGGTGGAGAACACGCTGGCGGCGTGAGGCGAGGCAACGCCGAGCCTGTATTCGATAGTATGTGAAAGAAGGCCTGCAGGTGTTGCGCAGGCCTTCTTTATTTGTCGCAGGGCTGGACTGACAACGTATGGCCTGCGGCTTGAGCCGTTTATCTTGCTGGATTTGTCAGGGCCGGTTCGTTTGCCGGCCGCTTCGGGAAATTGGGTGTGCCTGGCGAAGGCGGCCCGGCTAACGGTTTGCGTTTGATCCCCTGTTGAAATTCACTGGCCTTGACCCCCGCCATACTGGGCTTCGGCGCAGTGTCCGCCCGCACCGCTCCGTCCGCGGGGAGCTCGCTCTGAATGCGGTTTCGCGCCCGATCCATGGCCGTAGGGTTGGCCGTCGTCGTCGCAGCAGGTTTTGCGGTTGCTGTTGCGGCAGGTTTTACCGTTGTAGTCGCGGCAGGTTTCACCGTCGCAGTCGCGGCAGGTTTCACTGTCGTTGTCGCGGCAGGTTTGATCGCGGTGGTCGTCGCAGCGGGTGCAGGCTTGGCGGCCGTGGTGGTCACCGGGGCGCTAACCACGGGTGCGGGTGCACGAACAACAGGTGCCGGTGCGGCACGAACAACAGGTGCCGGCGCGGCCCGAACGACTGGCGCGGGCGCGCGTACGACCGGCGCGGGGGCCGGCGCTGCCCGGACCACAGGGGCCGGTGCTGGAGTCGATGTCGTGGTCTTTCTGGTCTCTGCCCGGACCGATTGCGAAAACGCCAACACCGGCAGCAGAACGACGAGTGCCAAATGCCTCTGGAATTTCATGACGCGCTCCCCCAAGATACGACTGAACTGAAATGTTCTTGCGCAATTCTTCGAAGTTGCCCGTTCAGCTATAGACCCAAAGGATAGCAATTCGTAGCAGTATTTGCTCGCCGTGGTCGGTTTGCTTGACGCTGGCTGACGACAGCGGCCATGCGAAAAGGCCCGCGCTGACGCGTGGGCAACCCGCTTCGGTCCGGTAGCAGACGCTCGCGCTTGCTTGTGAAACCGCTGGAACATGGCACATGAGATGGCGTTGAGAGACCCGGGCATGTCCCGTATTGCAGCAACGTCCCGCAATGAGGGGCACCATGACCGCAAAAGACAAGCGGCGGTATGCTCCGCGGAGCCGGGAGCAATTTTCGTGGTCTTTACTGGATAAACAGGAGGGACCCGGGTCCCGCGCCGCAAGACCGGCGCGCTGCGCGGCGTCCGGGGCTAGGGTTCGCTACGCAACGCGCCGACTTGAGAACGGCGCAGTAGTATCACAATTAAAGGTTGTGCTGTGGAATGTCAAATCCCTGCGGCGAATATCTGCGTGAATGGTTGTGCATGGCTACGGCCGGGCGCGGAGCTTGTGGGGCGCCGTCCATTCCGGTCTTGATTAGTGACATCAGACGCTTGGAGCCGACCAGACGCGCATAACCTTCCACGCATTCCACGAGCATGATGGCCGGGAGTGTCCGATGGGGTCGCGCCGGGGCGCTGCCTTCTATCCCATTGGGATTGCTGATGAAAATAACTCCCTCCGATCCCGATTGACTCTCGCGGCCCTATTAGCTTTATATTAGAACATATCATGAACAAATGAGCCGGCTTCGGGTTTTCTCCGAACCAGGTGACGGCCCAACATTCCGAGGGAGCGGCGCATGACCGGCGCGCGCACGAACACGCTTGCGAATTTGCGCGGCAGCATCGAGCGCATCGAGGCGCATGCCGACGCGTCAGCGCCTGCGCGCGTGGCGCTCGGGCATGCGGAGGCCGATGCGACGCTGCAGGGCGGCCTCGCGCTGGCGGCGGTGCACGAGGTGTTTGCCGAGGGACGGCAGAGCGCCGTGGCGACCGGGTTCATCGCTGGACTTGCGGGACTTGTAAGCCTCGCGGGGCGTGTAACCGCGCGGCGGCCTCTGGTCTGGATCCGGCAGGATTTTGCCGAGATCGAATCCGGCGCGCTGTCGATGGCTGGCTTTGCCGAACTCGGGCTCGATCCGCGCGGTGTGGTGACCGTGCGCGCCGCCGATGTCGACGCTGCGCTGCGCACCGCCGCCGACGCGTTGGCCTGCGATGCGCTGGGCGCGGTGGTGCTGGAACTCTGGGGCGAAGCCCGGCAGCTCGATCTCGTCGCCAGCCGCAAGCTGACGCTGGCGGCGCAGGCCTCCGGCGTCACCGGATTGTTGCTGCGGGTGGCGGCGCAGCCTCAGCCCTCGACGGCGGAGACGCGATGGCTCGTGCGCGCGGCGCATTCGCCGCCCGCTTCGGTCGGGAGCGCGTGGGGCGCGCCGGTGTTCGACGCGCAACTCGTCCGCAACCGTCATGGCCCGGTCGGGCGGTGGATCATGGAATGGAAATGTGATGAGTGCCTTTTCGCGAAACCGGCGGCGTATCCTCAGCCTGTGGCTGCCGCGCCTGCCCATCGACCGTATCAAGCGCGCGCGCAGCAGCGCCGCGCCGGGTAACGCTTCAGACAGTGCGCTCCCTCTCCCGCTTGCGGGGGAGGGTCGGGATGGGGGTGCCGCGGCGAGTCCGCAAGATGAGCCCAGCATCGTCGTCGCCAAACAGAACAATGCGCTGCAGATTTTCGCGCTCGATGATGCCGCCGCGCGTCTCGGTCTTGCGATCGGCCTGCCGCTCGCCAATGCCCGCGCGATCTGTCCGCAGCTGAAAGTGTTCGATGCCGACGAGGCCGCCGACGCCAAAACGCTGAGCGATACCGCCGGCTGGTGCGACCGCTTCACCCCGCTGGTGGCGCTGGATCCCCCGCACGGCCTGTTTCTCGACATTACCGGCTGCGCCCATCTGTTCGGCGGCGAGGCCGCGTTGATGCATATGGTGTGCGGCGCGCTGACCCGGCAGGGTTTTGCCGTCAGTGCCGCGATCGCGGGCACATCGGTCTGCGCGCGCACCATGACGCGGCATGTCTCCGGCCACATCGTGCCGGGCGGCGGGGAGGCGGAGGCGATCAAATCGCTGCCGGTGGCAGCACTCGGCGCCGATGACGCCATCACCCGCGGCCTGCGCCGCGCCGGGCTGAAGACCATCGGCGATGTGGCGTCACGCGCGCGCCACGAAATCACGGCGCGGTTCGGCGATGCTTTCACCACCTTGCTGGAGCAGGCGCTGGGGCAGGGCGACTCTCCGATCAGCCCCTTGAAACCGCTGCCGGATTACATCGTCGAGAAACGGTTTCCCGAACCGGTCGCCACCGAAGGCGTGATATCGGCGACCTTGTCCCGGCTGGCCGCGATGCTGGTCGCGGCGATGGACCGGCAGGGCAAGGGCGCGCGGCGGCTGGAAGCCCATTTCTTCCGTACCGACGGCGCGGTGCGCGCGATTGCGGTCGATACCGGGCAACCCGTCACCAGGCCTGAGGTGATCGACCGGCTGTTTCGCGAGCGGCTCGAGGCGTTGCACGATCCGCTCGATCCCGGGTTCGGCTTCGATCTCATTCGCCTGTCCGCCAGCCGCGTCGAGATCGTGGTGCAGCAGCAGCGCGATCTCGATGCCAATGTGCACGACAATGACGAATTGGCTGCCCTGATCGACCGCATCGCCGCGCGGATCGGCGGGCAACGCGTGGTCGTGCACCTGCCGCAGGACACCCATATTCCGGAACGCGCGGTCATGGCGACCCCGGCGCAGCATCATCTGGCGGCGGCTCAAGCGGCGGCGTGGCCGGAGCGGGTGACGAGCGAACCGCCACTGCGGCCGCTGCGGCTGTTCGCGCGACCGGAACCGATCAAGGTGATCGCGGAAGTGCCTGACGGACCGCCGGCGTGGTTTCAGTGGCGGCGGGCATCCCACACCGTAACGCGCGTCGAGGGTCCGGAGCGCGTCACCATGGAATGGTGGCGATCGCCGGAAGCGATGCTGACGCGCGATTATTTCCGCGTCGAGGACGAAACGGGTTTGCGGTTCTGGCTGTACCGCGACGGTCTGTATGACCGCGAGATCGCGCAGCGCGCGGGCGAAATCGTTCAGCCGAACTGGTTCGTGCATGGGCTTTTCGCATGAAGGGTCTTGCAGGCACGGCCTACGCCGAAATCGGAATCACCACGAATTTCTCGTTCCTGCGCGGTGGCTCGCATCCGCAGGAGTATGTGCGAGAGGCCAGCGACCTGCGGCTTGCTGCCATCGGCATTGCCGATCGCAACACCCTGGCCGGCGTGGTGCGGGCCTGGAAGGAGCTGGAAAATCCCGAGCTCACCTGCAAGCCAAAACTTCTGATCGGTTCGCGCCTCGTCTTTATCGATGGCACGCCTGATATCCTGGTCTATCCGCGCGATCGCGCCGCCTACGGCCGGCTGTGCCAGTTGCTCACCCGCGGCAAGCGCGGCGACGATGCCGACAAGACCGAAAAGGGCGAGTGTCGGCTTGGTCTGGATGATCTGATCGAATTCGCCGAGGGGCAGCTGCTGGTACTCACGCTGCCGCATCGCTTCGAGCCGGAAACAACCCTCGAAATTCTCGACCGGTTGCGGCGCAGCCGCGCCGATGGCGTGTGGCTGGCGGCCAGCCTGCTGTATCGCGGCGATGACAGGCGCCGCCTGGCACGGCTGCAGCGGATCGCAGCCGACGCCCGCGTGCCGCTGCTGGCCACCAATGAGGTGCTGTATCACCATCCCGCCCGCCGTCCGTTGCAGGATGTTCTCACCTGCATTCGCGAGAAGGCCACCATCGAGGTCATTGGAAAGCGGCTCGAAGCCAATGCCGAGCGCTATCTCAAGCCGGCCCACGAAATGGCGCGGCTGTTTCGCGACGTGCCGGAGGCGCTGGCGGAAACCATGCGTTTCGCGGACCGCATCGATTTCTCGCTGGACCAGCTGAAATACCAGTATCCCGACGAGCCGGTGCCGCCGGGCAAGACCGCGCAGCAGCATCTGGAAGACCTGACATGGGCCGGCGTCAGGCAATATTTCTCCGGCGAGATTGACGACACGCTCCGCGCCACCTTGCGCAAGGAGCTCGAGCTCATCGCCGAGCTGAACTACGCGCATTATTTTCTCACCGTGCACGACATCGTCCGCTATGCACGCAGCCAGAACATCCTCTGCCAGGGCCGGGGATCGGCGGCGAACTCGGCGGTCTGCTACGTGCTCGGCGTCACCTCGGTCGACCCGACCAAGGTCGATCTGCTGTTCGAACGGTTCATTTCCAAGGAGCGGCTGGAGCCGCCCGACATCGACGTCGATTTCGAACATTCGCGGCGCGAGGAGGTGATGCAATATGTCTATCGCCGCTATGGCCGCCACCGCGCCGCTGTTATCGCCACCGTCATTCACTATCGCCCGCGCAGCGCGATCCGCGACGTCGGCAAGGCGCTGGGGCTGACCGAAGACGTCACCGCAGCGCTGGCCGATACCGTGTGGGGCAGTTGGGGCAAGGGCCTCAGTGAAATGCAAGTGCGGCAGGCGGGGCTCGATCCGCAAAATCCCATGGTCGGGCTCGCGGTCGAGCTTGCCGGCGAACTGATCGAATTTCCGCGGCACCTCTCGCAGCATGTCGGCGGCTATGTGCTCACGCAAGACCGGCTCGACTCCTATGTGCCGATCGGCAATGCCGCGATGGACGACCGCACTTTCATTGAATGGGACAAGGACGACGTCGATGCCCTGAAGATGATGAAGGTCGATGTGCTGGCGCTGGGTATGCTGACCTGCATCCGCAAATGCTTTGACCTGATCGCCGATCACAAGGGCGAGCATTACGAGCTGGCGACGATCCCGCAGGATGTTCCTGAAGTCTACGACATGCTGTGCCGGGGCGAGTCGCTCGGCGTGTTCCAGGTCGAAAGTCGCGCGCAGATGAACATGCTGCCGCGGCTGAAGCCGCGAAAATTCTATGACCTCGTCATCGAGGTCGCGATCGTCCGTCCAGGCCCGATTCAGGGCGATATGGTGCATCCCTATCTGCGGCGGCGGAACGGCATCGAGAAAGAGAATTATCCTTCGCCGTCGCCCGGGCACGGATCGCCTGACGAACTCTACAAGGTCCTGCACAAGACGCTCGGCGTGCCCTTGTTTCAGGAGCAGGCGATGCGTATCGCGATCGAGGCGGCAGGATTTACCTCGGAAGAAGCCAACGGATTGCGCCGTGCGATGGCGACGTTTCGCAATGTCGGTACGATCGGAAGTTTTGAAGAGAAGATGATCGGCAACATGATCCGGCGCGGTTACGATCCGGAATTCGCGAAAAACTGCTTCAACCAGATCAAGGGATTCGGCTCTTACGGTTTTCCGGAAAGCCATGCCGCGAGTTTCGCGCAGCTGGTCTATGTCTCGTCATGGCTGAAGCATTTCCACCCCGACGCATTCTGCTGCGGGCTGTTGAACTCGCAGCCGATGGGCTTTTATGCCCCGGCGCAGATCGTCGGCGATGCCCGCACCAACGGCGTCGAGGTGCGCGAGGTCGACGTGTCGTTCAGCCACGCGCAGAATACGCTGGAGCAGGGGAACGGCCGCTACCACGCCGTGCGGCTTGGCTTCCGCCAGATCGATGGCTTCAAATGGGTTGATGAGGATGAGGAGAGGTTGAAGCGAATTCAGGCGTCGTCTAGGGGCGCGAGTCCTATTTACCTCTCCCCGCCTGCGGGGAGAGGTGATCGGTCCGACGACTGGGCCGAGCGCATCGTCGCCGCGCGGGCGCGGCGTCCGTTCATCTCGCTGGAGGATTTTTCCCGTGACACCGGCCTGCCGAAACGCGCGCTGATTCAGCTGGCGGATGCCGATGCGTTTCGTTCCATCGGGCTCGATCGCCGCGCCGCGCTGTGGGCGGTGCGGCGGTTGCCCGACGACGTGGCGCTGCCGCTGTTCGAGAGCGCCAGCGCGCGCGAGCAGCCGGACGAGAACGCGCGGCCGCTGCCCGAGATGCCGTTGCCGGAGCAGGTGGTCGCCGATTACCAGACCGTCCGGCTGTCGCTGAAGGGCCATCCGATGGAGTTTCTGCGGCCGATGTTGACGCAGGAACGTGTCGTCGCCTGCAGGGAGGTCTGCCACGCCAACGACCGAAAGCGCGTCCGCTGCGCCGGTGTGGTGCTGGTGCGGCAGCGCCCGGGCAGCGCCAAGGGCGTGGTGTTCATGACGCTGGAGGACGAAACCGGCATCGCCAACATCGTGGTGTGGCCGCAGGTGATGGAAGAGTTCCGCAAGGAAGTGATGGGCGCGCGGCTCATTCTGGTCGAGGGCTACATCCAGAGCAGCCCCGAACAGGTGACGCATCTGGTCGCGCAACGGCTCACCGACCGTTCCGATGATCTGATCGGCCTCGCCAATGACGCGTTCGGCCGCAAGCCTGCCGTGCCGGCCGGACCCGCGCTGATCGAGCCGCTCAATGACGACCGGCGCGAGCATCCGGATAATCCCGCCCAGAAAATCCGCCATCCGCGCAATGTGCGGATCCTGCCGCCGTCGCGGGATTTTCATTAGATAAATTGCGGGGTCCGGCAATCGATGCCGGACCCTGCTTGTTACGAAAACGGTCGCCTTACTTCTTGTAGGCGGCGATCACGGCTTCACCATCGGCGCCGGCCTTTTTCGACCAATCGGCCGTCAACTGCTCGCCGATCTTTTCGAGGCCAGCCTTCAGCGCCGCGGGCGGCGGAAGCACCTTCATCTTGTTGGCCTGAAGCTGTTCGAGATACCACTTCGCTTTCTCCTCCGCGAGCTTCCAGCCGCGTTCTTCGGCGACAACAGCCGCCTTGAGGACCGCCTCCTGGGTCGCCTTGTCGAGCGCGTCGAACGCTGCCTTGTTCACGAAGGTGACGTTCTTCGGAATCCAGGCCTGCGTATCGTAGAAGTGCGTCATGGTTTCCCAGGCCTTGCTGTCGTAGCCGGTCGAGCCGGAGGTCATGAAGGCGTTCACGACGCCGGTCGCCAGCGCCTGCGGCAATTCCGCCGCCTGGATGGTGATCGGCTGCGCGCCGACCAGTTCGGCGATGCGTGACGTCCCGACATTATAGGCGCGCCACTTCAGGCCTTTCATATCCTCGACGGTGTTGAGGTCTTTCTTGGCATAAATGCCCTGCGGACCCCACGGCACCGCGAACAGCAGCATCAGGCCTTGCGATGCAAGCTTCTTTTCGATGGTGGGTTTCGACGCCAGCCACAGCTTCTTGGCCGCCGGATAGCTGGTCGCCATGAACGGGATGACATCGACACCGAACAGCGGGTCTTCGTTCTCGTGCAGCGAGATCAGAACCTCGCCGGCCTGGGCCTGGCCGGTTGCGACCGCGCGCTTGATTTCCGGCGCCTTGAACAGCGACGCCGCGGCATGCACGGTGATTTGCAGCTTGCCGGCGGTGGCGTCGCCGACATCCTTGGCAAACGCGGTCAGGTTCACCGAATGCGGATTGTCCGCCGGATAGGCCGCCGGCAGGTTCCATTTCGTCTGTGCCATTGCGGGCGCGGCAAGCGCCGCGACGCAGGCAGCCATTGCGCAGGTTTTAACAAGCCTCAACATGAAAATACCTCTCTCTAGCCAGGGAACGCTATCCGCGGCAGCACCATCACAATATCAGGAAACACCGTGATGATGGCAACCGCGAGAACGAGCAAAAAGAAGAACGGCAGGGCGGCCTTGGCGACCGTGTTGGAATCCTTTCCGCTCATGGTCTGCAGGACGAACAGATTGAAGCCGACGGGCGGAGAGACTTCCGCCATTTCCACCACCAGCACCAGGAAAATACCGAACCAGATGAGATCGAAGCCGGCGGTCTTCACCATCGGAATGACGATGGCCGTGGTTAGCACGATCATGGAAATGCCGTCGAGTGCCGTGCCGAGCACGATGTACATGACGGTGAGCGCCGCGATCAGCGCATAGGGACTGAGCTGGAGGCCGTTCACCCAGTCCGCGAGCGCCAGGGGGATGCCGGTATAGGCCATCGACGTGCCCATATAGGAGGCGCCCGCCAGGATCAGCAGGATCATGCAATTGACCCGCGTCGCGCCCATGACGCTGGCCCAGAACGCGGGCCAGGTCAGCGCGCCTTGCCACCATGCGATCGCCAGCGATCCCAGCACGCCCCAGGCCGCACATTCCGTCGCCGTCGCCCAGCCCATCAGCAGCGATAGAAAGACGAAAGCGATGAGCAGCAGGCAGGGAAGCAGATTGAGCGATTCGGAAATGCGCTTGCGAAAGCTCATGGACGGCTCGGCCGGCGGGGTCTTCTTCGGATTGGCGAGCGACCAGACCACGATGTAGCCGGAATAAAGCCCCATCACCAGCAAGCCCGGCAGAAATCCGGCGAGGAAAACCTGAATGATGGAGACGTTGGCCTGGACGGCGTACACCACCATGGTGATCGACGGCGGGATCAGAATACCGAGCGTGCCCGCACCGGCCAGCGAACCGAGGCTCAGGTTTTCGTCATAGCCGCGTTTTTTCAGTTCGGGCAGGGCGATCTTGGCCACTGTGGCGCAGGTCGCGGCTGACGATCCGGAGACCGAACCGAACACGCCACAGGCGAGCACGTTGACATGCATGAGCCGGCCCGGCAGCCAGTTCAGCCACGGCGCAAAGCCGCGAAACATCTCCTCCGATAACCGCGTGCGGTAGAGAATTTCGCCCATCCAGATGAAGAGCGGCAAGGCTGCGAGCGACCACGACGCGCTGTTGCCCCACACCGTTGTCGCCAGCACGCTGCCCGCCGGAAGGCCGCCCCCGGCGAACTGCATGCCGGCCCATCCTGTCGCCATCAGGGCGACGCCGATCCAGACGCCACCAGCAAGCAGCAGCGCCAGAAATCCCAGCAGAATGGCGGCGATCGAGAGTAGCTCCATGTCAGACCCCGCTCTGCATGGCGCGCTCGACAATTTCCTCGGCACTCTTCGGCTTCGGCAATTCGTAGCGCGGCGCGAAGCCGCGCAGGACATGGATCAGTTCGTCGACGAAAGCGATGAAAAGAATTGCGAGGCCGCTGCTGTAGCCGAGCTGCGGAATCCACAGCGGCACCGCGATGACGCCCTGTGAAATGTCGACAAACTTCCACGACTGCCAGGTCATGACGGCGGCATGCCAGGCGAAGAAGCCGATGAAGCCGGTGCCGACGAGGAGGGCCGCGATCTCCACATAATGCCGGACTTTGTCGTTGAGGCGGTCGATCAGAAGGCCGACACGGATCATCTCGCCATGCTTGAAGGTATGCGCGAGCCCGAGGAAGGCTGTTGCCGCCATGCACCAGGAGATGAAATCGTCGCCCGCCGGAATGTTGATGCCGAGCGGCCGGCCGGCCGAAAGCAGCAGCATCAGCACAAAAATCGCAATGAGGAAAAGTCCGGCGAGATAGCCGGAGAACAGGTAGAGCCGATCGAGAAACAGGCGGATCATAATTTGTCCTTCACCCTCACATGCATATTGCCGCGATGCAATAGACGTACCACTTCCAGCAACCGTCCCTTCCGAAAAGGGCCGGTCGATCAGAAGAGGGCAGGCTTTCTGAGTTGCGCAGGACCGTCAAGGCAAGGAGAGCAAATCCTGCGACCAACGCGCGGGGAGCTGGCACTCAACCTCCAATCCGAAACGGCCGGGAATGCTGGTGGAAGTTGCCTGTCGGGGCTGCAGGCGTCGCTCCTGCGGTCAGACCCGCAGGTGACGACGGCAAAAAAGTCGATCGCCGGGGAGATCGTGAAGCCGCGTTTGTAGTTTGAAAACGAAATCCCTCATCCGTCGCAGGGACGACGGATGAAAGATTCCGCCATATCCCACCCGTCACACCCGCCAGTCGCAAAATCCATTGCTGCCGCGCCAGCATGCGTTGCACCGATGGCAGATGTTGCATCTCCCTTCACCGTAAGGCAGAGCTTGGAAGTCAGGGAAGGGTAACCCCATGCAAAGCCCCCGCGAAATTCTCTCCGACATCTGGACCCGGACCGGCGGCGATGCCGCCTGGCTCGATACCGTCACGCTGACCGGCGAGGAACCGCAATTGCCTTCGTCGTTTCGCGTCGCCGCCGCGGCGCAGGCTTCGATTGCCGCGACCGCATTGGCCGCCGCGCAGATCTGGCAATTGCGCAGCGGGCAATCGCAGGGCGTCGCGGTCGACATGCGGCATGCCGTGGTCGAATGCCGCAGCGAGCGCTACCTTCGCGTCGACGGCAAGAGTTCCCCGATGGCGTGGGACGCCATCGCCGGAATCTACAACACCCGCGATGCGCGCTTCGTGCGGCTGCATACCAATTTTCCGCATCACCGCGACGCCGTCTGCAAGGTGCTGAACTGCAAGCCCGAGCGCGATGACGTCCAGGCTGCGCTGATGCAGTGGGACGCCGAGGCGTTCGAGACCGCGGCCTATGCGGCCGGCGGCGTGGTCGCGATGATGCGCTCGCGGGAGGAATGGCTGGCGCATCCCCATGCCGCGGCACTGGCCGAAATGCCACTGGTGTCGATCGAAAGGATCGGCGATGCCGCGCCCAAACCTTGGCCTAAAGGCCATCGTCCGCTGGCCGGGCTGCGCGTGCTCGATCTGTCGCGGGTGATCGCAGGTCCCGTCGCCGGCCGCACGCTTGCGGTGCATGGCGCCGACGTGCTGTTGATTTCCGGACCCGACCTGCCGTTCATTCCCTGGCTCACCATCGACAACGGCCGCGGCAAGCTCACGAGCTTCGTCGAACTCGGGAACGAGCAGGGGCGGCAGGTCCTGCGCGACCTGCTGGCGGATGCGGATATTTTCTCGCAGGGCTATCGGCCGCAATCCATTGCCGCGCTCGGCTTCTCGCCGGATTACACGGCGAAAATCAATCCGGGCATCGTTTATGTGTCGCTGTCGGCCTATGGCCACGCCGGGCCATGGGCCGGGCGCCGCGGCTTCGATTCGCTGGTGCAGACCGCGACCGGTTTCAATCATGCCGAAGGGCAGGCGGCCGGAATCGATGGCCCGAAGGAATTGCCGGCGCAAATGCTCGACCACGCCACCGGCTATTTGATGGCGTTCGGCGCCATGATGGCCAAAGCGCGCCAGGCGCGTGAAGGCGGCAGCTGGCATGTCCAGGTATCGCTGGCGCGCACCGGGCAATGGCTGTGGAATCTCGGTCGCCTGGCCGGCGGTCTCGAGACCGCGGATTTGAAGGGCGAAATGGTGCAGCCCTTGATCGAGGAACTTGCCTCCGGCTTCGGCCCGCTGCGGTCGGTCAGGCACGCGGCGATGCTGTCGAAAACACCGGCGTTGTGGGCCCGTCCGGCGATGCCGCTCGGCAGTCACCCGCCGCAATGGCCAGCGCGCCCCTGAGCACGGCGGCATATGAGAAGCGGTCGCTACTGACCCGACGGCGTGCGCAGGCCGTGCCAGGCGTCGCGCACCTGATGGTAATGCACTTCCGGCAGGTAGTCCGGGGTGTTGAGCGTCAGCGTCTTGACGTCGAGCTTGCCGATGGCGCTGAGCAGCGTGTAGGAGGCGATGACACGCTCGCGCTGGGCGACGATCAGCCGGGCTTTCGCCAGCGTCAGATCCTGCTGCGAGTTCAGCACGTCGAGCGTGGTGCGCTGGCCGCCTTGCGCTTCCCTGCCGACGCCCTGCAGCGCGATCGTTGCGGCGCGCACTTCGGCTTCGGACGCGGCCACCGCGACCTTGGCGCCTTCATGGGAGACCCACGCGGCGACCGCCGCGGTGCGCGCCTGGTTTCGAACATGGTCGAGCACGAGCCGGCTTTGCGCGGCCAGTTCCTTGGACTGCCGGGTCTGCGAGGCGCCGGTGCCGCCGTCATAGATCGGCGCGTTGAGCTGGCCGACCACGGAGGCCTGATCGGTCCCGAACGTGCCGAGCGTGGGGTCGCCGTCGCGGCTGCGGCTGACGCTGCCTTGCAAGGTGATGGTCGGCAGCAGGCTGCTCTCGGCGACGCGAATGGTGGTGGAGGCGACGTCGACGTCGAAGGCCGCTGCCAGCACCGCCGGATGTTGTTTGAAGGCAAGGCCGGTAGCGTCGTCGCGGCTGCGCGGCAAATAGCGGTCCACGGTTTCGGCGGGCCGCAACTGCGACGGCGGATTGCCGATCACCTGGGCATAGGTTGCCTGGCTGATCGCGAGATTGACCTCGGCGGCATTGAGATCCGCGCGCCCGCGGCTGAGCCGCGCATCGGCCTGTGCGGTATCGGTCGGCGTCACGTCGCCGGCATTGAGACGCTTCTGGACGATGCCCTGCGTTTCCTGCAGGAACGCGACGTTGACGCGTTGCGCCTCGACCAGCGACTGATTGGCCAGCACGTTGGTATAGGCGGTGACGGCGTCGAGCAGCACGCTTTGGCCGACATTGCGCAGGGCTTCGCGCCCGGCCTGCACTTGCAGCTCCGCGACGCGGACGCTGTTGGCGGTCTTGAAACCATTGAACAGGGTCTGCGTCACCGTCACCCCGACGGTCCACGGCTTCAAATTAGCGGACTGGAACGTGTTGCCCGGCAGCAGGTCGCGCACCGCCTGCAGCCCCGCGCCGAGACTGGCGACGATCTGCGGCCGGTAGCCGGCCAGCGCTTGCGGCACATTCTCATCCGTGGCGCGTTGCCGCGCCCGTTCCGCATTGAGCACCGGATTAGTCTGGTAGGCCTTGGCCAGAGCCTCGGGGAGGTTTTCGCTACGGGCTGCGGAAGCCGCAAATCCGACGCAAACCACCACGCCAAGACAAATGCCCGATCGCAGCACACGCCTTGCCACATCGCATACTTTAGCGGCACGCCCAACCATATGATCCCGCAAACACTTCC
>JBKJUA010000098.1:0-11498 GCA_046590305.1 Bradyrhizobium sp.
CTTCGCGGCCGACGCGCACGTATTTTTCCATGTTCGGGCTGATGACGACCGCCTCGGGACAGGCTTCGAGCGCCTTGAACATCGGCATTGCCGAGCGCACGCCATAGGTCCGCGAGATGTAGCAGGCGGCCGACACCACGCCGCGCTTGCCACCGCCGATGATGACGGGCTTGTCGGCCAGCTCCGGATTGTCGCGCTTCTCCACCGTCGCGTAGAACGCGTCGCAATCGATATGGGCCAGCGTCAGCGACGGCAGCGCAGGGTGGCGAACGAGGCGAGGGGAGCCGCATTCGCCGCACCGCACGGCCTTGATGTCGAGGTCGCCGAGGCAATCCCGGCAAAAACAGCGCGGACCGTCGCCTGGCTGCGCCAGCGCGCTCACGGCACGTCACGCTCCCAATGCGGGTCGCCCAGCACCTGACGGGCGGCGGCGATGTTGGTCGGGTGAAGCTCGGACGCCGCGGCGAAGGCCTTCACGGTTGCGTCATCGCGCATCACGAAATCGAGCACGCTGGCCAGAAATTGCGGATCGGCGGCAGCCGTCCGCAGCGTCTCCGGCCCGATTCCGCTTTCGGCCAGAAACAGGCCCAGCCGCTCGGGATCGGAGGCAATGAAGGACAGCGCCTGAACCGCAACGATTTCAGCTACTTCCCGGGGGTTGTGAACAGACTTTTTCAATAGATGGGTTTGCCTTTCCGTTAACTTATGGTCTCTAATTTGGAACCATCATGCCCGAGTCTGCGGAATGTGTTCAAGCAAGTGGAAACCGCTTCGCGAAAAGATGGCACATGTTTGAAGAAAAGCAGGACTCGGATTTAACGGGTTAGAGCGAATCTGGCGCTAGTTTGATTTCACTTTTCGACAAGTCCGGAGGCGGTGCGGATGCACCGAATGGCGGACCTGTTTCCTGAAGCGGTTGTTTGGACAGGGAGGGACGGGATGGCCAAAACCGTCCTGATCGTGGAGGACAACGAGCTCAACATGAAGCTCTTTCGCGACCTGTTGGAAGCGCATGGCTATCAGACCTCGGGCACCAGCAACGGCTTCGAGGCGCTCGATCTCGTTCGCAAGCTGCGCCCCGATTTGATCCTGATGGATATCCAGCTGCCGCAGGTGTCCGGCCTCGAAGTGACGCGCTGGATCAAGGACGATCCGGAACTGCGCATGATACCGGTGGTCGCGGTGACGGCGTTCGCCATGAAGGGCGATGAGGAACGTATCCGCGAAGGCGGTTGCGAGGCGTATTTGTCCAAACCAATTTCGGTCGGCAAGTTCATTGAGACCGTACGGCGTTTTATCGGGTAGGAGTGAGTTTCGATGTCTGCGCGTATCCTGGTCGTCGATGACGTTCCCGCCAACGTCAAGCTCTTGGAAGCCCGTCTTTCGGCGGAGTATTTCGATGTGCTGACCGCAAGCAACGGCGCCGAGGCGCTGGATGTGTGTTCGCGCGCCGAATGCGACATCATCCTGCTCGACGTCATGATGCCCGACATGGACGGTTTCGAGGTCTGCCGCCGGCTGAAGTCCAATCCGGCCACGCATTTCATTCCGGTGGTGATCGTGACCGCGCTCGACAGCCCGGCCGACCGCGTGCGCGGGCTGGAGGCCGGCGCCGACGATTTCCTGACAAAACCGGTGTCCGACGTCGTGCTGATCGCCCGGGTGCGGTCGCTGACCCGTTTGAAGATGATGACCGATGAGCTGCGCATGCGCGCCATCACCTCGCTGGAGATCGGCGTGCAGGCGCCGGAGCGCAGCGCGGTATCCGATACCGGGAAGGGCGGCCGCATCCTTTTGGTCGACGACCGGCCCTCGTCCTATGAGCGGCTGGCGCCAGTGCTCTCGACCGAGCACACCGTCGACGTCGAAGCCAACCCGTCCGAGGCGCTGTTTCATGCCGCCGAGGGCAATTACGACCTGCTGATCGTCTCGCTCGGCCTCGATAATTTCGACGGCCTGCGGCTGTGCAGCCAGGCGCGCTCGCTGGAGCGCACCCGGTCGGTGCCGATCCTCGCAATCGCCGACGCCGACAACAATGCGCGGCTGCTGCGCGGGCTCGAGATCGGCGTCAACGACTATCTGCTGCGCCCGGTCGACAAGAACGAGTTGCTGGCGCGGGCGCGAACGCAAATTCGCAAGCGGCGCTACACCGATCATCTGCGCGACAACATGCAGAACTCGATCGAGGCCGCGATCACCGACGCGCTGACCGGGCTGCATAACCGCCGCTACATGGAAAGCCATCTCGGCGCGCTGGCTGAGCAGGCGGCAAGCCGCGGCAAGCCGCTGGCGCTGATGATGCTCGACATCGATTTCTTCAAATCCATCAACGACAATTACGGCCACGACGCCGGCGACGACGTGCTGCGCGAATTCGCGGTGCGGATCCGCAAGTCGATCCGCGGCATCGATCTGGCCTGCCGCTATGGCGGCGAGGAATTCGTCATCGTGATGCCGGAAACCGATCTGCACGTCGCGGGCATGGTGGCCGAACGGCTGCGCCGTTCGATCGCCGGCGAACCCTTCGCGGTCAACAAGGGGACGAAGCGCATCGAGGTCACGATCTCGATCGGACTGTCGACCCTGGAGAACAAGGGCGAGCCGGTCGCCGATGTGCTGAAGCGCGCGGATACCGCGCTGTACCGGGCGAAACACGACGGGCGCAACCGGGTGGTTTCGGCGGCGGCTTGAATTCTCTCCGCCATCGTCCCTGCGAAGGCAGAAACCCATAACCACCGGCGGCTATGGGTGAAACGAGAGCGTGCAACAGCGACCTGTTCTAAACCGCACCGCCGCGGCGTATGGGTCCCCGCGTTCGCGGGGACGACGATGGAGTGGTTGTTGCGTTCTCTGCATCTATCTTCACCCCCGCATTCTTCAAAAGCACCTTCGCCGCTTCCTTCGCGGCGCGCGCCATCGAGGGGTCGTTGCGCACGAGATCCTGCGCGATCGCGCCGTCGACCAGCAGCGTCAGCTGGGTCGCGAGGCCTTCGGTGTCGGCGACGCCGAGCTGTTTCAAGCGATCGCGAAACCAGAGGCGGCGGCTTTCCTTGAAGGCGATGGCGATCTTCCGGACCGACTGATCCTCCGCGCCGAGTTCGGCGACCGCATTGACGAACGGACAACCGCGAAAACCCTTGGCCGCAAAACCGCGCTCCAGCCGGTCGAAGGTGCCGAGGATCTGTTCGAGCGGCGGCTTGTCGGATGGCGGCGCCTCGGTGAAGCGGCCCGCCAGATAGGCCGCGATCAATTCGTCCTTGGAGGGGAAATGATTGTACAGCGTGCGTTTGCTGATGCCGATTTCGGCGGCGATGGTGTCGACGCCGACCGCGCGAATGCCGCGCTGATAGAACAGCAGGTCGGCAGTTTCGAGAATCCGCGCCTTCATGGTCGGTTTTTCGTGTGGCGGCATATCTCGTGGAAAACCTTTCTCCGCCTGCCTTGACAGCAGCGTCGCTCTCACATTAATTACACAGATCGGTGTAATCAAGTCCGATGCGACGGCGGGGCGGCAAATTGCTGCCGTGACCCAACGGAAGAAAAACAAGAAATGTCCCTGCTGCAGATTCTCCGTCCCACGCTTCCCATCCTGATCGGCGCCTCCATCATGCTGACGCTGAGCATGGGCCTGCGCCAGAGCCTCGGCATTTTCCTGCAGCCGTTGACCCAGGACATCAGGATCTCGGTGTCCGATTTCACGCTGGCGCTGGCGGTGCAGAACCTCGCCTGGGGATTCCTGCAGCCGCTGGCCGGCGCCATGACCGTGCGCTACGGCTTTCGTCCGATCATGATGGTCGGCTCGCTGTTCTACATTGTCGGCCTCGTGCTGCTGGCGAGCGCGCAGGGCATGCTCTTTGTGATGATCGGCGGCGGTGTGCTGATCGGCACCTCGCTGGCGTGCACGGCGGCTGCGATCGCGATGTCGGTCGCCGCGCGCTCGGTGCCGGCGGCGGTACGCAGCACGGTGATGGGCATGGTTTCGGCGGCGGGATCGCTCGGCGCGTTGCTGTCGGCGCCGATCGGGCAGCTCCTCAACGAGGGCTTTGGCTGGCGCACCGGCATGATGGGATTTGTCATTCTGTCGCTGTTCATGCTGCCGGCGGCCTGGTACGCGGGCAGGGTGGACAAGGTGCCGCTGCCGCCGAAGGGACCGGACGACATCGCCGATACCTCGGCCGCCGTCGCGGTGAAGATCGCGTTCAGCAATCCGTCATTCGTGGTGATGACACTGGCGTATTTCGTCTGCGGCATGCAGCTGGTGTTTCTCACCACGCATCTGCCGTCCTATCTCGCGATCTGTGGCATGGATCCGATGCTGAGCGCGCAGACGCTCGGCATGATCGGCGGCTTCAACGTGCTGGGCAGCCTGTTCTTCGGCTGGGCTGGCGGGCGCTGGAACAAGCTGGCGCTGCTCGGCGGCATCTACATCGCGCGCTCGCTGATTCTGGCCTGGTACTTCATGCTGCCACCGTCGCCGGCATCGACGCTGCTGTTCGGCGCGCTCATGGGATTCCTGTGGATGGGTGTCGGTCCGCTGGTCGCAGGCGCCGTGGCGGAGATGTTCGGGCTGCAGTGGCAGGCGATGGTGCAGGGGCTCGCCTTCATGAGCCATCAGCTCGGCAGCTTCCTCGGCGCCTATGGCGGCGGCCTGCTGTATGACTCGCTGGGGTCCTACACCATGGCGTGGCGGATCGGCGTGGCGCTGGGGCTCGCCGGCGGCATCATTCAGGTGACGTTCGCGCTGATCCGGCCATCGGCGCCGCCGCCGATGGTGCCGGCGCGATAGGAGACTACCGCCCACCCGGCACGAAATGATCGCGCACCGACGCCGACAGGCCGGTTGCGACATCGGCAGCCCTGAACTCGATGTCGGTTGCTTCCTTCGGCAGCTTCGCCACCGGCACCTGCACGGAAACCCTGATTTCCCTTGTCTGGTCCGGCCCGACCTCGATGATCAGTTTGCCGTCCGCGCCGCGCTGGATCCCCGGGGTGCGGATTTCCGCGGCGGGAAGACCGAGTAGTTCCAGCGCGAAGGCGCGCGCTACGCCGGCCTTGTTGAGGAAGCGCACGGTATAGTCGTTGCGGACACTGCCGTCGGCGAGCGTGACGAACAAGGGGCTGCGCTCATGCAACGCGCTGATCCCAAGGGAGCTGCGGGTCGCCAGCGCGTACAGCATGATGCCGCCGACCACGGCAATGATGGCGGCATAGAGAACGGTGCGCGCCCGGATCAGCCGGTAGACCGGCGGCTTGCCGGCAAGCCGGCGCTCGGCGTTGATGTCGGTGTCGTAGGCGATCAGCCCGGGCGGCCGATCTGTCTGCAGCATGATCGCGTCGCAGGCATCGATGCACAGCCCGCATTGAATGCAGCCGAGCTGAATGCCGTCGCGGATGTCGACGCCGGTCGGGCACACATTGATGCACTGGTGGCAATCGATGCAGTCGCCGGCGGGCGCGCCGGCAAGCCGCAGTTGCTCGGCCTTCTTGACGGAATTGCGGGGCTCGCCGCGGTCGCGCCGGTAGGTGACGTTGAGCGCCCACTCGTCGGTCAATGCCGCCTGGATGCGCGGCCACGGGCACATGTAAATGCAGACCTGCTCGCGCGCATGGCCGGCAAAGACATAGGTGGTCGCGGTCAGGATGCCGATCCAGAGATAGGCGGCGAACGGCGCCTGCAGGGTGGCGAGGTCCTTCACCAGCGTCGGTGCATCCGCGAAGTACAGCACCCAGGCGCCGCCGGTCCACCAGGCGATCATCAGCCAGAGGAAGTGCTTGGTCGCGATCTCGCGCACGTGACGGAAGGTCCAGCCGCGCTTGTCCTTCAGGATGCGGTCGCGGCGGTCGCCCTCGACCCAGCGTTCGACGGCATAGAACAGGTCGGTCCAGATGGTCTGCGGACAGAGATAGCCGCACCAGATTCGGCCGGCGAGGGCGTTCATCAGGAACAGCACCATCGCTGCGATGATCAGAAGGCCGGTGAAGTAATAGACTTCCTGCGGCCACAACTCGATGAAAAAGAAATAGAAGCGGCGATGCGGCAGGTCGAGCAGCACCGCCTGGCTGGGCAGGCCCGGTCCGCGGTCCCAGCGCACGAATGGCAGCAGGTAATAGACCGCCAGGCCCACGACCAGCAGCGTCCATTTGATCCGGCGAAACCGGCCATGGACGGCCTGCGGATAGACCTTCTTGCGGGGCGCATAGAGCGGCCCTTCGATGATGGTTTCGCCCATGACGCGATGCTTTCGAATACCAAGCCAGTTCGCCGCCGCAGCGTCACGTTTATTTGCCGCGGTCAGGCGCGCGGTTGATTCAGATCAATATGGAGCGGCATTGCCCCAATATATTACGTATTGCTAATATAATGATCGATGGAGTTTGCCGATGTCGCCCTTTGACAAGGCCTGGTCGCCATACGCTGCGGGTATCCTGATTGGCCTGCTGCAAATCCCCGCATTCCTGCTCATCGAGACCGCGCTCGGCGCCTCGTCCTCCTATGTCACGGTGGGCGCGGCGTTTGCGGGCCTGGTCGATCCTTCGCTGCTCAAGATCGATTACGCGGCCAGGCATATTGCGGCGAATGCCAAGAACCTCTGGCAGGTTGCGCTGGTCATCGGCATCGCGCTGGGCGCCTACGCGTCGATGAAACTGTCGGGCGCGGTCCGCGCGCCGATTTCGCCGATCTGGGCGAAAGCACTCGGTTCGTCATCGCGCGGCCTGCGCTATGCGGTGGCGTTCGCCGCCGGCTTCCTGATGCTGTTCGGCGCCCGGATTGCCGACGGCTGCACCAGCGGCCACGGCCTTTCGGGGATGGCGCAATTATCCGTCGGGTCCACCGTCGCGGTGGCTGCGATGTTTGCCGGCGGCATTGCAACCGCCTCGATGCTGCTGCGTCGAATTTAACAAGGGAGGGATGGTCATGTCGTCCGTTGCAGTCGGAATTTTGAGCGGCGCGCTGATGGGAATCGCATTCGGCTTCGCGCTGGAAAAATCGCGGGTGTTCGAGCCCGGAATGATCGTCGGCCAGATGCAGTTGCGCAACTGGATCATGCTCAAGGTGTTTCTGACGGCGGTTGCGACCGGCGCGGTGGTGCTGGCGTTTCTCAACGGGTTCGGCTTCGTCAAGCTGCAGCCGAAGGCCGCGCTTTATGCCGCCGACGTGGTCGGCGGGCTGATACTCGGCGCCGGCATCGCGTTGGCGGGCGCCTGTCCCGGCACCACGCTGGCGCAGATCGGCGTCGGCTATCGCGACGCCATTTTCACGCTGTTCGGCGGCCTGGCCGGTGCGGTGGCGTTTTCGTACGCCCAGCCCTGGCTCGCCAAGTCGCTGATCGGCACCGGGCCCAAACTACTGTTCACCGACCTCGCCGGCATTGCCTATTGGCAGGGCGCGGTCGCTTTGGCGGTCGTCATCATCGTAATCCTGGCGCTGATCGAGCGGGCGCGGCCCTGGCGCCTTGACCTCGGATCGAATGTTGACGGCGACCCGGCGGAGCAGGCGGCGCAGCCGAGCCATCGCCTGGCGCCCGCCGAATGATCGCACCGGCTTTTCACCAAATCTTCCTCAACCACAAAGGACAAAGACCATGAGCAATGTTGGATCGATCGATCGCGTCGCGCGTATCGTCATTGGAATTGTGCTGCTGGCGTTTGCCATTCCGCTGGGCTTTCCCCAAACCGGCTGGAATTGGGTCGGCTGGATCGGGTTTGTGCCGCTGGCGACGGGAGTGTTCGGCTATTGTCCGGCGTATACCCTGTTCGGCTTGTCGAGTTGCCCGGTCCGGCAGGAAAAATGATGCGGGATCGCGGACGCCGCTTCACAAAATAAAAACGGGGCCGCGAGGCCCCGTTCAAAGTCAGTAGCGTCCCGCGATTGTTACTTGATCTTGGATTCGCGGAATTCGACGTGCTTGCGCGCGACCGGGTCGTACTTCTTCTTGACCAGCTTGTCGGTCATGGTGCGCGAATTCTTCTTGGCGACGTAGTAAAAGCCGGTATCCGCCGAGGAAACGAGCTTGACCTTGATGGTGACCGCTTTGGCCATGTTTAGAACCCTTGATGTCTGGAATCGGACGCCGGCCCATCAGGCCCGCATTTGCCGCGCAACCTAGCTTCTGACAGCCCAAAGTCAAGGTTTTGCAGGCGAAAACCGGCCCGATTCCGGCCCATTAACCCTCGAAGAAACGGTTTTTCGGCCGCGGCAGGCCCAAATTCTCCCGCAGCATCTTGCCCTCATACTCGCGCCGGAAGATTCCGCGCTTCTGCAGTTCCGGCACGACTTTGTCGACGAAGTCATCGAGGCCGGCGGGCAGGAACGGGAACATGATGTTGAAACCGTCGCAGCCCTCGGTGGTCAGCCATTGCTCCATCTGGTCGGCGATGGTTTCGGGCGTGCCGACAAACGACAATCCACCATAACCACCAACCCGCTGCGCCAGCTGGCGCACCGTGAGCTTGTCGCGCGCGGCGGCATCGACCAGGCGCTGACGGCCGCTCTTGCTGGCATTGGTTTCGGGGATTTCGGGCAATTGTCCATCGGGATCGAAGCCGGATGCGTCGGTGCCGAGCTGGACCGACAGCGAGGCGATCGCGCTGTCGTAATGCACCATGCTGTCGAGCAGGGCGCGCTTCTCTTTTGCCTCTTCCATGCTGTCGCCGACCACGACGAAGGCGCCGGGCAGGATTTTCAGATGGTCGCGGTCACGGCCAAGCTTGTCCATCCGGCCCTTGATGTCGGCATAGAGTTTCTGGCCGTCGGCGAGCGGGCCGCCGCCGGTGAACACGGCTTCCGCGGTTTCCGCCGCGAGCTGCTTGCCGTCCTCCGAGGCGCCGGCCTGCACGATGACCGGCCAGCCCTGTACCGGGCGGGCGATGTTGAGGGGACCGCGCACCGAGAGATATTTGCCCTTGTGATCAAGCACGTGCATTTTTGCGGGATCGAAATACAGCCCGCTCTCGACCTCGCGGACGAAAGCGTCGTCGGCAAAGGAGTCCCACAGCCCAGTGACGACATCGTAGAATTCGCGCGCCCGCTTGTAGCGCTCGGCGTGCTCCATGTGGTCGTCGAGCCCGAAATTCAGCGCCGCATCCGGATTGGAGGTGGTGACGATGTTCCACCCGGCGCGGCCATTGCTGATGTGATCGAGCGAGGCGAAGCGGCGGGCGACATGGTAGGGCTCGTCGAAGGTGGTCGATCCCGTCGCAATCAGGCCGATATGTTCGGTGGCGCCGGCCAGTGCCGACAGCAGCGTGAACGGCTCGAACGAGGTAACGGTGTGGCTGCGCTTCAGCGCATTGACCGGCATGTTCAGTACGGCGAGATGGTCAGCCATGAAGAAGGCGTCGAACTTTCCCGCCTCCAGCTTCTGGATCAGCTTCTTGATATGCGAAAAATTGAAATTGGCGTCCGGCCAGGCGCCGGGATAGCGCCACGCGCCGGTGTGAATGGAAACCGGCCGCATGAACGCGCCGAGCCGCAACTGCCGTTTTGCCATAGCCCCGTTCCCACGGTTGTTGAATTACGCGAAACTATCAACCGTCATTGCGAGCGCAGCGAAGCAATCCATCTCGCACCAAAAGAAAGAATGGATTGCTTCGCGCTGCGCTCGCAATGACGGGGGAGAAGGCGGAAATTACCCCCCCAGCACGTCCTTCTGCATCCGGTTGCCGTAGAAATGGAAGAACGGCACCGGCGCGTCGTGGCTGAGCGGGCCAGTGGCCAGGCGCTTTTCCAGTTCGTTCAGGACATTCTTCGTCATCGGATGCGCGTCGGCCAGATGCTTGGAGCCGAGATCGACC
The DNA here is from genome assembly GCA_046590305.1 of Bradyrhizobium sp. Taxonomy (GTDB): domain Bacteria; phylum Pseudomonadota; class Alphaproteobacteria; order Rhizobiales; family Xanthobacteraceae; genus Bradyrhizobium. The sequence continues at coordinate 9,796 of JBKJUA010000098.1, forward strand.
CATACCAGCTCGACCAGTTCGGCCTCGGCATGGACCACGCCCTCGACGCGATGGGCGATGGCGGAGGCGTCGGCGGTAAAGAACCTGGTATCGAAGCGGCGGACGCGGCCGGGCGGGGTGATGGCGCGGGCGATCAGGTACAGTCCTGATGGATCGGGCAGCAGGCCGGCTTCTGTGAAAGCCTGCCAGGCGCCTTCCAGCTTCGGCGCCTTGCCGTCGTTCTTGCGTCCGAGGCACAGCCCGGTTTCCTCGCAGGCCTCGCGGATCGCGGCGATCGCCAGCGAGCGCGCCCGCGACGGCGTGATCTTCGGGCTGCCCTTCATCAGATTATCTTCGAGCGCTTTCGGGATTGGCGCGGCCACCGGCACGCGGTTGTCCGACTTGTCGACACGGCCGCCGGGAAACACGAACTTGCCGGGCATGAACACCACCTTGTCATGGCGCTTGCCGACCAGAACCTTCGGTGTGGCATGGGCGCGATCGACCAGGATCAGCGTGGCGGCGTCCTTCGGCCGGAAATAGGGATGATGATCGGCCTCTTTTCCCTGGTCTACGGCAGCAGCAGATTCAGTCATTCCGTCCCCACTTGTTCTTGGTTTCTTGTCGGCGTTTGTCGTCCGTTAGCCGGGCGATATCTCATCGGTGGCATTTTCGTCAAACCCGTGCATGCGTAAGGCCCACTGCAAACCAACCACGGCGCCTTTCACCGGCTGCAGCAACAGCAGCGATGCCACCAGGGTGAATGAAAGGTAGACCGTGAGCTGCAGCCAGACCGCCGGCGCATAATGGGTCTCGATCCACAGCGCGGCAGGGACCACGATGTGGCCGACGATGACGATGACGAGATAGGCCGGCAGGTCGTCGGCGCGGTGCGGCGTGAAATCCAGTCCGCAATCCGAACAGTGATTGTCGACTTTCAGGAAGGCACGAAACAGCTTGCCTTCGCCGCAACGCGGGCAGCGGCAGAAAAAGCCGCGCTTCATGGCGGTCCACACGTCGCGTTTTTCGGCCGATGCCTGCTGCTGTGTCCAGGTTCTGGCATGTGCAGTAACGGTTTCCATGGTCTATCCTTTGAAAGGCTTGCCCTTCTTCGATTTGCCAGACTTACCCTTGTCTTTGCCCTTGCCCGGCTTGCCTTTGCGCGGGCTGCGGCCGGGATGTGTTTTCGTCTTCGCTCTCATCGTGTCGCCGGCGCCGGGGCGCCGGCTGCGTCCGCGCGGGGCGACCGTGCCTTCCGACAGCAGTTCGAACCGCAACGCGCCCGCCACTGGCGCTGCTTCTACCAGACGAACGTCGACCACGTCCCCCAGCCGATGCATGGCACCGCTGCGCGTGCCGACCAGCGCGTGGCGGGTCTCGTCATAGTTGAAGTATTCGGTGCCGAGCGTGCGGATCGGGATCAGCCCATCGGCGCCGGTATCCGAGAGTTTAACGAACAGCCCGGAGCGGGTGACGCCGGAGATGCGGCCCTGGAACGTGGCCCCGATGCGGTCGGCGAGAAAATGCGCGATCAGGCGGTCGGCGGTTTCGCGTTCCGCCTTCATGGCGCGGCGTTCGGTGACGGAAATCTGGGCGGCGACCTCGCTCAGGGTTTCGACCGTCTCGGTGTCCGGCAGCGCGCCTTCGCCAAGGCCGAGCCCGCGGATCAGGGCGCGGTGCACAACCAGATCGGCGTAGCGCCGGATCGGCGAGGTGAAATGCGC
>JBKJUA010000228.1:0-5088 GCA_046590305.1 Bradyrhizobium sp.
ATCGAGCAGTTCGATCAGGTCATCGAGCCGCTTGGCGTCGCCGGTGAATTGCTCGACGTTCCGCGTCACGGCCAACCCGCCACGGGTGAGGTATTCGCTGTGGTCCGGCAGGGAGAAGGCTGTCCTGTTCATGTCATCCTCTTACGAAACTTACTGAGGGGGCGCCATGCAGGACAAACAAAAGGGCCGTCGCACTGCGATGACGGCCTCTGACGATTAGGGAAAATGAAATCGCACCGGCCACCTCTAGGAGGTGCGCCACCAAAGACGGCTATCGCGGACGACGGTGTTCATGGCGGCTAGACACCATGCCGGAGCTGAAACGTCAAGAGAGCGGCAGCGCGTCCCGGGCGGGTTGGGGCCGATCTTTTGGTGTCGAAAGCCCGAAAACATGCGTAGGATTTGAGCAAGCCCGGGTGAACCCGGCGGTCTGAAGTTGCGCGAAGACGGAGGCCACGATGCCGATACAGGCGCTGGGATATGCCGGATTCGGATCGACCGCGCTGGACGATTGGCGACAGTTCGGCACCGGGCTGGTCGGACTGCAGGCGGTGGAGCTCGGCAACTCCCTGCTCGCATTCCGGATGGACGACCGCAAGCAGCGCATCATCATCGACCGCGCGATGCCGGACGGAGGGCGGTTCTTCGGCTGGGAGGTCAAGGATGCGGCCGATCTGGACGCCCTTGCCGCACGGCTGGAAAAGGCCGGGATCGATGTCACGGCTGAACCGCGGACGCTGGCCGATGCAAGGCGTGTGCGTGGCCTGATTTCATTCACCGATCCCGAGGGCAATCGGCTCGAGGCCTTTTACGGCGCCGAGAGCGACGAGACGCCGTTCAGGCCTGGCCGCTCGATCTCCGGCTTTCGCACCGGCCCGCTCGGTCTCGGCCACGCGGTGCTGACGGTCCAAAATATCGACCCGATGATGGCGTTCTATGCCGACCTGCTCGGCTTCGGGCTCAGCGACTATATCGAAAAGCCGTTTCGCGCCTATTTCTTCCACGTCAATGCGCGCCACCACAGCCTCGCCATGATCGAGACCGGCAAGAGCGGCATGCATCATCTGATGGTGGAGTTGTTCTCGCTCGACGATGTCGGACAGGCCTATGACGTCGCCCTGACGCAGGAGGATCGCGTCGGCGTCACGCTCGGCCGCCATACCAACGATTTCATGACCTCGTTCTACTGCAAATCGCCGTCCGCATTCATGATCGAATGCGGCTGGGGCGGCCGCGAAATCGATCCCGGCAACTGGCAACCGGTCGAGATGTTCGACGGCCCCAGCCTGTGGGGCCATGAGCGCGTCTGGCTGCCGCCTGCCGACCGCGAGGTAGCGCGCGAAATGCGGATGCGCGCCGCGGCCGAAGGGCGGCGCGCGCCGGTGCAGGTGATGGAAGGCAATTACCGGCTGATGTCAGGGACGTGCGCCTGGTGGGATGAGATCAAGCAATAGACGGCCGACTAACACGCCGCGGCCGCTCTCGCGAACATGGGACGACGGTGAGACTTACTCGCGATAGCACCCCACTTCGATCTCTTCGATCACACCGCGCGCCGTCGGCGTCCAGCCGAGCTGCCGGGCCCGCTTGGCGCGCACCCGGCTGTTCGACGCCATGGTGTTTTCGGCGGCACCCTCGCCCCATTCGGACGCCGCCTCCGCCATCGATATGGCGGTCGGCGGCCCCGAAAAGCCCAGCATGCGGTTGATGGCATCGCAAAGTTCACGCATCGAATGCTCGCCGTTCTCCACGAAATAGAACGATCCGGCCGGAGCCTTGTCGATAGCCAGCGCATAGAGCAGCACGAGGTCGTCGATATGGACGTCCGACCAGATGTTTTCGCCGGGTCCGGCGTGCGCGGCATTGCCCCGCTTTCTGGCGAGCTTGATCAGATAGGGCACCTGCACGCTGTCCGCCTTGGCGCCATGGCCTGCTCCATAGATCAGACTCGGGCAGATGATGACGGGACGGCAGCCCTTCTCGCGGTACGACAGGATGAATTCGTTGAGGGCGACCCGCGCCGCGCGCGCTGATGATGGCGTGAACGGCGTGTCTTCATCAAACACCGCGTCGGAGCGCTCGCCGTGGGCGGGCGTTCCGACGATGCTCGACCCCGATGTGTGGATGAACGTCTTGCCGCTTCCCTCGAGCGCATCCAGCAAGGCCACGACCGAACCTTTGTGGTCGGCGCTGGCGGCATTGACCACAACGTCGGCGGCTCGCGCGGCACCGGCGAGAATGCCCGCATCATCCAACGTTCCCAACACCGGCGCGATGCCCCGCGCGCGAACCGCGTCGGCCTTGTCCTGCGAGCGAACGAGGCCCGTCACCTGATGTCCGGCCGCGATGAGGTGGGCCGCCACCGATCCGCCGATATAGCCCGACGCGCCTGTGCAAAAGATTTTCATATCAACCCAGATGCTTCTTGAAGAAATCGGTCGCCCGGCCCCAGGCCAGTTCAGCGGCCGCGCGGTCGTGCACCGACTGGCGCTGCTCGTTGACGAAGGCGTGCTCGGCGTCGTAGCGGAACAGTTCGAGCGACTTGCCGGCGGCCTTCATCGCCTTCTCGAAACCATCGACCAGCGCCGGCGTGCACCAGTCGTCCTTGTTGGCAAAATGCGCCTGCAGCGGAATTTTCACGTCCGCGGGTTTTGCCGCCGCTTCCGGCGGAATGCCGTAGAACACCACGCCGGCGGCGAGTTCGGGAATTTTGGTGGCGCCGATGATGGTCACCGCGCCGCCGAGGCAGAAGCCGGTCAGGCCGACCTTGGCGCCGTTCCTGGCCAGGTACTGCGCGGCGCCGCGTACGGTCTGGGTCGTCGCATCCATGAAATCCAGCGAGTTCATCTGCGCGTTGGCGGCGTCGGTGTCGTGATCCGGCACCACCGTGCCCTTGTAGAGATCAGGCGCCAGCGCATCGAAGCCGGCCACCGCAAAGCGGTCGCACAGCCCCTTGATCTGATCGGAAAGCCCCCACCATTCCTGGATCACCACCACGCAAGGCGCATTGCCGCGCGCGGCATTGGCGAGATAGCCGCCGGCGTCCTTGCCGTCCGGGCGCTTGAACGTGATGCTGGTACCCATGGTTCCTCCGGAGATTTTTCTTGCGGGCGATCGGCGGCTAGTTTGGCCGCTGCGGGGTTGGGATGCAATCGGTTCGCGCGATGGCGTTTCTCGTGCCCCGGATGCAGCGCAGCACGCCGCTCTTCGGCGTGATGCGCTGCTGTTCCGGGGCCCATCCAGCGGAACGAAAAGTGTGGGTCCCGGCTCTGCGGAGCAGCGCAAGAGCGCTGCACCGTCCGGGACATGTATTCAACAAAAAAGCCCCCGCAGGGGCTTTTCCGAATTCATCCGATCCTGCGCAACGCTCAGTGCGCGTTGGCCCAGATCTTCTTCTTGGTGAAGTAGAGGAGGCCCGTGAGCAGGATCAGGAACACGAACACCTGCATGCCCAGTTTCTTGCGCGCTTCCATGTGCGGCTCCGCGGTCCACATCAGGAAGTTGGTGACGTCCTTGGAATACTGCGCCACGGTCGCCGGCGAGCCATCGTCGTAGGTGACCTGGCCGTCGGAGAGCGGGTTCGGCATCTTGATGGCGTGACCGGGGTAGTACTTGTTGTAATAGGAACCCTCCGCCAGCTTGAAGCCGGCCGGCGGCTTTTCCAGATAGCCCTGCATCAGCGCGCTGACGTAGTTCGGGCCCTGCTCCTGGTACTGGGTGAAGAAGTCGAAGATGAACTGCGGAAAGCCGCGCGGGTAGGAACGTGCCTTGGTGATCAGCGACAGGTCCGGCGGCAACGCGCCGCCATTGGCCGCCCGCGCCGCCTGGTCGTTCGGGAACGGCGACGGGAAGTAATCGGCAGGCCGGCCCGGCCGCTCGAACATATCGCCCGCGTCGTTGGGGCCGTCCTTGACCTTGTATTCGGACGCGAATGCCGCAGCCTGCGCCATCGAAAAGCCGGGGCCGCCGGCGTCGGCGAGGTTGCGGAATGCGATGTAGGACAGGCCGTGGCAGGACGCACAGACTTCCTTGTAGACCTTCAGGCCGCGCTGCAATGCGCCGCGATCGAATTTGCCGACCGGACCTGCGAACGACCATTTCAGCGATGGCGGTATTTCCTGTCCCTCGGCGGCCCGGGCGTCCTGCACGGACCCGGCGAACAGCGCACCGGCAACCGCGAGCGCGATCACGGAGGACACTATCGGCGCCGACTTGCCGGACTTGGCCAGCACGTCGTCGGCGATCGAGTTCGGCACCGGCCTCGGCTTTTCGATCCGGCTGAGCAGCGGCAGCACGATCAGGAAATAGGCGAAGTAGCAGAACGTCAGGATGCGTCCGGCGATCACGTAGATGCCTTCGGCGGGCTTGCCTCCGAGCCAGCCGAGCAGCAGGCAGACGACGACGAAGATCCAGAAGAATTGCTTCGCCAGCGGACGATATTTAGACGATTTGGTCTTGGCGCTGTCGAGCCAGGGCAGGAAGGCCAGGATCAGGATGGCGCCGAACATCGCGATCACGCCGGCCAGCTTGTCCGGGATCGAACGCAGGATCGCATAGAACGGCAGATAGTACCATTCCGGAACGATGTGCGCCGGGGTCACGCCGGGATTGGCCGGGATGTAATTCTCGGAGTCGCCGAGATAGTTCGGCATGTAGAAAATGAACCAGGCGAAGAACAGCATGAAGCAGGAAATGCCGAACGCATCCTTCATGGTCGCGTAGGGCGTGAACGGCACGGTGTCCTTTTCGGTCTTCGGCTCGACGCCGGCCGGATTGTTCTGGCCGGCGACATGCAGCGCCCAGACGTGCAGCACGACCACGCCGGCAATCACGAATGGCAGCAAATAATGCAGCGAGAAGAAGCGGTTCAGCGTCGGGTTGCCGACCGAATAGCCGCCCCACAGCAGGGTGACGATGCTGTCGCCGACATAGGGGATCGCGGAGAACAGGTTGGTGATGACGGTGGCGCCCCAGAAGCTCATCTGGCCCCACGGCAGCACGTAGCCCATGAAGCCGGTCGCCATCATCAGGAGGTAGATGATGACGCCGAGAATCCACAGGATCTCGCGCGGCTCCTTGTACGATCCG
>JBKJUA010000308.1:0-8069 GCA_046590305.1 Bradyrhizobium sp.
CCGGGCGCTACCAGCTCAACATGATGAACGGCAAGGGACCGGAGACCAGGGATTTCGATCTGGTGCTGATGTGCCTGCCGCATTCCTGGCTCTCCACCATGCGCTGGGACGGCGAGCAGCTGCGCAAGTCGATGGTCAAGCACGTCGCCTATTTCGATCGCCCGGCGCATTATCTGCGGGTGTCGCTGCTGTTCGATGAGCCGTTCTGGGGCGAGAAGATCCCGGGCGCCTGGTTTATGTCGGAAGCGTTCGGCGGCTGCTGCGTCTACAATGAAGGCGCGCGTCACGATGTCGGCAAGCACGGCGTGCTGAACTGGCTGATCGCCGGTTCCGATGCGCTGGCGTTCGCCAATCTCAGCGACCAGGAACTGATCGACGCCGCGCTGAAGTCGCTGCCTTCAGCGCTCGGCGACGCGCGCGCGCATCTGATGGAGGGCAAGATCCATCGCTGGCTGTCGTCGGTGAATGCGCTGCCGGGCGGCATGCCGGCACGCGACGTCATGACCAATCACCGTCCCGAACCGAAGCAGCATCCCGGCCTGGTCGTGGTCGGCGACTACCTGTTCGACTCGACGCTGAACGGCCTGCTGGATTCCTCCGATGCCGCCACCGACATCCTCGTCACCGAGATGATGCGGCTGCGCCGCGCGCGCGGCGACGGCAGCAGGTCTGCGTCCGACAAGATCGACCGCCAGTATTTCGAGAATTATCGCGGGCTCGGGCCCTATCACGAGGTCTGGGACCAGTTCACCGATCCCGCCTACCTGACCGACCTCATCAGGATCGTCTGGAACAGGGCCAGGGGCTACAGGCTGCTGGTGGCCGGCTCCGCCAGTGGCGAACTGGTGGGAGCGCTGCGCGCCCGCGGGATCGATGCCTGGGGCATCGAGAACAACCGTACGATCCACGCCCGGACGCCGAAGGAACTGAAGAAGTATTGCAAGCTCGGATCGATCGTCGATATGCCGTTCAAGAGCGGGGAATTCGACTTCGTGTTCGAGACCAGCCTGTGCCATGTCGCCGAAAAGCAGGTTCCCCGCGCTATCCGCGAACTCAACCGCGTGGTGAAGACCGGACTGGTGTTCGGATCGGTGACCTCGGACATGGCGCCGGCGCTGATCGACCGCTACGACCTGCTGCGGGGCGTGAAGAAACTCGGCACCTGGTGGGAATGGTCGGAGCTGTTCTTCGGCAACGGGTTCGACTTGTCGATGCACCGCCGCGACTGTACGGACGCGCTCTGGGCGGCGACGCTGGCCGCCAACAAGGGGCCCGGCCAGTGGTACGCCGACTCCGACAGCCTGCGCTATTCGTTCTTCGACAAGGTTGAAGCCAACGATTAGGCGAATGGCCGGCCTTCCAATTATTTTGCCGAACGCATATTGATAACATAGGATCGCGGCCGTGGCTCCCTCGGCCGCCTCCCTTGATTTTGCGGTCATGCCGGCCGTGCAGCATCGGTTGGTTTTATGGCGACCAAGCCTCCTTCATCGGACGATCCGAAGCCTGCCGTCGCAGGCGACCCGGTTGCGCCTGACCTCGACAAGAAACCGGCCAAGCCGTCCGAGCATGATCTGGAATTAGACGACGACGATGATGATGAGGATCTCGTCGTCTATACCGCGCAGGAAGCCGCCGGGGCGTTTGCGACGATCTATGCGTTCGTCCAGCCGTTTCTGGGGAACTACAGAAAAATGCTGGCATTCGTCAGCATCGGCGTCGTGGTCGAGACGCTGTTCAACGTCATCATGCCGCTGAGCCTGAAGTTCCTGATCGACGACGCTCTCGGCGAAGAGGATTTCCAGGCGCTCTACATGATCCTCGGGGTGCTCGCAGCCGCCGGCATCATCACCTCGATCGTCGCGATATGGTACGAGCGATGGGACGCCAAGCTCGCGTCTTGCATTATCGCCGACGTGCGGGCTCGCCTGTTCGGCCATGTGCAGGACTTGCCGGCTGGCTATTTCGCGCGGACCCAGCGCGGCGAGATCCTATCGCGGTTTTCCATCGACCTTGCGGCCTTCGAAAATTCGATCAAGACCTTTGCCAACAGCGCGGCATTGCCGTTCCTGGAACTGATTGCCGGCATCATCCTGATGCTGTTCTTGAACTGGCAGCTTGCCGCCGTGGCGCTTCTGATATTTCCGATCACGCTGATCGGCCCGCGGCTGCTGACGCCGAAGGCGGTGCAGGCGAATTACGATCAGAAGCTGCACGAGTCGTCGCTGCTCGGCGTGGTGCAGGAAAACGTCGCGGCGCAGGCGGTGGTCAAGGCCTTCAGCCTGCAGCGCCGCGCCTTCGGCTGGTTTCGTCTGCGCAACAACCAGGTTCGCGACAAGACCGCTTCCGCGGTATTCCTGTCGACCATGGTCGAGCGTTCGGTCACGATCTCGGTGCTGCTGCTGCATCTGGTGGTGCTCGCGATCGGCGCCTACCTCGCCACCAAGGGCCAGATCACGATCGGAACCTTCGTGACGTTCGAGAGCGCGTTCTGGGAGGTGTCCTACAACATCGCCCATCTGATGCATTTCATACCGGTGTCGATCCAGTCGGCGGCGGCGGTGCGTCACATTCAGGAACTGCTGGATGAGCCGACCCGCGGCGCCGATCGTTCGGGCGCCCCCGACCTGCCGCGCATTACCAACGACATCACCTTCGACCGCGTGTCTTTCAAATACGAGGGCTCCGAGACGCCGGTGCTCGACAATCTCAGTCTCAAGCTGAAGGTCGGCAAGACCATCGCGATCGTTGGCCCGAGCGGCTCCGGCAAGAGCACGCTTTTGAATTTGATCCTTCGCCTGTACGTGCCGGATGGAGGGCGCCTGACCATCGACGGCGTCGATATTCGCCGGGTAACCGTTGAATCGCTGCGCAGCAGCATGGCAGTGGTGTTCCAGGAAAACATGCTGTTCAACATGTCGATTCGGGAAAACATCCGGCTCGGCAAGGAAGGTGCGACCGACGAGGAGGTCGAGGAAGCGGCCAAGAACGCCGAAATCCATAGCTATATCATGAGCTTGCCGGAAAAATACGATACCGAGGTCGGCGAGCGCGGCGACACGCTGTCGGGCGGTCAGCGCCAGCGCATCGCGATCGCCCGCGCCATCGTCCGCAATCCCTCGGTGCTGCTGCTCGATGAGGCGACCTCGGCGCTCGACCAGACCACCGAAGCCGCCATCAACAAGACGCTGATGAAGCTGGCCCAGGGCCGCACCATGATCTTCTCAACCCACCGGCTGACCTCGGTGGTCGAAATGGACGAGATCATCGTGATATCGGGCGGCAGGGCGATCGAGCGCGGTTCGCACGAAAAGCTGCTCGCCGCCAACGGCGTCTATCGCAGGCTGTGGGACGACCAGAGCCACAAGTCGCATCATGTGGCTGACGAGGCGCATGGCGACGATGATGATGACGACGACGATGAGGATTGAGCCGGGAACCCCGCCTCGAACCGCCCACGGTCAGCAACGAACCCTTCGGTGAACGGCAGAGCCTGGACAAAAACACGAAAACAACCCCATGCAATCCCCGCCTGGCAGCGCCCTTCGAGGGCAGGACGTCTATTTTATCCGGGTAATATTAACGGTTAACCGATTTTTACCCCGTTATCTCCCGTTATCCCCCGGACCGACGGAGGAGGGAACGCGGGCGGACAGAGATTCGCTGCCATCAGCCTCCAGGCGACGATTCCGGCGTGGATTGAAACTCACGCGCACGCCAGTTATGCATGTGCCACAGGCGTTTCTTTCGCTGTCGTTTCGCCTTGACTTGGCTATCCGCCGCCGATAAAACCCGCGCACTTGACGACAGGCGGTGAGCGACGCCAGAGTCGGAACGGATCACCCTTATCATCCCTTGGGATCGAGACGGGCACCAACCTCGACGAATGCCGCTCAAACGCTGTCGATGATAGCTAGGCACTGCCAGGACGATCTTGGTTCTCTCGAGCAAGTTCTCTTGAGATTGATTTCGGATGCATGACCTCGGTAGCCGATTGAACAGCGCAAGCTGATCAGTTTCGACCGCGGTCCTCTGTGGCGTGAAGCGCTTTCCACTCAGCAATGAGTGGTTGGCGCGATTTCGCTTTGCGCGGTCGTTTCCGTGTGAGGCGGTCGGATGGGACTGATGTCCCGAATGAATTTGCGGAGCCGATAACGGTTTCGCGTGAACTAAAGGGTGAAGGCTGACATGCCGACGATCAACCAGCTGATCGCAAGTCCGCGCGTCGTTCAGAAGTCGCGCAAGAAGGTGCCGGCGCTGCAGCAGTCGCCGCAGAAGCGTGGCGTTTGCACGCGCGTCTACACCACGACCCCGAAGAAGCCGAACTCGGCGCTTCGTAAGGTCGCCAAGGTGCGCCTGACCAACGGATTCGAAGTCATCGGCTACATTCCGGGTGAAGGCCATAACCTTCAGGAGCACTCGGTGGTCATGATCCGCGGCGGCCGCGTCAAGGATTTGCCCGGCGTGCGTTACCACATTCTCCGCGGCGTCCTCGATACCCAGGGCGTCAAGAACCGTAAACAGCGTCGTTCGAAGTACGGCGCGAAGCGTCCGAAATAATCGGGAACAGATAGATGTCTCGTCGCCATTCTGCTGAAAAGCGTGAAGTGAACCCGGATCCGAAGTTCGGGAACATCATCATCACGAAGTTCATGAACTCGGTCATGTACGACGGCAAGAAGTCTGCCGCCGAGAGCATCGTCTATGGCGCGCTCGAAATGATCGAAGCCAAGACCAAGCAGGGCCCGCTGCCGGTTTTCGAGCAGGCCCTGGAAAACGTCATGCCGACCATTGAAGTTCGTTCGCGCCGCGTCGGCGGCGCCACCTATCAGGTGCCGGTCGAAGTCCGCAGCGTGCGCCGCCAGGCTCTCGGTATCAGGTGGATCATCACGGCTGCGCGCGACCGCAATGAAAAGACGATGACGGAGCGGCTCTCGGCCGAGCTGCTCGACGCGTCGAATGGCAGGGGAAACGCCGTCAAGAAGCGGGAAGATGTGCATCGGATGGCTGAAGCCAACCGCGCCTTCTCGCACTATCGCTGGTAACGGCGAAACAACGGATTTTAAGGAACAACCCATGCCCCGCGTTCATGCCATAGAGGACTACCGCAACTTCGGTATCATGGCGCATATCGATGCCGGCAAGACCACGACCACCGAGCGCATCCTGTATTATACCGGCAAGAGCCACAAAATCGGCGAAGTGCACGAAGGTGCCGCGACGATGGACTGGATGGAGCAGGAGCAGGAGCGCGGCATCACGATTACGTCGGCTGCCACGACCGCCTTCTGGGAAGGCAAGCGCCTCAACATCATCGACACCCCCGGCCACGTCGACTTCACCATCGAAGTCGAGCGTTCGCTGCGCGTGCTCGACGGCGCGGTATGCGTGCTGGATTCCAACCAGGGTGTCGAGCCGCAGACCGAAACCGTCTGGCGCCAGGGCGACAAGTACAAGGTTCCGCGCATCGTCTTCGCCAACAAGATGGATAAGACCGGCGCCGATTTCTACAAATGTCTGCAGGACATCATCGACCGCCTCGGCGCCAAGCCGATCGCGATCCAGCTCCCGATCGGCTCCGAGAACAATTTCAAGGGCCTGATCGATCTGGTGCGCATGAAGGGCGTCGTCTGGGAAGACGAGAAGCTCGACGCCCCCTTCAAGGATATCGATATTCCCGAGGACATGGTCGAGAAGGCCAAGGAATACCGCGAGAAGCTGCTGGAGTCCGCCGTCGAGCTCGACGACGAAGTTCTCGCCGCCTATCTCGATGGCCACGAACCCGATGAAGCGACGCTGAAGCGCATGATCCGCAAGGCCGTGCTGACCGGCGCGTTCTTCCCGGTGCTGTGCGGCTCGGCCTTCAAGAACAAGGGCGTGCAGCCGCTGCTCGACGCCGTGGTGGATTATCTGCCGTCGCCGGTCGACGTTCCCGCCATCAAGGGCGTCGATGAAGACGGCAACGAAATCGTCCGGCTTCCGAACGACAAGGAGCCGCTCGCGCTGCTCGCGTTCAAGATCATGGACGACCCGTTCGTCGGCACCATCACCTTCTGCCGCATCTATTCCGGCACGCTGCTTTCGGGCACCGGCGTCATCAATTCGACGCGCGACCGCAAGGAGCGCATCGGCCGCATGCTGCTGATGCATGCCAACAACCGCGAAGACATCAAGGAAGCCTATGCCGGCGACATCGTCGCCCTGGCAGGCCTGAAGGAAGCCCGCACCGGCGATACGCTGTGCGATGCCAACAAGCCGGTGATTCTGGAAAAGATGGAATTCCCGGAGCCGGTTATCGAAATCGCGATCGAGCCGAAGTCGAAGGCCGACCAGGAAAAGCTCGGCGTCGCGCTGGCGAAGCTGGCCGCGGAAGATCCGTCGTTCCGGGTTTCGACCGACCAGGAGTCCGGCCAGACCATCCTCAAGGGCATGGGCGAACTCCATCTCGACATCAAGGTCGACATCCTGCGCCGCACCTACAAGGTCGACGCCAATATCGGCGCGCCGCAGGTGGCGTTCCGTGAGCGCGTCACCAAGAAGGCGGAGGTCGATTACACCCACAAGAAGCAGACCGGTGGTACCGGCCAGTTCGCGCGGGTCAAGTTTGTCGTCGAACCCAACGAGCCCGGCAAGGGATTCGAATTCGAATCCAAGGTCGTCGGCGGCGCGGTGCCGAAGGAATACATCCCCGGCGTGGAAAAGGGTCTCAACAGCGTACTGGGCTCCGGCGTCGTCGCCGGCTTCCCGGTGGTCGATGTCAAGGTGACGCTGGTGGACGGCGCCTATCACGACGTCGACTCCTCGGCACTGGCCTTCGAAATTGCCTCGCGCGCGGCATTCCGCGAAGCGCTGCAGAAGGGCAAGTCCGTCCTGCTCGAGCCGATCATGAAGGTCGAATGCGTGACTCCGGAAGATTACACCGGGTCGGTCATCGGCGATCTGAATTCGCGGCGCGGCCAGATCCAGGGTCAGGACATGCGCGGCAACGCCAACGTCATCAACGCGATGGTGCCGCTCATGAATATGTTCGGTTACGTGAATAACCTGCGCTCGATGAGCCAGGGCCGCGCAACCTTTACGATGCAGTTCGATCACTACGCGGAAGCGCCGGCTAACGTGTCGGCGGAAGTCCAGAAGAAGTTTGCCTGATTGTCGTTAGCGGCAGTTAACGACTGAACGGAGAGAGTCATGGCCAAAGCAAAGTTTGAACGTAATAAACCGCACTGTAACATCGGAACGATCGGTCACGTCGACCATGGCAAGACGTCGCTGACGGCGGCGATCACCAAGGTGCTGGCGGAGTCCGGCGGTGCGACGTTCACCGCGTACGACCAGATCGACAAGGCGCCGGAAGAGAAGGCGCGCGGCATCACGATCTCGACCGCACATGTCGAGTACGAGACCAGCAACCGCCACTACGCCCACGTCGATTGCCCGGGCCACGCCGACTACGTGAAGAACATGATCACGGGTGCCGCGCAGATGGACGGCGCGATCCTGGTGGTGTCCGCGGCCGACGGCCCGATGCCGCAGACCCGCGAACACATCCTGCTGGCCAAGCAGGTCGGTGTTCCCGCGATGGTCGTGTTCCTCAACAAGTGCGACATGGTCGACGATCCGGAATTGCTCGAGCTCGTCGAGATGGAAGTCCGCGAACTGCTTTCGAAGTACGATTTTCCGGGTGACGACATTCCGATCATCAAGGGTTCGGCTCTCGCCGCGCTTGAAGACAAGGACAAGAAGCTCGGCCACGACGCGATCCTGGAACTGATGAAGGCCGTGGACAGCTACATTCCGCAGCCGGAGCGCCCGATCGATCTGCCGTTCCTGATGCCGGTGGAAGACGTGTTCTCGATCTCGGGCCGCGGCACCGTGGTGACCGGCCGCGTCGAGCGCGGCATCGTCAAGGTCGGCGAGGAAATCGAGATCGTCGGTCTGCGCGATACCCAGAAGACCATCGTCACCGGCGTTGAAATGTTCCGCAAGCTGCTCGACCAGGGCCAGGCCGGCGACAACATCGGCGCGCTGCTGCGCGGCACCAAGCGCGAGGAAGTCGAGCGCGGTCAGGT
>JBKJUA010000050.1:0-4492 GCA_046590305.1 Bradyrhizobium sp.
CCCGGCTTTTGATGGTAGCAATCAGGGCATGAACCAGCAGCCAAGAATCGACATTCGGCATTCCACTTGCCCTCACGATTGCCCGTCGGCCTGCGCTCTCGATGTCGAGGTGATCGACGGCTCTTCGATCGGCCGGGTGCGCGGCTCCAGGCTGCAGACCTATACCGCCGGCGTCGTCTGCGCCAAGGTCGCGCGCTATGCCGAGCGCATTCATCATCCGGACCGGCTGCTCCATCCGATGCGCCGGAACGGCCCGAAAGGCTCCGGCCAGTTCGCACGGATTTCGTGGGACGAAGCGCTGGACGAGATCGCCGCGCGGTTCGACGCGGCCGAGCGCGAATTCGGTGCCCAATCGGTCTGGCCCTATTACTATGCCGGCACCATGGGTCTTGTGATGCGCGACGGCATCAACCGCCTCGCGCATGTGAAGAAATATTCCCGTTTCTACCAGACCATCTGCGCCAATGTCGCGCGGATCGGATTCGCCATCGGCACCGGCAAGATCGCCGGCGTCGATCCGCGCGAGATGGGCGTCTCCGACCTCGTCGTGATCTGGGGCACCAATCCGGTTAATACCCAGGTCAATGTGATGACGCATGCGATGCGCGCCCGCAAGGAGCGCGGCGCCAAAATCGCGGCGGTCGACATCTACAACAACGACACCATGAAGCAGGCCGACATCAAGATCATCCTGCGGCCCGGCACCGACGGCGCTTTCGCCTGCGGCGTTATGAATGTGCTGTTCCGCGAGGGTTTTGCGGATCGCGCCTATATGGCGCGCTATACCGATTGCCCTGACGAACTCGAGACGCATCTGAAAACCCGCACCCCGGAATGGGCCTCCGCCATCTGCGGCGTTCCCGTTGAAGAGATCGAGACCTTTGCCCGTTTGGTCGGGGTGACAAAACGATCGTTCTTTCGCCTCGGCTATGGTTTTACCCGCAGCCGCAATGGCGCTGCACAGATGCATGCCGCGCTGTGCATTCCGGCGGTGACCGGCGCCTGGCAGTATGAGGGCGGCGGTGCGTTTTTCAACAATTTCGCGATCTGGAAGTTCGACGAATCGATCATTGAGGGGCACGACGCCATCGACCCCACCACACGGGCGCTCGACCAGTCCAGGATCGGGCGCATCCTGACCGGCGATGCCGAGGCGTTGCACAATGGGCCGCCGGTCAAGGCGATGCTGATCCAGAATACCAATCCGGTGACGGTGGCGCCGGAGCAGACGCTGGTACGACAGGGCTTCGCGCGGGAGGATCTGTTCGTGGCGGTGCATGAGCAGTTCATGACCGAGACCGCGCAGATGGCCGATATCGTGCTGCCGGCGACGATGTTCATGGAGCACGACGACCTCTATTACGGCGGCGGTCACCAGCATATCTCGGTCGGCGCCAGGCTGATCGAGCCGCCCGGCGAATGCCGCTCCAACCATGAGGTGCTGCAGGGCCTTGGCCGACGGCTCAATGCCGTGCATCCCGCCTTCGACATGACGCCCCGCGAGCTGATCGATGCCACGCTGAAGAAGAGCGGCCATGGCGATATCGAAACGCTGGAGGCCGATCTGTGGCGCGACATCCAGCCGGATTTCCGCACCTCGCATTACCTCGACGGCTTCGCGCATGCGGACAAAAAATTCCACTTTAGGGCGGATTGGGCGCACCCGCCGTTCGGCAACGCCGGCATGGGGCCGTGGGAGCAGATGCCGTCGTTGCCGGATCACTGGACCATCATCGAGGAGGCGGACGAGGCACATCCGTTCCGGTTGGCCACCAGCCCGTCGCGCAGCTTTCTCAATACCAGTTTCAATGAAACGCCGTCGTCGGTCGCGCGCGAAGGCGCCCCTTCGGTGATGATCCATCCGTCGGATGCGGCATCGCTCGGAATCGCCGATGGCGATGCCGTGGTGCTGGGCAATATGCGCGGCGAGACCACGCTGACCGCCAAACTGTTCGACGGCCTGCGCCGCGGTGTTCTGATCGCGGAATCGATCCAGCCGAACAAGGCCCATATCGGCGGCCGTGGCATCAACACCCTGACCGGCGCGGAGGCCGTCGCCCCGATCGGCGGCGCGGCGTTCCACGACAACAAGGTGTGGGTCAAAAAGGTGGCGACAGCCGCTGCGCGCAAGGGCTGATCCGCCTTGCGGTCCACCATTATCCCAAGGCAAATGTTTGCGAGCACATGAGCGAAACAGGCGAGTGGGACGATGACCGACAATAACAGCGTAATCCGTGAAAAGCGCGGGACTGCGTTCTGGATCACCATCAACCGGCCGGACAAGCGCAACGCCCTCAATGGCGACGTGATCGCCGGTATCGCCAGGGGTTATCGCGACGCGCATGACGACAAGGACGTACGCGTGATCGTGCTGACCGGGGCAGGCGACAAGGCGTTCTGCGCCGGCGCCGACCTGCAGAACAGCGGGGCCGCCTTCGCGATGGATTTTGCCAGGCCCAATGTCGATTATGCCGATCTGTTGCGGCTGTCGCAGAACGCCACCAAGCCGGCGATCGCGCGGGTCGGCGGTGTCTGCATGGCCGGCGGCATGGGGCTGTTGTGCATGACCGACATGGCGGTCGCAGCCGACCACGTGATTTTCGGATTGCCTGAGGTGAAGGTCGGCGTGTTCCCGATGCAGGTGATGGCGCTCTTGCAATCGATCGCACCGCGTCGCCTGATCAACGAATGGGCGCTGACCGGCGAGCCCTTCGATGCGCGCACCGCGCAGGCCGCCGGGCTTCTGAACTACGTGGTGCCGGCTACCGAGCTCGATGCCAAGGTCGACTGGCTGATCGGCCGCATCACCGACAAGTCGCCGACTGCGATCCGGCGCGGCAAATACGCCATGCGCGCCATCGCCGCGATGTCGTTCGACGAAAGCATCGCCTACACCGAAAGCCAGATCGCGTTGTTGGCGATGACCGAGGACGCCAAGGAGGGCCTCACGGCGTTTGGCGAAAAGCGCAAGCCGTCCTGGCCGGGGAAGTAGGGCCAACGCCAGCTGTCGCGGTCTCAGGCTTTCAATCCCCCCGCCAGTCTGCTGTAGTGGGCAAAATTATCTGCCGGGGAGGGCAAATATGGACCGCCGCAATTTCATGGCCGGGTGCGCCGGTCTGGCGTTATCAGCCAAAGCGGGCGACGCGTTCGCCCAGTCCGGGCCGCTGACAAGGATCGTGTTTCCCTTCGCGGCCGGCGGTGGCGGCGATACGCTCTGCCGGCTCGTGGCGCAGCATATCGCCCCGCTGCTCGATCGCAATGTCATCGTCGAGAACCGCACCGGCGGCGACGGGCTGATCGGAATCAAGTCGGTCATGAATGCCAGTCCCGACGGAGCCACCATTCTGATAACCACCGGTCCGACCATGTATCTGCTGCCGATAGTGGAGACGGTGCCAAGCTTCAATACGGCGAAGGATTTCGTGCCGGTTTCGCAAATCGCGCGTTTCGAGTTCGGCATCGTCGCAAGCCCGACGGTCGGGGCCAAGGACTTCAAGCAGTTGGTGGCGTGGCTCAAGGCCAATTCAGACAAGGCGAGCTATGGCGTGCCCAGCAACGGCACCATTCCGCATTTCACGGGTTTGAAACTGGAAGAAGCGCTCGGCATGAAAATGACGCGGGTGCCCTATCGCGGCAGCGCGCCGATCATCAACGACCTCGTCGGCGGCCATCTGCCGTTCGGCGTTACCACCATTGCCGACGCGATCCCGCAGCATCGCGCCGGTGGCGTCCGGATTCTGGCCGTAAGCAGTGCCGCGCGCTCGCCGTTCCTGCCGGAGGTGCCGACGCTGAAGGAGAACGGCATCGAACTGGTCGCGGATGCCTGGTACGGGATGTGGCTGCCGGCCGGCAGTCCGGCGGCCTTTGCGAAGCAACTGAGTGAGGCGGTGGCAAAGGCGCTCGCCAAGCCGGAGGTACGCGAGAAAATGCTGGCGATTGGCTTGATCCCGGTAGGCAGCACGCCGGAGGGTCTCACCCAGGAACTGGCCGCCAACACCGCTTTCTGGCAGCCGATCGTCAAGGCCTCGGGCTACAAGATCACCAATTGAGGACGAAGATTCCCGAGCACTACTCCGGCGGGATGCCTATCTTCTTCCGGATAGCTGACAGCTCGGTCTCGTCCCAGATCCCGATCAGGACGCCGTTCCGGACCTGGAGCTGCTTCTCGGCATAGGCGGCGATCTTTTCCGTGCTGGTCGTGATGTGTCCCTTGGGATGCAGCGCCCAGTCGAACAGGGCCGACTGCAACCGGGCCATGACATCCGCGCAGGAGGAGTCTTCGCCGCGGTCGGTCAATTCCTGCGGGTCTTCAAGCAGGTCATACAGCATCGGCCGGAAGCCGGAAGCGTGGATGTATTTCCAGCGGCCGTCGAATACCATGAACAGCCGGCACTGCTCGATCGGCTGGTTCAGCTTCAGCCGGACATCCTGCATGCAGTAATCGTATTCGGAGAACACCACTTTGCGCCAATCCGAAGGCGGTCCGCCGTGC
>JBKJUA010000138.1:0-21148 GCA_046590305.1 Bradyrhizobium sp.
TGCCAAGCCGCGTACCGGCACGTTCGCGCGTGCCGGCAGAATTCAGAAACAGGCTCGGACGGCGACCCGCTTGCGACGCTTCTGGCAGCGATGCATGGGATGATGTGGCGCCATGACGTGCGACCGCCGTCCGATTCAGGCAATTCGATTGAAAAAGCCCGCGGCCGGGTGTCCCGGCGCGGGCCTTTGAATTCTTGCGATGATGGGAATATGCCGGTGATTTGCCCGACGTGTCAAATCTCTTGTTGCGGCGGCTGATCGCCGGGGCCCAAGCCGTCTCTATTCAAACCCCTGAACCGGTGGCGGCGCAGCTCTCTTGGCCGGCAGCGGCGACGTCCTGACCGGTGACGGCGAACTTGTCGCGGCTGCCGCTTGTCGCTGCGGCGCGGGACCGGATTGCGTAGCATGCCGTGCGCGGGATCGCGATGAGGATCGCTGCATTCCCCAGGAGCGCGCGATCGAGGGTCCTGCGGTGTATCCGATGAACGCACCCGCCACCGCGCCGATCGGTCCCAGCACGACGGCACCCGACACCGCGCCCAGGGCAGCACTTCCGGCCCGCTCTTGTGCCCTTGCCTCAAACGGGAAAAATGAAGCTGCGATCAGTGCGCCCACCAGCAGTTTCTTCATCGCGACATCCTTGAGCCCAGCGCGGGCCACGGGACTGCGAAATTGCGGCGGCACGAAGGAGATGTAACGGCAATGTCCGCCCGATTTAGACCTCAGACACAAAAGAACCCGCAGCCGTTTCCGGCGCGGGCTCTATAATTCCTGCGATGCTGAATTTATGCCGGTGATTTGCCCGACGTGTCAAATCGTTTCTGGCGCGCAAAACGCGCGCTAGTTCTTCACCAGATAAAGCGGCGTTCTCACCGTCAACTGATAGGATGGCTTCGGCACCCACGAGATCACCGCCGTCACGCCGAACAGGCGGTTATCATTGTCATCCATCCGATCGAGGTCGAGCCTGACGGTCGGCTGGGTGAAAGGCTCGAACGGCGTCCTGTTAAGAAGCTGTGCGCCGCCAAAGGATTGAACGCCGACGCGGCCGGTGAACTTCCAGTTGTTGTCCCACTGGTAATAACCGCCGACGTAACCGACGATATTGGGGTTGATCCTGACGAAGGCGGAGTCCACGGCAACCCCGGTGTGCTGGACGCCGGCCAGCAGCCCCCGGGTTTGGTCCGTGTTCAGGGCGTAGTCGAACTCGAGAATGGTGTTGAGCGAGGTCGTGGGCAGTGCGGCGTGTGGCACCGGCAGTGTGAGCGTCGACTGCACGGTAATTGTCGGGATGGATCCGCCATTCTGCTGATAGACGTCGGCCTGGAAACCGACGTTCCAGCTGTTGATCGTGAACGCAGACCAGTCGGACTGTTCGGTGCGCGACGCGCTGGCGCTGAAGCCGCCATACACCGAAACCCGGTCGTTGAGATCGCTCGTGAGGGGAACATCCAGCCCGACGCTCTGGCTGGACGGCGAAGAGAAGGCCGGAGGTGTCGCGAGATTTGCAAGGCTCGAAAAGCCCGCGAGGGCCGACAGCGCCGTATGCCCGTTCAGCACCGTAAAGCCGCCGAAGCCGATCGAGAGCGAGCCGGCCGGAAAGGTGCCGTAGTTCGTCCTCAGGTCCAGATAGACGTTCGGCGTCGAGGCGGCCTCTGGCGATTCATCGTCGCCGTCATCGGCGTCCTTGCCCAGGGCTAGGCCGGAAAAGCAAACCAGCATCAACCCTGCGAACGCCACGCGACAAACTGGCCGGATGTGCGCGGCCCTTGCCATTCGAAATGTCCTCCAACTGCTCCAAAGCTATACTGCGAGGAGGTCCGCGTTCAAGGACACAATCGCTCCAAACGTGTGCTGCCGATTGAGAAAGCCCGCTGCCGGTTTCCCGGCGCGGGCTCTGAAATTCCTGCAACGCTGTCAAAATGCACCTGATTTGCCCGACGCGTCAAGTTTGCCGTTCGGCCGCGCGTGCTGTGGCCGGCCATAACCCGGTAGTTTCCCTGATTGCTTGGGGAACCGAAATATCGTCCCTCATGCCCATTTTCTCGATATGGAACATTTTTGTGTTTATAGAGGCGTCCCATACAGCGTCGCGCCGACCGACGACCCGGACGTCTGGCAATTCCAGATCGGCGATGACGTCAAGGCCGTCAAGACCAAAACCGGGCTTGCCGCCATGGCCGCCCGCCGCGTTCAGTCGAAAATTGATGCCGAGCTCAGGACGGCCGACCCGAGGCCCGTCGGCGAGGACAACAATAGCGTCGATGCGCCTTAGCTCGCACGAAGCAGGTCGCGTTGCCTATGCGACCTCGCTTGCTTCAAGCACGCGGGCGGTGGGGGCACGCACCGTCAGGAACTGGTCCTCGAACGCCTGAGCCGGCATCGGCCGGCCGAAGAAATAACCCTGCCCTTCCTCGCATCCCATGCTCACCAGCACATCGGCGGTGGCGCGGTTCTCGATACCTTCGGCGATCACCGACAGGCCGAGTTTCTTGCTGAGGCCGACCGTCGAATTGACGATCGCCGCATCGTCGGAATCGGCATGCAGTTCGAGCACGAAGGAGCGATCGATCTTGAGCCCGTCCAGCGGGAATTTCTTGAGATAGCTCAGGCTGGCATAGCCGGTGCCGAAATCATCGAAGACGACACGCACGCCGAGTTCCTGAATCCTCAGGAATGTATCGAGCACCCGCTGTTCGTCCAGCAGCAGAATGTCCTCGGTTAGCTCGAGTTCGAGCAGCGAAGGCGTCAGGCCGGTGACGTCGAGCATCTCGGCAACCGAGGCTGCAAGGTCGCCCGACTGGAGCTGCGAAGGCGAAAGATTGATGCCGACGCGGATGCCATGGCCGGCCCGCTCCCAGATCCGCGCCTGCCGGCATGCAGTTTCCAGAACCCATCCAGCAATGCGCTCCGAAATGGAGGATGTATTGACGACCGGCATGAATTCGGCGGGCGAGACCAGGCCACGGACGGGATGGCGCCAGCGAATAAGGGCCTCCGCGCCGATCAGGGCCCCATCCGCGAGACGGACCTGCGGCTGATAGAACAGTTCGAACTCGTTCCGCTCGGCGGCGTGGGCCAGTTCCGTCTCCAGCGTCAGACGCGATTCAAGCTCCTGCCGGATGGCGCTTTCGAATACCACATGCCCGCCCCGCTTGGTCGCCTTGGCACGGCAAAATGCGAGATGGCTGTTGCTCAGCAATTCCTCGGCCGTACGGCCATCGCGTGGATAGACGGCGGCCCCGATGCTGGCTTTGAGACGGTGCAGCCGCGTTCCGACCAGGAGAGGTGTAGCGAATGTGAGCGCGATGCGTTCGGATAGCTGCGCAGCCGTTTCGGTCATGGCGGCGCCGGGAATAGCGATCGCGAACTCATCGCCGCTCAGACGCGCCACGATTTCGGCACCAACAGTCTCGGCTTTCAGGCGTTCGGACACAGCACGCAGCACATGGTCGCCGCAGGCGTGTCCGAGCATGTCGTTGATCTGCTGGAATCCGTCGAGGCCAACAACCAGCAGCGCCACTTCTGCGGCCTGCTTTTCCGCGTTGAAGATCATCACCGACAGACTGTCGTGAAGCGTATCGCGGTTGGCGAGCCCGGTGAGCGAATCGTATTCCGCCAGATACTTGATACGCTCGGCTTCGCGTTTCCGAACCGAGATGTCGCGCAGGATCGCGCCGTACTGAAAGCCGTCGGTACCCTGCCAACCGGAGACGCAGGCCTCGACTGGAAACACCTCGCCGCTCCTTCGCAACCCGTCGAACTCCATCACCACGCCACCCGGCTGTTGCGACAGTGCATAAGCCGCTTCGAAAGGCGAGATCGAACCAGCCGCAGCCTTGGCGGGCGTGGCGCAAATCGAATCGAACGGTTGCCCGATCATTTCATCGGGCTCGTAGCCGAAGATCGCGACCGCCCCGGGATTCCACACCGTGATCCGGTGATTGGAATCGGTACACACCAGACCGTCGCCCAGCGACATCGCGATGCGATGAAAGCGGTTTTCGGCGATCCGACCCAGCAGGTCCCGGAAGTCGATTTCGTCGAGTGCGATGGCGGCCATGTAGACGGCGATCGCCGTCAAAAAGAGCGAGGTGTCGAGAACAAGAGGAAACTTTGCCTGCAGCAGCATGGCAATGGCTTCGGCTGCGACAACCATCCCGACCAGAACGATCACCCGGACACCCGCGGAAACGCGACGCCACGAGAACATCATGATCAGCGAGATAACGCATAGCCCCGCCAGCGTCACGACGTCGGAGGTCCAGCGCAGCGTGCGGTTCTGCAGGATAGATTCCGCGGCGAGGGTTTGCAGGATCGGCCCGGAGATAACCGCGCCGTTGGGGACGCTGAAACGATCGCCGAGTTCGAGCGCGGTGCCGCCGATGATGACCTTCTTGCCCTTCAGCCGGTTCAGGACGATCTCATCGCCGCGCAGCACATCGACGTAGGACACTATCGGAATCGAGGCGGTGCGAATACCGAAGTCGATCAGGAACGGGGCGCGCTTTGCAGCATGCTGCCCCGCCAATACGGCCCCCATCGAGGGATGAAACTCCCCGTCGAGTGTATCGCCGAATGGGTAACGACGGACGAGTCCGTCACGTTCGACCGCAACGTTGACGACGGCAGTCCACGAATGCTCGCCGAATTGACCGAGGGGACGATTGACGTGTACGGGCTTTGCGTTTCCGGCGTCGGCAGCCGGCTGCTTGAAAGCTGGCAATATGACGGATCCGCCCGTCGCCCGAAGCGCCTCGACGAACGCCTGGTCCGACGCAGCATCAGACGGCGTCGAGAAATCGACGTCGAAGACCACGTCCTTTACGTCGGCGCTTTCCAGCCGACGCAACAGGTCGGCGTGGAACCGACGTGGCCAGGGCCAAACTCCGATTTTTTCGATCGACGGTGCATCGATCGCTACCACGACAATGTCGCCGCTGGCCTGGCGCGACTGCCACGGGAACCGCAGGTCGGTCAGTGCGCTGCGAAACGCCCCATGCCAGCCCGACGACATCACGATCGCCAGCGCAATCACCACAAAGATATGCGGCCGGTAGTGTTTCACGTCATCCCCCTGCGCACCTCCCAACCAGGAAGCTCGCCCCCTTCGATCTATCCGTTCAAGCCCGTGCCAGGCAGCAACGGGTTAGCGATTGCGTCCATTGCCATTGCCATTGCCATTGCCCCCGCCGTTCGCGCCGCCATTGCCATTGCCGTTCCCGTTGTTGCCGTTCCCGTTCCCGTTCCCGTTGCCGTTGCCGTTCCCGTTGCCGTTCCCATTATTGCCGTTGCCACTATTCTCATTGCCGTTTCCACCCACCGGCGAAGCTGCAGCCGCTATCACACCGGCTGCGCCTGCTGTTGCAGTTGCGTCCGAACCGGCCACGCCACCGGCGTTGCCGTTACCGCTTGCGTTGCTGGAGCCATTTGCCATCGCAGTAGCCGCGGCATTTCGTGGACCCCAGATGGTATCCCGGCTGGCAACGTTTCTCGTCGCGCCATGCGGCTGCGCCGAGCCGCGGGCGATACCGTTGGTGACCCGGTGGATATTCAACCGGACCTCGCCCAGCGACGAGGAAATCCGGGCCGGAGAGTGTCTCGTCGGAGCACCCATTGCATTGCGTTGCGGCTGCAGCGATGCGCTGCCGGGTTTGGCGCCCGTCGCCGGGTTACCCTGCCCGATCGCACGGATCGCCGGGCCATTGGCAGCGTGGCGCGGCGCAGTGAGGCCCGACTTCGGAACCGGAACCCGGTCGATCGACGGCGCGCGCGGCTGGCCGCGTTCGATCGGACTGAAGGTGCCGGATCCACCCAGGGAAAGACCCGAATTGCCCTGCGCGAAGGCGGTCGCGTGCTGCCCCGGCAGTACTTGCGCGATCTGGCCGGACTTGAAGTCGGCGACCTGGACTTGACCCTTGATGACGTCGACGATGGTGGAGGTGGCATTCACGGAGACACGAAACTGCGTGCCCTTGACGACTGCGGCGAGGTACGGCGTCTCGACCTCGAAATGTTTGACGTTGCGCTTTTCCACTTCCAGCAGGATCGAACCGGCCCGCTGCACGACGGTGGTCGCCAGTCCTTCCTTCTTTTCCGCGGGCAGGCCGATCACCGAGTTCGGCGAAACCATGATGGTCTCCTCGCCGCGAACCAGCAGCACCCGCCCGTTACGGCCGGTGCGGATGCTGTCGCCCGGTTTCAGCGATTCTTCCTTGCCAAGCGAAACCGGCTGGGCGCCGGTCGTGGTCATCCAGACCTCGCCCGATGATTTTCTGACCGACCAGGCCCCCTCGTCCGCGGCGAGCGCACTGGAGGTGGATCCCGTGACAAGCGTCATCACCAGGATGCGCGAAAGCCGGTTAGTCGAAATCATGAAAACCTCCGCCTGTCTGAAATGCTCTTCAGACGTACCGCAAATGTTTCAACATTGAGTTAGTGGAAACCCCGGAACCGAGCAGGCCTCTTAACGGTTCGTTTACCATAAAATTCTATGTAAAATCATGCATGTAGCGGCTCAACAGGGAACCAAGCGTATCTATCCGTGGAACTACGGATGCCGGACTTCGTCAGCGAGCGGACGCCGCGGGACCGGCCTCGCCCGGTCTGCCCTTGCCGCTTTTCTGATGCAGGCTGTCATCGTCCCAGACTCGGCAACGGCGCAACAGGCTAGCCAGCCGGGTTTCGATCCCCGGCAGACCGAAAAGCGCTTCGACGCGTTGCAGGCCGAGCAGGCTGCGGCCACTTCCCGATCCGGTGTGCAGATCCCGCGTGTATCGCGCGCGGAGGCGCCTGCGGATTCCAAACCGCGGGTCGTTCTCCGTAAGGTTTCGTTAACCGGCGCCCGTGCAATTCCGCACGAAGATATCGCAAGGACCTATCAACCCTATCTCGGGAAGAAGGTCTCGCAGGCCGACCTCGCGGCGATCGCCTCGGCGGTCAGCGACCTCTACCGCGCGGCCGGATTCCACCTGAGCCGTGCCATCGTGCCGCCGCAGGACATTCAGGGCGGCCATGTCCGTGTTCAAGTAATCGAAGGTGGCATCGCTGATGTGTCCTTGAAGGGCGACGGCGCCGAACAATTCGGCGTGCGGCCGCTGCTCGGCCCGGTGCTGGCCGAACAGCCTTCGCGCCTGCCGACGCTGGAGCGCCAATTGTTGCTGATCAACGGCCGGCCGGGCGCGCGCGTCACCGATACCGAACTCGAAGAGATCGGCCTCGGCAGCGGGCGCTTTCGCCTCGTCGTTCATCTGAAAACCTGGCGCATCTTCACATCGTTCGGGATCGATAACCTTGGCTCGTCGTCGGTCGGTCCCTGGCAAACCTATGCGGCGAGCGCATTCAATTCCTATCTCGCACCCGGCGACGTGCTCGCGGTCAACCTTTCGACCATCGCCAATGATCCGCGCCAACTGGCATTCGGCCGGCTGTCCTATGACGTCCCTGTCGGCACCGACGGAGCGCAGCTTGGTGCGTCCATGCTGTACAGTGAGGTCCGGCCCGGCGACGTCCGCCGCTTGGACAACGACGTCACCACGACCGAGTCATTCGAGGTCCGCGGCAGCATCGTTCCGCTGCAAACGCAGAAATCGGGCCTGACACTCACCGGAGCGCTGGCCTTTACCAACGTCACCGAGAAGGACGTCTTTGGCGCGTTCTACATGGATCACATTCGCACCATCCGCCTGACCGCAGACTACCGGCTGCAAGACAATTTCGGTGGCACGAATTATCTGACGGCGACATGGCGCCAAGGTCTCGATGTCTTCGGCGCCTCGCGCTCGGGCGACTTTTTTGTGTCCCGCGACGGCGCATCCAGCACGTTCTCGGTGCTGAATCTCGGCTTCACACGGTACCAGACGCTGTCCGACGCATGGTCGGTGAAGCTGTCAGGAGCCGGCCAGCTTGCCTCCGGTCCGTTGTTCACCTCGCAGCAGTTCTATTTGGGCGGGGCGGCCTTCGGGCGCGGCTACGGCAGTGCCGCGATCAGCGGCGACAACGCCATGGCCGGTTCGGTTGAATTACGTTTCGATCAGAAGCTTACTTTCAAGTATCTGACGGGCTATCAGCTCTACGGCTTCGTCGATGCCGGAACCGCCTGGAATCACCGATACAGCTACACCGATGGATTTGCGCTCACCTCTGTCGGTCTCGGCGCACGGTTCTTCCTGGGCGAAGATCTGCGGGCGGACATCGCGGTGGCCGCGCCACTGAACTATCGCGCACTCGACAACACGACACGCAGCGCACGTGTACTGTTTTCGCTGTCGAACTCCTTCAAGCTCTGCCCCGAAACAGCGCGGGCCCACTGCCTGTAAGATACCGGCACGTCCGCTCCGACTCCAACCATCGTTAATCGGTTTTGGCCGGACCACCCCTTTCGAACAGTTTGTCGCCTTGTTGAAGCAAATTTTCGCGAAAATTCCGCGCTTCGGTGTCACGGCTGCTTAAACCTTGAGCCACAAGATATGCGGCTCCTGCGCGGAATGATGCCGCAGACTCAGCCAGGAAAAATAGCTCCGGGGTGTCTCCATGTACTTTGTGGCTGCCGTACTGGCGATCCTGTCTGCCCTGTTCTATGCCGCCGGTAATCAGGAAATTGGCACGCTTGGCGTGGAAATGTGCCGATACGGCAGCACGTTATGTCGTAGTCCAACTTACGTTCTGGCGGGCGCCATTCTTGCTGCCCTGTGGGGCGCATTTGTCAGCGTCCGCTGAGGGGTGGTCATGCCCGCGGGAAACCAGAAACCCGGAAATACGCGGCACGGGCAACAAAAACCGGCTTGATTCATCCCCCGCTTTTTGCTGAAATCACGCTCGGGTGAGGTGCGTGATGAAGTGGGTAATGGAGCGTGATCTCTTAATCGCGCAAACAATGGCATTTGTGCAGGCTGTCACCGGGAAGAAGCCGGAGGCTGATGTTCAGGTTGAACCGCCCCCTCCCCCCGTGGCTGGATTTGAACAGCTCGTATCGCCGGTTGAAGTCGTGGAGACCCCGCGCAAATTACCCGTTGCCCGAAGTCCCATTCGCGAAGAAATTGAAGGCAGGGTGGCGGCTTTTCGCGCCCATCAGCAGCGCTTCGATCGGGAACGCGACAAGCATTTCAATTCCGTATTGACGGGAATTCGCGCTGCAATCACGGACCCGTCCAGGGCGTCGACGCCGTAAGCCTGGCGTCGACAGAGCAAGCGCCACGGCGACGGCAGGGAGTTCATCGGTCCGCATCCTCGTTGGCTTGCTCATCGGGCACCTGCCCAAACCGGCGCAGCACAAGCCTGTGGTTGAATTTGCCTTGTTCGAAATCGCTGGTGCGACTGAACGCTATGGCTCCGGCGTGACCGAACAGTTTCCACTGTCCCTGCGCCGTTTGGATCGCGAGGGCAGGACTTGCGCAGTCAACGGATTCACCCGGAACAAGCCCGCCATCAACGAGATCGAAAGCCAATGCAATGAAATGAGTGATTTCGGCCATGAATGCCCGCTTGGGAGTTTTCTCACCGGTCGCTTTGTCTAGCTGATTATCGGGCCCATTGCATTGGCGCTGGCGAACAGCGTAGTCCTTTGGCCAGGGAGAGGCCGCGGACGGAGCCCATCGCCGGCCAGAAGCAAAGCCGGCGAAGACCGCATTCAAGAAGGAGTAAGTTACCGCAAATGGATCAAGACGAAAGTGTCCAAACTCAAGAATCCATCGCGGCTGATGCCTTCGCCGCGCTGGTCGGCAGCCGGCAAATCCCACCCTTCTCCTCAAGGTCCGGTGGCCTGAGCGTCGATGACGCCTACCGCGTAACACCGCGGATTCGGCAACTATACGAGGCAGGCGGCGCCAGGGTGATAGGGCGCAAAATTGGCTTCACCAATCGCACGATCTGGCCGGAATATGGCGTCTATGCCCCGATCTGGGGTTATGTGTTCGACCGCAGCCTGCACGCTCTCACCGCTCTTGACACGCTGCCCCTGGGCTCATTTTCCGAACCACGCATCGAGCCTGAAATCGTGTTCGGCCTTACGGCTGCACCCTCCGCGCAGATGGACGAGGCGGCTTTGTCGTCGTGCATCGAATGGGTCGCACTCGGCTTCGAAATCGTGCAGTCGATCTTCCCGGGGTGGAAGTTTTCCGCGGCTGATACGATTGCAGCCAATGGGTTGCATGGGGCACTCCTGATCGGGCCGCGCCATCCGTTTGCCCCGCGCGCAGCGGAATGGCAACGGACGCTGCCGGCATTCCAGATCGATCTGAATTGCGGCGGTCGGCGGATCGACCGGGGCCATGCGGACAGCGTGCTGGGCGGCCCGCTTTCGGCGCTGCGCCACCTTGCGGGATTGTTGGCGAACGACCCGCTCAATCCGCCGCTCGCCGCCGGCGAGATTATCAGCACCGGCACGCTGACAAGGGCCATGCCGGTGGCGGCCGGCGAGGTGTGGAGCGCCGCGCCAGCCGGAATTGCCCTAGACGAAATTCGTGTTCGGTTTGGCTGAGCGCGTCAGGCCGGGATCCGCCCGGAATAGCGGTCAGAACTTGCCTTTCGATGCATCCTTCGCAGCCGACATCACGCCGCCGGTGATCTGTCTCATATGCTCGCCGGCATTGGTGAACTGGCTCCTGAGGAATTCCGACTGAATTCGCATCGCCTCCTGGAGATCGGTTGCATGAACCAGCTTTCGCGCATGATCGAACGCAGCCTTCATGTTCTGTTCGGTGAATGACAGCGCCTGCCTGGACATCTCCGTTCCCGGGCTCGGAACCGACGCCATCGACTTGCCCGCGGCATCGAAAAACATCCCGAAGGCCTTTTCCGCCTGGTCGATGGTTTTTTCGGCCAGTTCGCGCAATTCGGCCGGGACTTCCAATTTCGGTTCCATCATTCCACTATCCTCCGGTTTGCGCCGAGAATTATCACATTTTCGCGGCGGCGTCTTTGCAGAGTTTGGCCGGACCGCCGGACAGCGTCGTGACCGGCTTTACCGGACTGGCCCGTCTTCTGCGACCGGGCCAGGCACTTTATCGGCGGACCGGATCTGTCTGGCTGGCTTGCTGCGCGCGCTTCTTGTCCCGCGGCTGCTCCTGTCCCCGTTCGTCGCGAACGATGCCTTGATCGTTTGTGCCGGCCGGTGGCAACTCCGGCTTTGGCATGCCTTTCTGGCCGCCATGCTTGCCGCCTTGATCCTGCACACTTTCCAGATCGTTTTCCTTCGGCATAGCGATCAGACCTTTTTCCGGATTGGGGAAACTTAACTTGGGATAAATCCGATAAAGGGGGATGGTTCCTGGGATAACACCGGATGCCGGAAGAGCCGTCTAACTTCGATCAATCAGCGAAACGATCGACCAACGGTCAACCTGCGCAGCTCCCGCGCCAACAACCTGCTCGATATCTTCGCCGGAGCAAAGAGCGTTGCGGACGCGCGTTCGGGCGGCATAGTTTCGCGGCAAAAGGATAGCCTGAAAGCGGACGGCGCCGCCACTCTCGCCGCTTCCTCACGTCGCTGCTTTGGGTGGTGCTGAGAGGCGGTCGCTATCCGATGAACCTCTCCGCGCCGCCTTCAGGTGCGGAGAGGAAGAACCGTCCGGCTCAAGCCAAAAATCGAGCCTTTCCGCGTGGCCCGCGAGAACTGCTCTCGCCGTCAATAATGGTAAGGCTCAATATCCAGCAGCGGGAAAGCGCTGAGCACATGGGGCAGATTGGTCGGCGTCGCCTGGTGTAGATAGGACTTGTCGAGTTCAGCGAAACTCGTGACGCCGAGCAACCCAAGGCACCGCAGCACCTCGTCCTCGAGAAGTTCCAGCATGCGCACGACCCCGGCCTCACCGGCAGCCGCAAGCGCCCAGCATTGCAGACGGCCGATACCGACGAGATCTGCGCCCATCGCGATCGCCTTGACGATATCGGTGCCGCGACAGAAAGAACCGTCGACCATGATTTTTGCCCGACTGCCGACCGCAGCGACGATCTCGGGCAGAACCTGCATGGCGCCGCGGCCATGATCGAGCTGACGCCCGCCGTGGTTCGACACGTAGATCCACTCGACCCCGTGATCGAGCGCGATGGCTGCGTCTTCCGCGGTAGCGATCCCCTTGATCACCAGCGGAATCCTGAATTTGTCCTTGATCAGCTTCACGGTGCGCCACTCCAGTCCCTTCTGGAAGTCGCCCCCAGTGGCGCGAACCCGGCTGGCACGGACGTAGCGCTTGGCGATATCGCGTTCGCGCCGGCTGTAATGCGCGGTATCGACGGTCAGGCAGAATGCAGTATATCCGTTCGCGATCGCCCGGCTGACACAATCCTCGACGAAGACATCGCCGCCGCGAACGTAGAGTTGAAACATGCGCAGGGCATCCGGCGCGGCCTCGGCGACCCCCTCGAGGCCAGGTTCTGACACCGAACTCAACATATGCGCGGCACCGAATGTACCGGCCCCACGCGCCACGGCCGCGCCGGCGTCGGGATCGAAGATCTCCAGCGCGCCGACCGGTGCCAGCACGACCGGCAATCGCAACTTGCGGCCGAACACCTCGACGGAGGTGTCGACATTAGTGACATTGCGCAATACACGTGGACGAAATGCAATCTCGTCAAGAGCCATGCGGTTGCGCCGCATGGTGGTCTCGGTCTCGGCGGCCCCGACAATATAATCCCAGGCATTCTGATTGAGATTCGCCCGTGCTCTGCGGATGAACTCGTGAAGGTTCTGGTACTCTTCGCCGCTCGCGCCGAGTTCGGCGGCCACCTGCTGGATGGGCGTCCCGTCATTCATGGTGTTTCGCTCCCCTTTTTGGGAACCATAGCCGCTGCGGACGGGCTGGGAAAGCCGCCTGCCCGCGCGGTTTGAGCCCTAATGAGAGCCGGTCCCGACACTCACTAAGCAGCCCACGTCGGATAAGAACACATAAAGGTGAGGTGTGACGCCATTCACATGGCTGCGTTGCGGTCCGCGCTAATCAGATGGCACAGGCTTTTTGGGGTGGAGAACCGAATGGAGGTTTCCCATGAAGCGCCTGATAAGTTCTGCGATCGTAGCGATCGTGCTGTTCGCCGCCGCAACCACCATGATGCGATCGCACTCGCCCTCAACCGGGCGTGCTGTCGGCATGTTGTCATTGCAGGAGTTGCACGCAACTACCGATGTCAACAGGCTCCCGATCGAAGACGTCGATGATCAGTCGCTGGTCTATTCGAGGACGAGACGATAGCTAAACCGTCACCGGCTAGCGATTTGCACCGGTGTGGGGTGGAAAACTCCGCCCCCGGATACCTGCGATGCGATCAGGAATGCGGCCATAACGGCCGGTACGCTGATGAACCTCAAGAATTGATTCACGGAAAGCATCGGTGTCGTCCCCCAGACAGAAAAGCCGGCGACAGCCGCCGGCTCAATTCGCGCCATGCATCGCCTGATCGCCGGTCAGAATCCGATCCGTGTGGGCTGCCCCGGAGATCATAAGCAGCGCCAGAATTGAAATGACGGCCAAGGTTTTCATGGCGACATGGTCGTTTTTCGATTGTAGCGAAAAATGTCAGAGCTTGGCGCATTTTCGGGACGAACCGGGGAAACATCGTGTCTACCGCGGAAAGTGTCCGATCAGCCCGAAAAGCGGCTTCGATATTCCGAAGGCGATATACCGAGGTGCCGGATGAACGCCCGCCGCATCCGTTCATCATCGCCGAAGCCTGCCCGCCGCGCCACGTCGACCACGCCGCGGATTTCACTGCTTTCCAGCAGCAGCCGCGCGGTCTCCACACGCAGCGCCTCGACCCCGCTTGCCGGCGTCATTCCGGTGCGACTGGCGTAGGCACGCGCGAAGGTTCGAGGGCTCATGCCGGCCTTTTCGGCGAGCGTTTCAACCTTGAGATCGCCGGCGATATTTTCGATGATCCATGCGTGCAGCGCACTGAAACGTCCCTCGACGTCGGAGGCCTGCGCCGCCAGCACTGTTGAGAACTGGCTTTGGCCGCCGGGGCGTTTGAGAAACACGACCAGCCTGCGCGCGATGTCGAGCGCGGTGGTATGGCCGAAATCTTCCTCGATCATGGCGAGCGCCAGGTCGATACCTGCGCTGACGCCGGCCGAGGTCCAGACCCGCCCGTCCTTGACAAAAATGGCATTCGGTTCGACGCGGATTTCTGGAAAGCCGTCCGCCAGTCTTGGACAATAGCGCCAATGCGTCGCTGCGCGCTTGCCGTCCAGCGCGCCGGTCCAGGCCAGTGCGAATGCTCCAAGACAGACGGACGCCACGCGCCGGGCCCTGGGCAGCACCTCCGAGATCCACTCTATCAGGATAGCGTCCTGCCGCAGCGCCCAGATACCCGGGCCGCCCGGGATCACCAGGGTATCGACCTGGTTCGGCCGAATGCTGGAAATCGGGGCGGTATCGATCATCATCCCGACGTCGGTCGGCACCAAACCGCCTGATGTGGAGAGGTAAGACAGCGAGTAGCTCGGCCCGGGCAGTTCGATCGCCTGCAGTTCCGCGAACACCTGCGCCGGACCTGAAATATCGAGCAGGGTCACCCCGGGAAACGCAACGATCGCCACGCGCCTTGCAGCGGCTTTTTCGCGCGGCTCCGGCCGCCGAGGGTTGGCAGATTTCGAGGGCATATTGTCCTTTAAGCCATTCGAGGCTCGCCTGTATAGCTCGCTCGGATAGCTGGGGTGTCGGATATGTCGCAAGAGCTGCGCCGCCAATACGGAACCATCAAATCGCCCTGGCCCGATTACGCGATTTACAGTTTCGCGGATGCGACGCGGGTCAGTCCGGCCGAACAAAGGCCATTGATGGATGCGATGAATAACATCATCGCCGTCAACTGGCAGGCCACGGAGCCGCATTGGACGCCGGCCGCCTCCCCGTTCGACAGGAAATTCAGCCTCATTCTGGTTTACGACGCTTCCGGGCTGGTGGCGTTTTCAGTTTATCGCAAGCTTCGGATCGCAGGGCAGCCGGCCATCTATCGCAGCGGCACCGAGGTACTTCCTGTCCATCAGGGCCGCGGCCTCTACGGGTTTTTTACCACGGAGATCCTGAGGTCTTCGGGCGGCGCTGCCAGCCACGGTGGGCGCATCTTCTATGGATGGCGCACGCGCAATCCCATCGTGTGGGCGGCGAACGCCAGGATCTGCGAGAGGGTCACGCCCGCGCTGCTCGGCGGCGTTGGGGACGATGCGCTGCGGTCGGCCTGCGGCGAGATGTGTGCCTTGCTCTATCCCGGCAAGCGCCTTGAAATGCCCGGCATGATCATGCGCGGCGCCTACGGCCACATCAGACATCACCGTCAAGCCTATCACGGCGCGGCATCGCGGGTTGATGAAGCGCTGCAGCGCGTCATCCCGAACTCGGCGGACGCGCTGTTTTCGGTGGGCCTCGTGAGAGTCTGATGGCATTGACGGAGCAACACGCCGTACCCGCCCCGGCCGTTCACCCGACCGATCGCGCCTATCTGGCGTGGGCGGCGGTGGCCACCGCATACGCGATCGCGTTCCTGCAGCGAGTGTCGCCGCAATCGGTCAGCCTGAATTTCATGGCGGACTTCTCCACTGACGCCGCCGGTGTCGCGATGCTCGCCTCAAGTTACTTCTGGGGCTACACATTGATGCAGATTCCGGCGGGAATTCTGGTTGACCGCTTCGGCGTCAAGCGCGTGGTGCTGTCCAGCATGGCGGCGTCCTCGCTCGGAAGTGCGGCGTTCTCAATGGCGCCGAACCTGATCGACGTTTTTGCCGCAAGACTGATCATTGCCTGCGGCGATGCGCTGGTTTTCACTGCACTCCTGAAGCTTGTCGCGCTCAGTTTCAAGGACGAACGGTTCGGCATGATGTCGGGCATCTCGCAGGTCTCGGGCTATGTCGGCGGCGTGCTGGCAACGACGCCGCTAGCCGCGGCGGTGACGGGCTTCGGCTGGCGCGTGTGCTTTGTCTTTATCGCCTGCGTCGGCGTGGCGAACCTCGCCTTTGCCTCCATCGTCCTCAAGCCGGATCCGGTGTTGCACAGCACAAGGACCTTGAGGAGCGTATTCGCCGCCAGCCGACAATCGCTCGCGCGATTGGCAAACTGGGGATGCGCCATGACCTTTGCGTCCCACTTTGCCGTAGTTACGACGCTGTCGGGCGTATGGGGAATTCCGATGGTGGCACATTTCTTCAATATTTCCCCGGCGGCCGCCAGCACCCCCCTGCTCACCTTCATGGTCGGCAACGCGATCGGCTCGATCTTCCTCGGCCACATGGCGGACCGGGCAGCCGCAGCGCTCGATATCGCACTGATCCGCATTTGCCTGCTGCGCATGCTTCTGATCGCGATGTTGCTGCCTCCGCTCGCCCATGCGCTGGGCTTTCTGTATGTCACCGTCGTGTTCTCGGTGCTCGGACTGGTCGCCGGCGGGACCGTGCCGCTGGTGCTGAAATGCACCAAGAAGCTCTACACCGCTGATCTGATCGGCGTCGGCGCATCGGTCAACACGACGGCTGCAGGCATTTTCGCAGGCGCTTCGCAACCCATTATCGGGCTCGCCATGGTTGGCGTTAGCCAGCTTGCAGGCACCGGTCTCGAATCCGGGGCCGGCTCGGTCAGCGATGCCGGCTACAGCGCGCTGATTGGAATTCTGCTGCTCATGTCGCTTCCGGGCATCGCCGGCCCGCTGCTGATGAGGAGCCAATTGATAGTTCGTTAGCCGGATTAAACGTGAGAGGGGACAGAATGTCGCGATTGTATTTGAGAAGGGGCGAAGTCGCATCGAGCCACGCGGTGAGTACGTGGCAAAGTGTGATGTTTTCGGAATTCGAAGCGCAGATGAGCAGTGAAGCGAGACCCTTTCCATGCGTTTTCGGCGTCACCGGCTATCGACAGGACCAATTGCGCTATCTGTTTCTCGATCCCTACGACATTGAGGTTCTCGGCGCGCAGCTTGCGTTGTTCGTGGCCGAATCCCGCTCGCACGGGCCGAACACATCGCTGATCGTATTCACCCGGCCGCGGCCGGTGCAGACACTTGACGCCTATCACCGGAAGATGTGGCACACCCTCGACCAACTGGCGCAGTTCGACCAGAGTCCGTGGCCGAACACCATTCCTGAACAGATCGACCATCCGATGTGGGAGTTCTCGTTTGCGGGTGAACCAATTTTCGTGGTGTGCAGCACGCCGGCACATGTAATGCGGCAAAGCCGCCGCTGCAGCGCCTTCACGCTGACGTTTCAGCCGCGCTGGGTGTTTGAAAAGATCCTCGGAACGGAAAAGGCCGCGGCAGCCGCGTTTGCCGAAGTACGCAAGCGGCTCATCCCCTACGACGCCACAGGCCCTTCGCCGTTGCTTGGACGCTACGGCGCCACCGACGGGCGCGAATACCAGCAGTATTTTTTGACGGACGATAACGACACCGAAGCGGGATGTCCGTTTGCCAAGCTCGCGCAGAACAAGATCTCTCCAACCAAAGACAGGGAGCAAGCGGCATGACCCAGATCATCGCTGGCACGAAGACGGAATTCTCGATCGACCCCGCTATTCTCGCGTTACTCCCCGAACAGGGCTGCGTCGAACTACAGCGCGACGCCGCCGGCAAGATACATCATTTTCACACCCACCCCGTGGATGAGATCCTGGTGATCATCAAGGGCGCGCTGAAATTTGAGTGGGATGGCGGCGAACGCATCTGCCGCCCTGGCGACACCATCCTTCTGCCCGCCGGCACACGGCACCAATCCGAGGCGCTGAATGAAGCGATCTACGCGATCGCTATGCTTCCACCCGCCGCCAACCCGGTCAGCAACTGACGCGACAGATGTGCGGGAAGGCGAGGGTCTTCAGTACAATGAGGGATCGCTGCCGGCAGGCTCGTCGGCGAGGCGTTCGACCAGCTCGATGATTTCAAAGCGCTGGCCGGGTGCAAGTTTGAGAAAGGCCTTCAACAGCCGCAGGCTTTCGACAGTTTCGCTCGATGGAGCTCCGAGCCTCTTCTGCAGCTCTGCAACAAATGTGGGATCTTTCATCTCGCACCTTCGATGAGGAACATGAATGACATATCCAGGCAAACGTGAAGGCTTGGCCCGAAAGGTCGATACGGCGGCACAAGAGGCTGAGCGTCTCGGCTTGACAACGGCTACATTGATACTTCGGATGGCTCGGCTGGAGATTGACCGCGCCGAACCCGACGAAGTTGAAAGTATGCCAAGGAACAACCCGCGCGGCAAGCCAAACTGAAGGTCGGAAATCGTCCCCAAAAGACCAGGCTGCGCCAGATCGGGTTCCGGCCTGGCCTGGGGCCGGTGGGATATGCCCTAAATTGCACCCCCAGGGCCGCCTTGACGGCGGCCTCGATGCGTTTCGCTTCTGGGACCCACGGCACATGGCCGTTGGCGGCCTCGCTCAGACGACGTTTCGCATCGCCCCAAAAGCCCCCTTCTCGGCGAGCGCCGCGATGCGGGCATCGTCATAGCCGAGCGTCTTGCGCAGGACCTCCCTGGTATGCTCGCCCAGCATCGGTGCTGCAATGGGATCGGCGACCGGCGTCAAGCCGAGGCTGATCGGCTGCTCGATGTGGGGCACGGTGCCCGCAGCCCGGTGCGGGATCTGGCTGACGCGATGGCGCTCGCGTACCTCCGGTGAGTTGAAGGCTTCCTCGACGGTGCGGAGATAGCCCACCGGGATATTGGCCGACTTCATTTTGGTCACCCAGCTTTCCCGGCTATCCCCGGCAAAAATCTCGTTGAGAATCGCGCGCAACTTGTCCTTGTTGGCCGTCCGCGCACGCCGGTCGGCGAACTCGCCGCTGGCGAGGTCAGGGCGGCCGAGCACGTCGATGACGAGGCGGCGATAAAGCCGGTCGTTGGCGCACGCGATATAAAACGGCGCATCGGCGGCATCGTAGAGCCCGACCGAGGGAGAACCGTTCGGCGAATTTCCCTGACGGGCGAAATTCTCGCCGGTCATCAAATGGGCCATGCCGTAAAATCCTGTCATCCCCAAGGCCACGTCGAACAACGCCACCTCGACCTGCTGCCCGCGGCCGAGCCGATCGCGGGCCAGCAGCGCCAGCAGAATGGCATTGCAGGCCGACATGCCCGTCACCATGTCGATCGCGGGCGGTCCGGTTCGCACCGGCGGACCGTCCGGAAAGCCGTTCAGCGACATGAAGCCGCTTTCGGCCTGCGTGATCGGATCAAAGCCGGGGCGGGATGCAAAGGGTCCCTGGCGGCCATAGGCCGAGATCGAGCAATAGACCAGCCGGGGATTGGCCGGCGCCACCGACGCATAGTCAAGGCCATACTTCTTCATGACGCTGGCGGAGAAATTTTCCACCACCACATCGGCCCGTGCGATCAGTTCGCGCGCAACCTCGCACGCTGCCGGGTTGGTGAAATCGAGAACGATGCCGCGCTTGTTGCGATTCAGGCTAATAAACGCGGCACTTTCTCCGGCGAGATCTGCGTGCTCATAGCTCCGCGTATCGTCGCCGCCATCCGGATTCTCGATCTTGATGACCTCGGCACCGAAATCGGCAAGCGTTTGCGTGCAGGCCGGCCCGGCGACGACACGGGTGAAATCGACCACCAGCAGCCCGTCAAGTGCGGTCGGCACATCCTTCGCGCGCGGCGTGCGATCCGGTAATTGCGGTCTGACGGTCATTCGGTCGGTCCTGATGATTTCGAGCGGCTGGCGATTGATAGCGCGGGCACGCATGGCTGCGCAATCAACCCTGGCGCATGGATGCCCCGCTCCCGCATCTCCGCCGTAAGCGGTGCACGAGGCCCGGGACAAAAATGCGAAAACAACCCCATGCAATGTAAACGGGGCCCCGGCTCGCAGCCCCCATGACTGGCTCCAGACGATCCCTTAAGCCAGCTATTTCAGCATATCCGGCACGATCAGGCGCGGCAGAAACAGCGATACGTTGGGCCAGATGATCAGCGCCGCCAGCACCAGCAGCATCGGTATCAGCATGATCACCGTGTCCTTGAGGGCATAGCGCAGCCGCACGCCCGCGATCGAGCACGCGATCAGGAGACACAGGCCATACGGCGGTGTCACCAGCCCAAACGCCAGCGAAACGATCGATATAATGGCGAACTGAACGGGGTGCAGATCGACCGACCTTGCCAACGGTTCAAGCACGGTACCGACGATCACGATCGCTGGAATGGCATCGAGAAAGCAGCCGACGACCAGAAAACAGAACGAGATGAAGAAACCTGCCGCGATCGGACCCATGCCCCAGGTGGAGACATTCTCCAGCAGCGCCTGCGGAATCTTGTAATAGGCCAGCAACCAGCCGAACGCGCTCGCGGTGCCGATGCAGAACAGCGCGACGCCGGCGAGCCGTCCGGTGTCGAGGAACGCCTTGTAGAGTTCCTTGGCGCCGGTTTCCCGGTAAAAGAACGTCGACAGCGCCATGGAATACAGCACCGCGACGCAGGCGGACTCGGTCGCCGTGAACCAGCCGAGCAGAATACCGCCGACGATGATGAACGGCGTGATCAGCGCAGGAATCGAGCGCCAGATCGAACAGCGCATCTCCACCCAGGTGGCTTTCGGATAGGTCGGGTAACCACGCCGAACCGCGTAGATATGCACGGTCACCATCTGCGCGCCCGCGATCAGCAGTCCCGGCACGATACCGGCCAGATACATCGCCGCGATCGATGTCGAGATCAGCCCGCCCCACACGATCATCAGGATCGACGGCGGGATGATGACGGCAAGCACCGCCGACACCGCCGTGATGGCGATCGAGAACGAGAGGTCGTAGCCCTCCTTGGTCTGCGCATCGATGAAGATCTTGGACTGGCTTGCCGCATCCGCCGTGGAAGAACCGGAGATGCCGGCAAAGAACACCGACAGCACGACATTGATCTGCGCCAGCGAGCCCGGCCAGTGCCCGACCATCGCGCGCGACAACGCCACCAGCCGGTCGGTGATACCGCCGATGCTCATCAGGTTCGCCGTCAAAAGGAAGAACGGCACCGATAGCAGGATGAAGGAATTGTAGGCATTGAAGGTTTCCTGCGCGAGCATCATCGCTGACAGCCGCGGCTCGATCAGCAGAATCGGCAGGCAGGCGAGCCCGAGCGCGAAGGCGACCGGCACGCGTATGATGAGCAGGCCAACGAAAGTGCCGAACAGAACCATAGCGGCCTGCCCGGCAGAGAGAACGGCGCCGG
>JBKJUA010000164.1:0-10168 GCA_046590305.1 Bradyrhizobium sp.
ACGTTCCAGGCGCCGTCAAACGTCGCAGCTGCGGCGGGCGTGGCGATCGACATGCCCGCGAGCAGCAGGATGCGGCTGGCGATGACTATTTTGCGAAATGATTCCATGGCGCGTCTCCCCTTGATGACGGGAGCATGGTCACACATCCGCACGCCGCAGAATGTGATGGGAATCACGCCGACAGAGAGCGCGCGTTATTGGTGTCATCCACGACGCCGCGAGGCCCGCCATTTCGGTTGGCCCGACACCGATGGAGTTGAACGGCCTAGTTCAGCCGGCTCCAGGTCTGGCCGCCGCAGAACATGCCGCCGAACGCGCAGCCCTGAACGCGCAGCCGGTCGGAGCCCTTCAGCGCGATCGTCGAATCATAGGTGCTGCCGCTGTTCGGATCCAGAATCCGGCCGCTCCATTTGGAGTCCTTGTCAGGCTTCATGTTGATCAGGACCTGTTCACCGTTCTGGTTCGACTTGGCGTCGACGGAATATCCGCACAGGTTGGGGCCGCATTGTTCGATCCGAACCTTGCCTTCCTTCTCTTCGGTCAGCCACACGCCGAGCGGCGAGTTGGCCACGGCGGCGGGGACGGCTGCCTGCGGCTTCGGAGCTGGTGCTGGCACGGGCGCCGCCGCGGGAGCCGTCGCAAGGACAGGCACCGGTGCCGGCTGGGCAGCAGCCGCGGGGGGCGGATTCTGTTGGGCCTGCGGGACGGGAGCCCTGGTCGGGGGGGCGGTCACGGTCGCAGCGGGGTCCACCGCCGCAGTTGATGGCGCGGCGGCCACAGGTGCTGTTGCAGCAGCCGGCGAAGATTCGACTGCCGTGGTCGCAGGCGCGGGCAGGGCCTGCTGGGGCTGTGCGGGGGCGGCGGCCGGCGCTTGTGGATCGCTCTTGGCCTGCTGCGGTGTCTGTTTGCGCGACCGATCACTGTCCTGATCGCGTTTGGCTTTCTTCCCGGTGTTGTCGTAGACGCCTGGGATCGAAACCGTTCCGCGATCGGGATCAATGGTAATGGTGCGACCGCCGTAATCGAAGGTGTACTGGGCCTGTGCGACGGTACTTGCCAGCAACAACGCGGCGATCGCAAAAAACGTTCTCATCAAGACCTCCTGAGCAGACAAAATCTCTGCATTCACCGTACGTTGCGGCCGTCTCTTGCAACGTGACCTGGATCACTTTCATGGCAATGAGTCGTGTTCTATCAGGTTTGGTTCAATCGGGTTTGCCGAGCCAGCTTAAGTGACGGCAACAGACGGGGTCAATTTTGGCGGAGGCATCCGTCCGGAGCCAGCAAATCACATTTCGCCGACG
Organism: Bradyrhizobium sp.; assembly: GCA_046590305.1. Classification (GTDB taxonomy): domain Bacteria; phylum Pseudomonadota; class Alphaproteobacteria; order Rhizobiales; family Xanthobacteraceae; genus Bradyrhizobium. The sequence continues at coordinate 1,305 of JBKJUA010000164.1, forward strand.
TCCTTGCGGACCAAATTCGCCGCCGCAGCGCGTCCGGACATTTCGGTTCTGATCTGCTCGAATCGCTCCCGCGCCTCGCTCGCACGATCATCCACCAACCGGATCGCTTCATCCGGCGCCAGCGGGCCGCTGACGACAGGCGCGGAATTCTCGCCGATCGTCTCGTCCACATAATATTCGTCATTGGCATCCCGGCGAACCGTCCATCTGAAGCGGATCGCGGCCATCGGGCCTGGGCCGATTTTCGAATAGCCCTCGGCCTCGATTGCCTCGGGCGCAACCGGCGCAACAGGCACATCAAGCTGATCCTCTACCGCCGATTTCTCCGGTATCGCCGATTTCTCCGGCTCGCGTTGGGTTTCCGGATGATCGAGAATGCTGGCAATGGCCGCAAGCGCATGATCGGTCGGGTCGCTTTGATTCAAGATCTGAGGCCTCCGGGCTTTCCGTGAACAGGCGCGCAGGAGGAACTCCGCTGCCAGCGTCGAGTTCCCTTCCTCGCTCTCGAATAAGGCTGAGTTTTGTCAGTTTACGCGCAAACTGGAGGCAATTTGTCCTTCCAGGGACGGGTCTGTTCCAGTTGGGCCGCCAGCCGGAACAACGTCGCCTCGTCGCCGAACCGCGCGGAAAACATCATGCCGAGCGGCAATCCGGCAGCATTCCATGCCAGCGGTACCGACATCGCGGGTTGGCCGGACATGTTGAACATGGCCGTCGCCGGCATGTAGCGCCGCAGGATCGGGGCGATATGCGACAGATCCTCCGACATCGTCTTGAGTTCGCCGATCCGCAACGGCGGCGAGCAGAGCGTCGGACACAGCAGCACATCGCAGCTCTCGAAGAAGGTGGCGAGGGCGCGCGAAATCTGGAACGCACCGAGCTGTGCGGCGACATAGTCGGTCGCGCTCGCCTTTTGCGCGTTATGTGCGCTCGCCAGCGTCAACACCTCGAAATCGTCCGAGGTCATCGCGCGGCCGAAGCGCTGCTCGGCAAGCCGCACGGTCAGCGCGGTGTTGGCGGCCACGATGATCGACATCACGGCCGCCGGATCCGCCGCCAGCACGGGCGCGCGCTCCTCGACATGGTGGCCGAGGCCTGCGAGCATCGCTGCAATCTCGCGCGTCGCCGCGGCTATTTCCGGATCGATGGCGTCGCCATAGGGCGATTTGTCGGTGAAGGCGATGCGCAAGCGGCCGGGATCGCGGCCGACTTCCTCAAGGAACGGTCGCTGCGGCTGCGGCGCTACATAGGGGCTCGATGGCTCAGGTCCGTGGATCGCGTCCAGCATCGCCGCGCTGTCGCGCACGCTGATACTCACGACATGGCCACAGGAAAATCCGCCCCAGCCTTCGCCGCGATCGGGCCCGAGCGGGGTGCGCGCGCGGGTCGGCTTCAAGCCGAACACGCCGGAAGCGGAGGCCGGAATGCGGATCGAGCCGCCGCCGTCGCTGGCATGCGCGACAGGCAGGATGCGCGCCGCCACCGCCGCGGCCGCGCCGCCCGATGAGCCGCCCGACGAATGCGCCAGATTCCAGGGATTCCGGGTCGGGCCGAACAGGCGAGACTCGGTAGTCGGCATCAAGCCGAATTCCGGACTGGAGGTCTTGCCGAAGATCGCGAGGCCGGCGTCGAGGAAGCGCTGGGCGAGGGTGCCGCTGTAAGCGGCGAAATTGTCCTTGTAGATGCTGGCGCCAAACGTGGTCCGGGTGCCCGCCAGATTTTCCAGATCCTTCAGCAGAAACGGCACGCCGGTGAAGGGACCATCGGCGAGCCCCTGGTCGATTTGCCGCTTCGCATCGTCATAATGCTTGACGACCACGGCGTTGATCTCGGGATCGACCCTGGCGGTGCGGGCGATGGCTTCGTCGAGCAACTCCGATGCGCTGATCTGCTTTTTCCGGACGAGATCGGCAAGGCCGATCGCGTCATGACTGCCATATTCCTTGAAAGCCATGCTGATATCCGTGGGGAAGTGGCGAAGCGTTTCAGGATGGGCGCGGTTGCACCCGGCTCAGCCGAGCACGTCCTGGTTGATGACGTTCTGCCGCAGCGGCTGGCCGTCCAGCGCGCTCAGGATATTGCGCGCGGTTTGCTCGCTCATCCGGTCGACCGCTTCCACCGTGACGCCCGCCACGTGCGGCGCCATGATGACATTGGGTAGCGCGAACAGCTGATGGCCCGCCGGCGGCGGCTCCTGCTCGAACACGTCGAGACCTGCGCCGGCAAGCTTGCCGGACGAAAGCGCGACGTACAGCGCAGGCTCGTCGATGATGCCACCGCGCGCGGTGTTGATCAGATAGGCGGTCGGCTTCATGCGCTGCAGCCGCGCCGCGTTGAACATCCCGACCGTCTCTGGATTCTTCGGGCAGTGGATGCTGACAAAATCGGCGCGCGGCAGCGACGCATCGAGATCGGCGACCGGCTCGCAGCCGGCGGCCTTGATTTCGGCGGCGGGCTTGTAGGGGTCGTAGATCAGGACGTTCATTTCCATCGCCAGGCAGCGCTTGGCGGTGCGCGTGCCGATACGGCCGAAGCCTACGATCAGCACGGTTTTGCCATAGAGGTCGTAGGGCAACATGCCGAGCCGGCTGGCCCATTTGCCGTCCTTGACGATGGAATGCATTTCAACCGCGCGCTTGGCCAGCGTCAGCATCATGAACAGCGCCTGTTCGGCGACCGACGGCGAATTCGCGGTGCCCGCCACCATCAGCGGGACCTTGCGGCGGCTCAATGCGGGAACGTCGACGGCGTCGAAACCGACGCCGATCCGGGTCACCACCTTCATGTCCCCGGATGCCTCGAGCTCCGGTTCGCCGAAGCGGGTGGCGCCAAGCGCGACGCCATGGACCGGCGCGTGCTCCCTGAGCTTGGCCTCGAAATCCACGGCGGAAATCATGTTCGGGAATTCGACGAGGTCGAGGTCGTCCCGTTCCTGCAGCAAAACCCTTCCGGCCTGCGAGAACGATTCAGTGATGAAAATCTTCTTCTTGTTGGTCGTCATTCCCGCGCCCCTGCTTCTTTTGGTTGTGCGGTCGTCAAATGACGGCGCCCGTAGCCTCATTTAGCAGGTGCATATTGTTCAGGTCTATTGCCAATCGCATCGGGGCGCCCGCGCGTGCGTCGGCATTGGGATTAACCCGTCCACAGATCTCGGCGCCTTCCATCGTGAAATAAATCATCGTCTCCATGCCCATCGGCTCGATCACGTCGAGCACCGCATCGAAGGTCTCCACGCCGGGCTCCGCATGGGGACTGGCTTCGGTAATATGTTCAGGCCGGATACCGAGCAGCAATTTGTCGGTTCGCGAGATGGTCTTGTAGCGTTCGGCGCGGGCCGGTGGCAGCGGGAAAGCGATGCGATCGCTCAGGCGGATATGCATCTTGCCGCCGACGTCCTCCAGCCTGCAGGCCATGAAGTTCATCGCCGGCGAACCGATGAAACCGGCGACGAAGCGGGTGGCCGGATGGTGATAGAGTTCGTTCGGCGTCCCGATCTGTTCGATGAGGCCGTTGTTCATGACCACGACCCTGTCGGCCAGCGTCATCGCCTCGATCTGGTCGTGGGTGACATAGACGGTGGTGGTGCGAACCTTCTGGTGCACCTTCTTGATTTCGATTCGCATCTGTACCCGCAGCTTGGCATCGAGGTTGGACAGCGGCTCGTCGAACAGGAACACCTTGGGATTGCGCACGATGGCGCGGCCCATGGCGACGCGCTGGCGCTGGCCGCCGGACAGTTGCTTGGGCTTGCGGTCGACCAGCTCGACGATGTCGAGCATGCGGGCGGCTTCATCGACCCGGCTCTTGATCTCGGCTTTCGGATAGCGCTTCAGCCGCAGTCCGAACGACATGTTCTCCGCCACCGTCATATGCGGATAGAGCGCGTAATTCTGGAACACCATGGCGATGTCGCGGTCCTTCGGCGGCACGTCGTTGACGACGTCGCCCCCGATCATGATATCGCCGTCGGTGATGTCCTCCAGCCCCGCGATCATCCGCAGCGTGGTCGACTTGCCGCAGCCCGATGGTCCCACCAGCACCACGAATTCATGATCGGCGATGTCTAGATCGATGCCGCGCACCGCCTCGACCTCGTCGTAACGCTTGAAAACCTTCCGCAACGTAACGTCAGCCATTGAGTTCAACCCTTTGTCGAACCGGCGGTCAGGCCGGCGATGTAATAGTCCATCAGGAACGCGTAAATGATCAGCGGCGGCGCGGCGCCGAGCAGGGCGCCGGTCATGATCTGTCCCCAGGCGAACACGTCACCCTTGATCAGGGTGGTGATGATGCCGACAGGCAGCACCAGCTGATCGGTTGAGGTCGTGAACACCAGCGGATAGAGGAATTGCGCCCACGATACCGTGAAGGCGAAGATGGTGGCGGCGATCAGGCCGGGCAGGGCGACCGGAATGAAGATCCGCGTCAGCGTCTGGAACCAGGTTGCGCCGTCGATGATGGCGGCCTCGTCCAGTTCCTTGGGGATCGACGCGAAGTAACCGATCATGATCCAGGTGCAGAACGGCACGGTCAGCGTCGGATAGACGATCAACAGCACGTACCATTTGTTGATCAGCTGGATCCCGGTCAGTTCGCCGAACACCACGAACATCTTGAACAGCGGCAGGAAAAGCAGCGTCTCGGGGATCAGATAGGTGAGAAACACCCCTGTCGCGAGCGTCGCCGAGCCCCAGAACCGCATCCGCGCCAGCGCGAACGCCGCCGGCACGCTGATCAGCATGGTGATGGTGACGACGAAGATCGAGACCAGCGCCGAATTGCGGAAGAAGGTCAGGAACTGGTTCGACGTCAGCAACTCGACATAGTTCGACAATGTCGGATGGTAGACCCACCACGGATTGGTCGCCGCGGAGATTTCGGCGCTGGTCTTCAGCGACGTAATCAGCATGTAGAGCGGCGGTATCAGTGCGAAAATCGCGAACAGCGTGAGGAAGAAGTACGACCATCGCAGCGCCCAGGTGCGGTCGCGGCTCATGCTGCTCAGTTTGACGGCGCGGGTCGGCGCGGATTTGTCGATCACGGCGGTGCTGGTCATCAGGCTTCATTCCCACGTTTGTTGATGTCGCGCAGGATGAAGACCGCCGCGATTGCGAGGATCGGTATCATGAACAGCGAGACGCTGGCGCCCAGCGGAATGTCCCCGCCCTCGATACCTATGCGGAATGCCCAGGTCGCGAAAATATGGGTGTGGTCGAGCGGGCCGCCGGCCGTCAGGATGCGCACGATATCGAAATTGGCGAAGGTGACGATCAGGGAGAACAGCGTGGTGATCGCGATGATGTTGCGCATCATCGGCAGCGTCACGTACCAGATGCGCTGCCACCAGTTGGCACCATCGATGGCGGCGGCTTCATAGAGCTGATCGGGCACCGACTTCAGCGAAGCCAGATACATGATCATGAAGAACGGAGCGCCGACCCAGATGTTCACCAGGATGACCGAGAACCGGGCCCAGCCGGTCTCACCGGTCCATGGTATCCGGTCGACGCCGACGCCCGCCAGCAGGTAGTTGAAGGCGCTGTACGACGGATCGAACAGCCACAACCATGCCAGCGTGCTCATGGCCGGCGGGATCACCCAGGGCACCAGCAGCATGCCGCGCCACTTGCGCTGGCCCTTCGCGGGTATGTTGTGGACGAAGTGGGCGACGATGAATCCGATCAGCGCCTTGAAAATCACGGCCGTGATCGCAAAAATGCAGGACTGCTGCACGACCAGCCAGAACGTTTCGCGGGTGAACAGGAACTGGAAATTTCCCAATCCGACGAAGCGTTGCATCGACTTGTTCAGTGTCGCCAGATGCAGCGAGTAGAATGCGGGGTAGATGACCAGAAGCGAGATCAGCAGGATCAGCGGCAGCGTCATCAGAAAGGCCGCGGTGGATTTCCGCTTCAGCGCGGTTCGCAGACTGGCGCGTTTGCGCACCTTTCGCGCAGGGGCGGCGCTGTTCCGTTCAACCGCGACATCAACCATGATGCATCTTCCTCGCGAAGCTTGATTTCAGATAAGTGAGATTTTTCCGCGTCGGGAAGCCGGCGCGCGCCGGCTCCCGATCGTGTTGGCAGGCGGACGCCGCCGCGGCCCGAATCGGGCCGTGGCGGCTGCTCCCTCAGCTCCGCATGAAGCCTTCGAGTTCGCTTTGCGCCCAGGACAGCGTCTTATCCATGGCTTCGCCCCGGTAGTAGCGCACGCACATCTTGGTCAGGGTCGCCTGGGTATAGATCTGCTGGGCAATCTTCGGCGGCGCTCCCGCCGCAGAGATCGAAAGCGTCTGGTGCTTGTGCGGATTCGGGTAGTGGTAGAGCGTCCCCTTCGGCGGGCTTTCCTCTGCCCAGGTCTTCAGGGTGGTGAGTTTCTCGAACGCCGGCAAGTCGTAGCCGCCGCTCGCCGCCACCAGCTTTTCGACCGCAGCCGGCTGCGACATATGGACCAGCAGGCTCTTCGCCGCCGACTTGTTCTTGCCGAAGTTCCAGACGGAGTGGAAATACGGCAGGAAGGGCGCAAAGCGGCCCTTCGGACCGATCGGGAAGCCGTGGGTCCAGCACTGCTCGGCGATCTGCGGCGCGTCGCGCTTGGCCACCGCCCATGCGCTCGGCGGATTCATGATCAGGGCGCCCTTGCCCGAAACCAGCCACCTGTTGTTGGAACCATCGTCCCACGCCGGCGCGTCGGACGGCAGGAATGCCATCAGCTTCTTGTAGTATTCGAGAACTTGCCGAACGTTGTCATTCTTCACGACGACGTTGCCTTTGGCATCGACGACTTCGGCCCCGAAGGCGAGGAAAAACGCGCCGACGGTGTCGACGGAGTCGCTGGTTTCGCCAAGACCGATACCGAAGGGAACACCGCCCTTGTGGCAGGCCTCGGCCGCCTTCAGGAATGTATCCGTGGTCCAACCATCGGCTTTCGGCGGTGCCCCCGCAGGATACATGGCCTGGACGTCGATGCCGGCATGCTGCTTCATCAGATCGATGCGGGAGCAGGGCCCTTTGATCTGGCTACCGATGCAGGTTGGGACGGCCAGCCACTTGTCGCCGGCCTTGCCGAGATATTGGGTGGTACCGTTGACTTCACCGAGCTGCTTGATCAGCGGTTCGACAATATCATTCATGGGTTCGAGCAAATCCGCCTGCGCGTGTGGCCACCATGACGGCATCGCGAGAATGTCGTGGCCGGATTTTGCCTGGGCTTCGGCGGCGATGGTCAGGAGGTTCTTGTTGCCCTGGCTTGGGATGTAGTCGATCGTAACCTCGACCTTCTCCCTGGCGGCCCATTCATTGACGAGCTCGGTGGAGGTCTTGTTGGCGCCGGGCACCCAATGATCCCAGAAACCGATGTTGAGTTTGCCGGCCGCATTGGCCGACCGAACGAACGGGGCTGATATCAGTGCCGCCGATGACATGGCGGTAGCAGCGACGAATTGTCGGCGAGAAAGTTTCTTCCGTGACATTGGCGTTCTCTCCCTGGTGAGCCAAATTGTGATGCGGTGTGGTCTCGTTATTGTTGTTTTTCCTTCGCCGCCGGGCAGGCCGAGATGGCCATGCGAGACGCCGCAGAGACTTCGTTATTGACGATCAGAGCAGAATTGCCGGCGTCTGTCGAGAAATCTGGTGTCGCTCCCGATAGAACCAGCATGGTGCTCAAATCGGCAACTGTGGATTGTCGATGATCCACCGATGATTGCAGCGTCTGCGGCGGACGGCCGACCCGCGCGGCGTGGAAAATTATATTGCGCCGCACACATGCCGCCGCGCTGTCCTCCCGGATGCGCAATCGCGCATCCGGGAGGACAACAGCGCCGCGGGTTCCATCGCGACCGACATAACTTGTCCCAATGCCGGCGGTTTCTCGTCACGAGCGTCGCTTGGCGGCGTAGACGAGGTTGATGTGAAAACGATAATGTCCGACTCAATGTGAGCGCTGCCAGATCCCGGGCCGGCCTGTCGAAATCACCATGGAGACCGACGAATGATCAACCCGACACCCGCAGCGCGTGCGCGGTTGAAACTGCACCTTTTGCTTGGCGCAGTTGTTGCGCTGCTTCTAAGCGCTCCCTCGACGGCCAATGCGCAAGTGGTGGAGGGCGTCCAAAAGGGCGCCCGCGAAGGCAACAAGGCCGCCGGACCGGTCGGCGGTGTGCTGGGTGGCGCGATCGGCGGTGTGGTCGGCGTCTTTACCGGCGTCCTTGGCGCCGGGCAACAGAAGGCATCGCCGCCGTCGGCGAATGAGAAACAAGGTGGCTCGGCAAAATCCGAGAAGGGTGCCAAGGGAAAGAAGGGGACCAAGCAGAACCCCGTGCTGACCCAGGACGGCGCTCCGCAATTGACCGCCGAACAGATCGTCGCCAACAGCGACGCGAATATCGAACGGATCAAGACCGAATTGAAGCTGACGCCGGAGCAGGAGAAGCATTGGTCCGGCTTCAACAGCGCGATGCATTATCTCGGCAACAACGGCGCCGACCGGCTCAATTTGCGAATTGCGCGCGCCAAGCGCGACCCTCCCGACGACATTATCGAGCAGATGCGCAACGAAGCCCAGTTCCTCAACGATCGCGCGGTCGACCAGCGCAATGTCGCCGATGCCGCCGAGCCGCTGTTCGCGAGTCTCGACGCCAAGCAGAAGGCGAAGTTCATCGAGGAAATGGTGCGGCTGAGCCGCGAGCGCGGGCTCGACTAGCGCGGATTGCGGCGAGCATGCCGCGCGCGAATAGCCGGGCACGCGTGCCTCTGGGGTAGGGGTCTAAGGCGCGGCACCCGGCTATCCTGCCGCAGCGGCGCGGCCACTCAATTCGTCACGCAATATTGGGGAAACGCCGACCGATTCACGCCCGAGAGATGGCT